>NZ_JAVKPP010000013.1:0-129039 GCF_040980965.1 Kocuria sp. CPCC 205231 | reverse complement strand
ATCGTCACCACACCGCCCCGGCGACCGCCGGAGCGGCACTATCAAGCCTCCACTGAACCCGTCACGGGACAGTCGGTGGGGCATCACTTGGAACTGGTGCTGCGCGGTCACGGGGTGGCCGATGCGCCGGTCGTGGCCGCTGAGGCGGTGGTCGAGTTCGGGCTACAGGACCGGGTGGACGCCTCGCCGTTCGCTCTGTCCTCAGGCCAGCGTCGGCGGGCGCTGCTGGCCGCGGCCCTGATCCGCCCGTTCGAGCTGCTGGTGCTCGATGAGCCCGAACAGCGCCTGGACACTCTGATGCGTGCCCGTTTGGCCGACCGTCTGGTCACCGCCCGGCAGGCAGGGGCGGGGTTGCTCATCGCCACCCACGACGCGCCGCTGGCGGACACGGTGGGCACCACCGTGCTGAGCCTCGACTCCGACGGTGCCCTGCCACCGATTACGGCTGAGCCGCAGCGGGAGGGCCAGTCGTGACGGGCGGTGCCGGCCTGAAGCCTGCCGAGCCCGCCGAGATCGTAGTGTTCCTGCGAGCAGCCCAGGCCCAGGGCCGGGCTCGAGGTGCGGATCGGTTCGTCGACGTCTACACCGGGCTCTTCGTCACGGTGGTGCTGGTGGCCTGGGCGGTCGCCGGAGTCCTGGGTCTCGGTGCCTCGTTGGGGGATCTGATGGCGGCCGGTTCCCCCGGCGGGGTACTGCACCGCCCGGCGGCCGCTTGGGTGGGGGCCGGGGCGCCGGTGCTCGGAGGCGCGGTGTTGCTCGGGGTGGCCTGGGTCGGTGCCTGGTGGAACGCACCACCAACTACACGATGCTTGTTCACCTGCCCGAGGGTTACAAACCCGAACAGGTCCGTGACGGGCTGGCCGCGAAGATCAAGACACTGCCGGAGGCGCTGCGACGGTCGCTGACCTGG
Source organism: Kocuria sp. CPCC 205231 (assembly GCF_040980965.1). NCBI lineage: Bacteria > Bacillati > Actinomycetota > Actinomycetes > Micrococcales > Micrococcaceae > Kocuria > Kocuria sp. CPCC 205231. The sequence goes on along the minus strand of NZ_JAVKPP010000013.1, from coordinate 128,129 downwards.
GATCAAGGCACGGAAATGCGCGACTGGAAGCAGGTGCGGGTGGACGCCGGGATCGAGATCTTCTTCTGCGACCCACACTCGCCCTGGCAACGCGGTATCAACGAGAACACCAACGGCCTTTTGCGCCAATACTTCCCGAAAGGCGCCGACCTCTCAGCGTTCACTGCCGCAGAGCTCGACGCGGTCGCCGAGGAGCTCAACGACCGTCCCCGCAAACGCCTAGAGTTCCAGAAACCGATCGAAGTGATCGGCGACCTGCTGTTGCAATGACCACCAGAATCCGCCGTTCCTCGTCCGCGCCAGCAGTGTCTGCGGCATCAATTCACCTGCGGCCCGGCGGTGCGACGCCGCAGCGCGAGCGGCAGAGTCAGCAGTGAGATCGCACCCGTGATCAACAACGCGGTGCTGAACGAGGTCCCTGCGGCGATCATGCCCACCAGGACCGACCCGAGACCGGTCCCGATGTCGAAGCCGATGTTCCACACCGCACTGGCCGTACCGTAGTGCGGCCGGCTGACGGCGTGGAAGGTCACGACCAGGGTGAGGTTCTGCAGGCCGCCGTAGCTGATGCCCACCATCGCTGCTCCGATCATCAACATCGGGGCCTCGGTGGCCCGGGGATCGCGGACCGCCCAGGCGATGGTCATCATGCCGGCCGTGGTCAGCAGCACCAGCGGCGCGATGAACCGGCGTGGGCCGTACCTGTCGGACAGTGCGCCGATCCGCCAACGAGTGAGTGCGGCGGCGAGGTTCATCAGCAGCAGCGCCAGGGCGGTCAGCGCGGCACTGCTGCTCATCTGGGCCATGAAGGTGATCAGCGCGCCGCCGGCCAGGGTGACGCCGGTCAGCAGCGCCATCGGAGGGAGGAGGCGCAGGTAGGGCGCCCGCTCATCCTCCTCGTCCCCCTCCGGGACGCCGTCCAGCATCCGGGCCAGACCGATCGCGGGCACGACGGCGACAACGGGCAGGGCTGCCAGGGTGAACACGACCCAGAATCCGAGCTGTTCGGCGATCCAGGGTCCCGCCGACAGGAACAGGATCTGCGGTCCCGCGATCGCCAGGCCGTAGGCACCGATCGCCTTCCCGCGACGCTGTGGCTCCACCAGCTCGGCCACCAGTGCACTGCCGGTCACAGTCAGTACGCCGAATCCGAGCCCGCGCACCGCGGAGAGCACCAGGGTCGGCCCCAGGGCGTCACTGACGCCGTGGGCCAGGGCGGGCAGTCCCAGCAGGAGCATGCCCGCCACGAGGACCGGCGCCCAGCCGAAGCGGCGCAGGGCCCTGGGGACGAACAGCTGGGTGAGTACGGTGAAGAGCATGAGCACGCCGTTGACCAGCCCCGCGCCGGCGGTGTCAGCGCCGCCGTGCACCGCCCACAGTGGCGCGACGGCCAGCAGCGCGGCATATCCCGAGAAGCCCAGGGCGGTCATCGTCAGCATCAGCGGCATCCCCGGCGCCCGCCAGACCGAGTTGTTCACCATCGATCGTGGCCCGTGACGACGGCCCCGTCATCGTGGCGCGCCTCAGCGGGGGCTGTGCGGCGTAGCGGCCCTACGGGTGACTGCTGGTCGCGGACAATGATGATCGACATGATGACGCCAGCCTATGTCCGGCATCCTTCGATCCCTCGACCTGGGGGATCGCGACAGGGCCGGTCGCCAGCACGGGCGCCGGGCCCCAGCGATGCGGCCGGTGAGGCGCTGCTCCAGGAAGCCGAGGCCGCCACCGCCCGTGCCCTGGCCGACCGGCCGGTGGACCAGCTTCCGCACGTGGCCGCGTGGCGGGAGGCCTACCGGGCGTTCGGGGCGAAACCGCAGCGCACGCGCAACAGCCTGGAGGCCCTGACGCGCCGAGCGGCCTCCGGGCTGCCGCGGGTGAACCGGCTGACCGATCTCTACAACGCGGTCTCGGTCCTGCACCAGATCCCACTCGGCGGGGAGGACCTGGCCGGCTACCACGGAGCGCCGCGACTGGTACGCGCCACCGGCCAAGAGCCCTTCGACACGGTGGCCGGCGGTGAACCGGTGATCGAGCACCCCGAACCCGGCGAGCTGGTGTGGTGCGACCAGTCCGGGGTGACCTGCCGCCGCTGGAACTGGCGCCAGGGCCGGCGCACCGCACTGACAGCGGAGACCACCACGGCCCTGTTCATCCTCGACGCGCTGGCGCCCATGACGGACGAGGCCCTGCACGCCGCCGAGGACCTCGCCACCCGCCTGGCCGATCTCGGCCCCGACGTGCGGAGCGCCCGCCGCCTGTTCACTGCCGGCGACCAGCACACCCCAGGGGACCCGTCATGACCCTTCGTCGCCCTTCCCCCACGGCGGTGCCGCCGCGATCCACCATCCGTTCCACCGAAGGAGACAGCACCATGTTCACCGGTTTGAGCGCCTTCCCCCTCACCCCCCTGGCCGACGATGCGGTGGACGAGTCCGCTTACGTGGGCCTGATCCGACGGCTGGCGGCGGCGCAGGTGGACTCCATCACCGCCCTGGGCTCCACCGGCTCCTACGCCTACCTCAGCACCGAGGAACGACGCCGTGTCGCCCACCTGGCCGTCGAGCACGCCGGGGACGTCCCGGTGTTCGTCGGCATCGGTGCCCTGCGCACCTCCCACGTCCTCACCCACCTCGAGCACGCCCAGCAGGCCGGAGCCGCCGCGGTGCTGCTGGCTCCGATGAGCTATCAGCCGCTGACCGACGACGACGTGGTCGGGCTCTTCGACACCGTCACCGCGCACTCCTCGGTGCCGGTGATCGTCTACGACAACCCGGGCACCACCCACGTCACCTTCACCACCGAGCTCTACGGCCGCATCGGGCAGCTGCCCGGTATCGCCTCCCTCAAGATCCCCGGCGTGCCCGCCGACCCCCAGCAGGCCCGGGCGCGGGTGCGCGAGATCCGCGCGGTGCTCCCGGCCCACGTGAGCATCGGCATCTCCGGGGACGCCACGGCCGCCGCCGGACTGACCGCCGGCTGCGACGCCTGGTACTCGGTCCTCGCCGGCACCCTGCCGGCCCCGGCCCTGCGCATCGCCCGGGCCGCCCTGGACGGACGGGCCGAGGAGGCCGCGGCAGCCTCCGACCGGCTGGCACCGCTGTGGGAGCTGTTCGCCGAGTTCGGGAGCCTGCGGGTCGTGGCCGCGTGCGCCGAGCAGCTGGGCCTGGCTCCCAGGGCCTGTCTTCCGCTGCCCCTGCAGGGCCTCGACGAGGGGCAGCGCGATCGGGTGGCCCGGGTGGTCGGCGACCTCGGACTCGACCATCACCGCTGACATCAGGAGCTCCGCAGGGCGGATCGCCGGGGCGCAGCACTGGCGCGACATGTCTTCGCCGCGACCCCGGTGCGCAGCACCGACGGGGGAGCGGCGGACGCCATCGTGCTCGTGGCCCGGGGCGGCGGACTGTCCGGATGGGTGGCGGGACTGTGGGCCTCGGTCACCGCTTCCCACCTGCTCGGACCGTTCATCGCCCGGCGCCTGGACACCGCCCGCGACGGGCGCAAGGTCCTCGCCATCCCGGCCCGGACACTGCGCCTGGTCCTCAGGTGCGGCCCGCTGCGCGGGGCGGCGGACCGCCTCAGGAGCGCCCTCGCCGTCCTCGCTGCCGCCGCCGTTGCCAGCATCGTCGATCGATCCCGCCCGATCTGAATCAGGCCACAGCCCACGCCGCCCCCCGCTTCCCATAGGGCCCGCTGCCGGTCACTGCCCACGAGAACGACGTCACCGTTGAGGTTTCGTTCCGGTATGGGCCCAGGCGTTGGCGTGGCTATGTCTTGGCCGGGGGTGCTTGATCGGCAGTAGCGGCTGGGTCGGGGCGGCCGAGGGTTTCGACCGCGGTCATGAAGGCCTCCCACTGGTCGTTCAGTTCGTGGAGCTGTTCGAGTCCTGCGGTGGTCAGTGCGTAGACCTTCCGCGCGGGGCCCGGTCCGCTCTGCTCCCACCGTGCGGTGATCGCACCATCGTCTTCGAGCCGTCCGAGGGCGGGATAGAGCTGAGCTCCCTTGATGGGTTGAAGTCCTGCCGAGACGAGCGCCTGGGAGATCCCGTACCCGTGCCGCGGTGCCACCGCGAGCACACGGAGGAGGAGCATCGGCAGGGATGCGCGCTGCCACGCGGGGAGGGTCATTGCCTCGCCCTCCAGGGTCGGTCGCCCCAAGCGGTGCCCAGCACCACGGCCGCGGACAGCACGAACGCCAGCGCGACCGGGATCGTCAGCGCCCCCCAGCTGTGGGCGGTGACGATGAGGGCGGCGATGACCAGGGGTGTGAGCGTGCCGGCGAGTGTGAGGACCCACCAGCGCCGTGTCCGAGCGATCCGATGGGTCGCGGCCAGATCGCGCGCCAGCACCAGCGGGTGCCCGAACTCGGCGTAGGCCGAGGTGCCGGACAGCTCCAGGGCCTGCTCGATCTCGGTGACGTGGTCCCGAACGGATCTGGAGGGCACCAGGCGGGTGCGCAGCCCGCTGGTGAAGCGACGCAGCCACTGCTCGTCGTTCCATTCCTGGCGAAGCACCTGTTGCGGCATCCGCTGGGAGACCGCCAGCAGGACCACCCCGGGGGTGAGCATCGCCGAGGCCAGCAGTACCACGGGGACATCGCGTGCCGCGTAGTGCCCGGATCCCAGGTTTGCCGCGAAGGCGATTCCCGCGACGACGACCGCGCCGAGGACGACAGAGACGCTGATCGTCACCCCCGCTCGGCCGGCAACGAATAGAGCTCGAAGCACCACCCACCCGAGGAAGGCCAGGAGCACACTGGCGGCGACGAGCACATGGGTGATGTCGACGTCGATGGACCACCCGTGGCGCAGGACCATGAGCAGCGCCGCGACAGCGCTGATGCCCGTCAGCCTGCCGCCGATCTCCTGCAGTACCGGCCGCAGCCCTGCGCCGAGGGAAGTTCGTACCTCTTCCTCGACTGTCGCAAGTTCAGCGGCATCTTCCGTGGCCAGTGCCGTGGGATCACCGAAGAGCTCGGCAGCAGAGACCTGGGCCACCCGGACCGCGTCGAGCAGCTCGTGCTCACGTTCCTGGAGCGAGGACTCCGGGACGTGCTTGCCCGTCATCACCGTTCGGTAGCGCGAAGCCCATCCCCGGTCCTGCGCCGACCACTGATCCGCATCCATGCTGGCCACCTTGTATCTAGGTCAAAAACGTATCTACATACAAGCACGAGGCGGCGGTGTTGGCAACGTCCTGCCGGTCGGGTGTGGCGGATGGGTCTGTGGCAGGGCGTGCGCCCGATCTCCACCGACTCCCAGTTCCGCAGCGCCCTACAGTTGATCTAGAGGCGGGGAGCCGGCCACCCAGGTCGCCCGCCATCTGGACATCTCTGGAGCGGCCTTGTACCCCCGGATACTGGGATCGGCCATCTGGATGCCGCTGCGGACGCACGGCACTCCTGCGGGACCATGCCCTCCTGAGGGCCACGCACCGATTCCATCGAATACTCCACCCTCGGTGGAGCAGAGGAGGGACAACTCTTGGTGAAGGCTCCGGTTCGCGAGAAGCGGAAGCGCATCCTGGCGACGATCGCCTGGGCGTCTTTCCCGGTCTCCACCGCGCTGACGCTGATGCTCCTCGATTGGCAGGGCACGGGAGTGGCCAAGCCGCTGTGGACGTTCGCGCTGCCCCCGGTCAGTGGACTGGTGGGTGGCATTGCCGGATTCCGCGCGCAGAAGGAGATTCTGGGGGCTGTGGCTGTCGCCTTCGGTCTGCTCTGCGTTCCGGTGGCGATCTTCGTCGTCGGACTGGTCTACGGGCCCTGACCATGAGCACGATGGCGATCCGCAGCTCGGGTTCCCGACGGGTGCTGCACGGCAGTCGCCGTTGAGGGTCCGTCCTTCGGAACATGAAGACGCGTCGGCAGGACCGGATTGCCGCGGCTCGGTACGATGCACCACATGTCCATCAAGTTCGAGAACGTCGGTATCGCCGTCCGTGACCTCGACGCGGCGATCGCCTTCTTCACCGACCTCGGACTGACCGTCCTGGGCCGGGACACGGTCAGCGGGGAGTGGGCGGACACCGCCGTCGGCCTCGACGGCAACCACGTCAACATCGCCATGCTCCAGACCCCGGACGGCAACGGTCGCCTCGAGCTCTTCGAGTACATCCACCCGGAGGCGATCGAGACACAGCCCACCCGGCCTCACGAGATCGGCATGCACCGCGTCGCCTTTTCCGTCGACGACATCGACGACGCCCTCGAGATCGCCGCGAGGCACGGCTGTCACCCGCTGCGCGGGGTAGGGACCTACGGGGACGCCTACAAGCTCGCCTATGTCCGCGGCCCCAGCGGCATCATCGTGATGCTCGCCGAAGAACTGCACAGCCGCTGACGACGGGTCAATCCGGACGTTGCCAGGGGTTCTCGGCCTGCTGCTCCCAGCCGGCCTCCTCGAGGGTGCCGATCGAGGGGTCCTCGATGCCGGGCACCTGCGCGAACCGTCCTGACATGCGCCTATTCTCCGGGTGCGGCCGGGCCCGGTCGCCCGGCCCGATGTGCTCGTGCGTCCGGGTCGTCCAGGGGCTGCGCACCGCCGGCCGTGCCGTGCATCCGGATCAGACCCGTGGCGCCGTCGATGGTGACCACCTGCCCCTCGGTCAGCAGGGTGGTGGCGTCGGGCACGCAGATGACGGCCGGGATGCCGTACTCGCGGGCCACAGTCGGGCCGTGGGCGATCGTGGAGCCGGTCTCCGTGATGAGTCCGCCGAGGGTCAGGAACAGCGGGGTCCAGCCCGGGTCGGTGGTCGGGGCGACGAGGATGTCACCGGGCTGCAGCCTCGCCTCCGACGGGTGGTGGACGATCCGCACCGGCCCGGTCACGATCCCGGTGGCCGCCGGCTGGCCGACCAGCACGTCCGGCCCGTGCTCAGGCGCGGTGTCGTCGGGCAGGGCCTGGGGGTTCGTGCCGTCGGACAGCAGCAGGCCGGGGACCTGCCGCCGTCGGGCCTCGCGGTGGTGCTCCCTGCGCCGACCGGTCACCACCGCGCGCAGGTCCGCGCCGTGCGAGGCGTCGAGGGCCTCGTCCAGGGTCAGGAACATGATGTCCTCCGGCTGCTCCAGCAGGCCGCGCCCGGTGAGCTCGGCCCCCGCGGCGAGCAGCTGCCGGCGCACCTCGGCCAGCGGGGTCAGCCAGAGGAACTTCGGCAGCTCGCGCAGGCCGGCCAGCTCCCGGCTGCGGCGCAGCATGGACCCGGCAAGGCGGGCCCGCAGCGGCCGGGTGCGCCTGGCGCGTGCGACGAGGTCAGCCAGGGCGGCCTCGGCCTCGACGGCGGCGCGGGCGAACCGGGCCGGCGGGGCCTGGTCCGGGTCGGTCACCTGCAGGTACCCGGCCAGGGCGGCGAACACGGGAGTGGGGTCGTCGGCCCACCGGGGGGAGCCGACGTCGATCTCGGCGCTGCCGCGGATCCCGTACTCCGCCAGGAAGGCCGACAGGCCGAACTCGGGCAGCTCGCCGCGCGAGAAGCGCGCGGCGAGCTCGTCCGGGGCAGCGCCGACCAGCAGATCGCGGTGCGGGCGGGCGGCCTCGGCCACGGACCAGAGCTTCAGGTCCATCTGGGTGGTGACGTTGTGGGGCATCCCGCGCAGGGTCGCGTTCAGCTCGCCGGGCTGCAGGATGCCGTCCAGCAGCCAGCCGGCCACCCCCTGGGCGATGAGCGCCGCCCACAGGGGCGGCAGGGAGCGCATCATCGGTCCGGTCATCGTCGCGTCCTGCAGCCCGGCGGCGGAACGGACCCTTTCCGCCGTGTCCGCCGGTTCGGTCCGGGGCTGCCGGCGGACCTGTTCGAGTTCGTGGAACGCGCGCTCGCGGGCGGCGGCGGGCCGGGCCAGGGCCCGCAGCGCGCCGAGCAGCGAGGCGGGGACGGTGGCCAGGAGCAGCCGCGCGGTCGCACCGGCGGAGAACACGCGCTGACCGGGACGGGCGGGACGGGGCGCGTAGCGGGGGTCGTCCAGGACGCGCCGCACGCCCCGCGCCACGGCCGGACCGTAGACCTGCACCATCTCGGGGACGCGGGAGTGCAGGCGCGGGCTGCGGACGAGGCCGGTGAGGTCCATGAACAGCCGGCCGCCGATCTCGACGAGGAACGGATCGACCACGGCGTCGTCGACGCCGATGATCTGCAGCCAGCGGCGGGTCGTCTCCCGCAGCACGGACACGCCCATGGGGGTGACCGGGCGCCGCAGGCCCTGCATGTGGCCGACCTCCATGTAGACCCGCGGGTCGCCCTGCACCGGGTCGGTCCCGGCCGGGAGCGGGAAGAGCGTGGTGATGGGCCGGGACTGCAGCAGCCAGAGCGTGCCCTCGGCGTCGTAGGCGAACTCGATGTCCTGCGGGCTGCCGAGGGCGCGCTGCACCCGCTGCCCGGTCGCCTGGAGCTCGCGGAGCTGGTCGGGGGAGAGGCAGCCGTGCTCCTGTGTCCGGGGGAGCGGACCCTGGCCGGGCAGGACGTAGTGGTCGGTGTCCATGGTGCCGTCCACCACGCCGGTGCCCAGCCCCGGGACCGCGTCGATGACGGTCTCCGTGCGGGTGCCGGTCAGCGGGTTGGCCGTGAACATCACCCCGGCGGCCGCCGGGGCGATCATGCGCTGCACGACGACGGCCATCGCGAGGTCGCCGGTCTCCAGCCCCTGACCGGCCCGGTAGGCGACGGCGCGCTCGCCGTGCACGGAGTCCCAGCACTGCCGGATGGCCTCGAGCAGTGCGTCCCCGCCCTCGACGTCGAGGACGGTGTCCTGCTGGCCCGCCAAGCTGGCGTCCGGCAGGTCCTCGGCCGTGGCGCTGGAGCGGACGGCGACGGGACCACCGCCGAGGTGCTCGTAGGCCGTCAGCACCGCCCGCTCGGGGACGGCGCCCGAGCGGTAGGCCTCGGTGGTCAGGCAGAACCCGTCCGGCACGCGCTCGCCCGCGGACAGGAGGGCTCCGAGACCGACGGCCTTGCCCCCGACGAGCGCGGTGGTCGCCGAGGTGATGTGGGCCAGGTCGATCACGTCCATGGATGCCTCTCTGGTGCCCCGGGGCCGACGGGAGGTGCGGAACGGGCAGCGCCATGGGGCGTCCGGTGGCCCGTTCACAGCCGATGATCCGGTCGGCCGGTCGGCAGGTCAACCTCCCCGTGCCGTGAGGAACCAGCGTGACGGCGCGGCGGTGCCGGTGGTCGACACGGACCGGTTCGGCCGACGTGGCCCGTGCCTCCACCCCGGTCGTTCCGGCCGGCCGCGCGGGGGAGTCCGCTCAGATCCAGGTGGTGAGCACGGGGACGGTGGTCATCAGGCCCAGCGCCACGAAGACCGCCCCGGAGGTGAGCTCGATCCTGCGGGCCACGGTGGGACGGTTGAGCCAGGTGCCGGCGGTGTGGGCGGCCAGGGCCACGAGGAGCAGGTAGACCCCGATGGTGGCCGCCACCGTCCCGCCCATCACCACCACGACGAACAGCGCCCCGGCCCCGGGCGGGGTGAACTGGGGCAGCAGGGCCAGGAAGAACAGCCCGGTCTTCGGGTTGGTGAGGCAGCACACCAGCCCTGCGGCGAACGCCGATCGCGCCCTCGGCTCGGAGGGCTCCCGGCGGTCCGGGGCGGCGGTGACGGTCGACCCCGCGGTCCGTGCCAGGCCGACGGTCATCGGCACGGCGGCGGCCGGGGCGGGAGCGTGGGCGGTGATCGCCCGGTAGCCCAGGTAGAACAGGTAGGCGCCCCCGAGGATCCGCAGAGCCTGGAAGGCGGCCGGGGAGCTGTCCAGGAAGGCGGCCACGCCCACCGCGACCAGCCCCGCCCAGGCGAAGACCCCCACCGCGGACCCGGCGGCGGCCAGCATCCCGGCCCGGCGCTGCCGCAGGGCGCAGCCCAGGGTCAGGACGGTGTCGGGTCCCGGGGTGAGGGCCAGGACCACGGCCACACCCAGCAGGGCCAGATAGCTCGAGGTGTCCACGGCAGCTCCTTGTCGGTCAGTGGTCCGCAGACCTCTACCGTGCCACCGCGTCACCCTTCAGCACCAGCAATGATTTCCGTGGCATTGGCAGGTGAAAGCGTACGATCGGGGCATGCTCGATCCGCACCGGCTCACCATCCTGCGCGCGGTCATCGCCGCCGGCTCGATCCACGCCGCCGCCCGGAACCTCCACCTGGCCCCGGCCACCGTCAGCCAGCACCTCCGCGCCCTGGCCCGGCAGACCGGGCTGGTGCTGTTCGAGAAGAGCGGCCGGGGCATCGAGGCCACCCCGGCCGCCCGGCACCTGTGCGAGGCCAGCGCGGAGACCCTCAGCAGCCTGGAACGCCTCGAGCGCACCGTGGAGGATCTGCGGCAGGGCCGGGCCGAGCAGATCGCCGTCGCCTGCTTCGCGTCCCTGGCCCAGGCCTGGATGCCCGGGGTGGTGCTCGCCCTGCGCGCTCGGTCCCCGGACGTGGTGGTGGAAATCAGCATCAACGAGCTGCACTCCACCGGAGGCCGCCGGGCCCCCGACGTCGACGTGCGCAACGAGTCCCTCGACGGGCCCCTCGTCCACCTGGAGGGATACCAGCGCCATGCCCTGCACGAGGAGGACTTCTGCGTGGTGCTGCCGGTCGACCACCCGCTGGCCGCACGCCCCGCGGTGACGATGGCCCAGCTGCGCGACGAGCCCTGGATCGACCACGACATCCACGACGGCCCCACCGGGCGCATCATCACCCGCGCCTGTCACGCCGCCGGCTACACCCCGCACTACGTCGCCCGTCTCGACGACCACCATGCGGCCACCAGCCTCGCCGCGGCCGGGCTGGGCATCACGGTGCTGCCCCGGATCGCGCTCGCCGGGCTGCCGGCGGCTCTCACCTCGAGGCCGCTGGTCGACCCGGCCGTGCACCGGCGCATCGTCGCCCACACCCGCACCCACCCCACCCGGGCGCGGCTGATCCACACGGCCCTGACGGCGCTGCGCGAAGCCGCTCGACGGAGCCGCCCGGCACCACCGGACGAGCACTGACTCCGCGACCGCTCGGACGGACCCCGTGCTCGCATCGCGCCCCCGACGCCGGACGCGGACGGCAGGACGCCCGCTCAGGGCTGTGCTCCGGTGCGCGTGTGGCGCAGCACCGGGCGCTTGGCCCGGGGGAGTCCTTCGACGACGAGCTCGTAGGCGTTCAGCACCAGCTCCTCGACGAGGTCCGGGGTGATCCCCGGGCCGGCGGCGAGGGAGATCCAGTGCTGCTTGTTCATGTGGTAGCCGGGGGTGATCGTGGGGAACTCCTGGCGCAGCGCCATCGCGTGCGGGGGCTCGCACTTGAGCGTCACGATCGGCTTCCCGGGTGCTTCCGTGGTCATCAGGAAGATCTTGCCCACGACCTTGAACACCTCGTGGTCCGGGCCGAAGGGGCAGGTGTGCGTCACGGCCGGCAGTCCGGCGGCCGCCTCCATGGCGATCTGCTGAAGTCTCGTCCCGTCCACGCCGCTGCTATCCGCGGGACCGGGGGTGGCGGACCTCGTAGCCGACCTGGACCATGCCGTTGTCGAAGCGGCGCTCCCGGAGGAGGCGCAGCTCCAGGGACAGCCCGTCGGGGAAGACCGGGGTGCCGCCGCCCACCGCGACCGGGCACAGCAGGAGCTCGACCACGTCGACCAGCCCCAGCCGCAGGGCGCTGCCGGCCAGGGTCGGGCCCTCGATCGTGAGGTCGCCGGACGCCTCGGACCTCGCGCGCTCGAGAGCCGCGGCGGTGAACTCCCGCTCGAGCCGGGTGCGCTCGGTCCAGGTCCGGCCGAGGGAGGAGGAGAAGACGATCTTCTCGGCGCGCTTCCAGGTCTCCGCGAAGCGCGCCGACTCCGGGGACCACGTCGCCGCGGACGGGTCGGTCTCCCAGACGGCCATGGTCTCGTACATGCGCCGCCCGTAGAGATAGGTGCTGACCGGTGCCAGGTCCGTGGTCAGGGCGGCGACGACGGCCTCGTCGGGCACGGCCCAGGAGAAGCTGCCCTGCTCGTCCGAGTTGTAGCCGTCCAGCGAGGAGGCGACGGAGTAGATCACTTTCCCCATGCCCCCACTCAACCCGCCGGAGCTGCCCGGGCACAAGAGGGGCAGCGGATCCGAGGTCCGTCGTGCGTCCAGCGGCGGGTCGTCAGCCGTGCCCGTCCCGGTCCTCGCCGCGGCGGGACGCCTCCGCCCGCGCGGCAGCACGCACGTGCGGGTCGGCGGCGTTGTCGGCCGCGTGGCGACGGTCGGCGGCGCTCAGGTGGTCGCTGCCGAGCGCGGCAGCCGCCACGTCGACGTCGCTGTGGTGCAGGGCGATGTCGAGCAGCTCCGCCGTGTCCGTCAGCTCCTCGACGCCGTCGGCGGTCCAGGCCTGGACCCGGCGTCGGTGGTCGGCCTCCTTCTGCGCCAGCTGCCGCATCAGCTCACCCGTGTTGATGACAGAGGTGATGGGCTGGGAGTCGTCGTGCTTCGTCACCGTGTCCTCCTGGGGGTCCGTCCGTGGTCGTTCCATTCATAGCCCACGACGCCGTCCCCTGTGGGGAACCGGCCGTCCCCGGAGGCGGAAAGCAGCCCCGCGGGCCCGGGTCCGCCGCGTCGCGGAGCCCTGGGCTGCGGCTTCTGCGAGACCGGCCGCTCCCGCGTGTCGCGCCCCGGCCCGGCGATCTCCCGCCGCCGCTTCACGGTCGCCTTCTGATCGTCGGACCCCGAACTGGGCTCCTCCGCCCGCACCGGGTGGAGGGGTCCTCGGCGTGGGGGCACGGAGCGGGGGTCAGCGGATCTCGCGGAGGGAGCCGTCGGTGACGTCGTAGACGAAGCCCCGCACGCTGTCCCGGTGCGGGACGAAGGGGTTCTCGGTGATCCGCGCCATGGACCGGCGGACGTCGTCGTCGGGATCGGTGAAGGACTCCGGTGACCACGGCGGGCGCATCCCGGTGTCGGCCTCGATCTGTGCCGTGAAGGCGTCGTCGGTGAAGGTGAGCATGCCGCAGTCGGTGTGGTGGATGAGGATGATCTCCCGGGTGCCCAGCAGTCGCTGGCTGATGACCAGGGACCGGATCTCGTCGTCGGTGATCACCCCGCCCGCGTTGCGGATGACGTGGGCGTCGCCCTCGCTCAGCCCCAGCAGTCCGTAGGGGTTGAGCCGGGCGTCCATGCAGGCCACCACGGCCACCGGCAGGGCCGGGGGCATGGGCAGATCGCCCTTGGTGAAGGCGGCGGCGTAGGCCTCGGCGTGGTGCAGGAGGTCGTCGGTGGCGCTCATGGCGGGTCCTTTCCTCGACGGGTGCGGCGGACCGCGTCCCGGGGGCCGGCTTCGGTCCCCGGTGTCCCCGGGCGCTGCGGTCCGACCCGTCCGGAGCCGCCCGGTCCGCTCCTCACCCTAGGACCGGGCGTCGCCCGTGCACACCCCTCCCGTGGTCATCGTTCGCGACGCGGAGGCCGGTTCCGGGGCCCGGCGCTGCGACCGGCTCCTCACTCCGGACCGCCCCGCAGCACGTCCACGTGCACGTGGTCGAGGTGGCGCAGGATCTCGTTGCCGGGCTCGGGCGCGTCGTAGTCCCGCCACCGCCCCCGCGAGCTGTGCGCGCTCCAGAAGCGGTCGTCGAAGATGACGTACTGGACGTCCAGGTCCTCGGCGTGCGCGACCAGCCAGTGGGCCAGCAGCCACCCCTCGCGCCGGTTCTCCTCGGTCACGGGGCGGAAGAAGACGTCGACGGCGCGGCCGTCGTAGTGCGTCGACTCCTCGCCGTGCCCCTGGCCGACGCCGCCGGGGGCGAACCCGCCCAGACTCTGCTCTCCGAACACCTCGGTCATCGCTGCGCGCACCCGCTCGGCGCGCGGGGTCAGGCCGGTTGCGGTCAGCTGCTGCTGCGGCAGGTCGTCGGCCGCTGAGCCCCGGCAGCTCAGGCTCGCGCCGGCGTCCTCGGGCGGTCCGTCGGCCAGGCGCCGCAGCACCGCCGGGTCGAGGCCGGAGGTGTCCGGGGCCTCCACCCCGCGGGCGGCGAGCGCCACCGCGGTCGTGGCCCGCTTCGCCTCCTCGCGGTCGAGCCCGACCGCTCCGTCCGCGGTCTCGACGACGCACTCGGCACCCCAGGTCAGCCCGCCGTCTCCGGTGCGCAGGCCGCTGATCAGGCCGGGCCCGAGGAGCACCAGTGCTCCCGCCAGCATCCCGAGCACGAGAAGCAGTGCGAGGAGCGAGCGCAGGGGGCGGCTCCGGTCCCGGTCCCGGTGCGCGGTGCCGGCGGTTCTGGTGGTTCTGGCGGCGATGATGCACCTGCTTCCGCTCGGGGTGTGGGGATGCCGGCTCCAGCACAGCAGGCGGACCTGGCGAGAACCTGCACGAGACGTGCAGGAAACCGGCTCGTGGCCCCTTGACAGCCCGGTGTGATCCGTATCATGCTGGACCACATGAACCTGTCAGACAGCCGGACAGCCGGACAGCCGGTGGAGCGCTTCAGTGCGGCGGAGGCCGTCTTCAAGGACCTGCTCGCGCAGATCCGGGAGGGGCGCCTCGCCGTGGGGGAGAAGCTGCCCTCGGAGGCTGCGCTGGCCCAGGGGTACGGCGTGAGCCGGTCCGTGATCCGCGAGGCGCTGCGCTCCTGCGCGGCGCTGGGCCTGACCGTCAGCCGCACCGGCAAGGGGACGTTCGTCGTCTCCCAGCGGGTGGCCGAGGACCTGGCCCTGGGCGCGTACTCGGCCCGGGACCTGCACGAGGCCCGGCCGCACATCGAGGTCCCCGCGGCCGGTCTCGCCGCGCGCCGCCGCACCGAGGAGGACGTGCGCTTCCTGCAGGACGTCGTGGCGGCGATGGCGGCCGAGGACGACCCCCAGGCCTGGGTCGAGCTGGACACCAGCTTCCACGCCGCCGTCGCCCGGATCAGCCACAACCGGGTGTTCGAGAAGGTCATCGCCGACATCCGCGAGGCGCTCTTCCACCAGTCCGAGACCCTCAACGTGGTCGCGGCCCGCCAGAAGCGCTCGGACGAGGAGCACCTGCGCATCTTCCACGCGATCCGCGACGGCTCGGCCGACGAGGCGGAAGCCGCCATGCAGGACCACCTCGCGGCCGTGCGCGGCGCCCTCGGCGCCATCACCGGCGAGTAGCCCGCCGGCCGCGTCCCGGCCACTGTTCCGGCCTCCCGGCCTCCGCTCGAGCAGGCGCGGTCCTCGCCCTGCTCGTCCGTCGTCCTGCCCTCGACCCTGCCCTCCGTTCCGCGCGGGGCGCCCTCCGGCGCCTCCCTCCGGCGCGCGCCCCCGCTCGCACCGATCACCTCCAGCAAGGACCCAGCATGACCACCGCAGCCCTCGAGGCACCTCTGTCCACCGCCCGCCCGCAGCACGTGCCCGTCGCCGAACAGGTCCGCGACGGCGTTGTCGAGAGCGTCCACCACGGCTCGCTCGTGGCCACGGACGCCGCCGGGCGGATCCTGCTCGAGGCCGGAGACCCCCTGGCCCTCTTCTACCCCCGCTCCTCCCTCAAGCCGCTGCAGGCGGTGGCCATGCTCCGCGCCGGCCTCGAGCTGCCCGGGCCCCTGCTGGCCCTGGCCGCGGCCAGCCACTCCGGGGCGCCCCGGCACCGGGACGGCGCGCGCCGCATCCTCGCCGGCCACGGCGCGGACGAGACCCCCCTGGAGAACGTGCCCGACCTGCCGTATGGACCCGCCGAACGGGCCGCCGCCCTGCGCGCCGGCGAAGGGCCCACCCGCCTGGCCCAGAACTGCTCCGGCAAGCACGCCGCCATGGTCGCCACCTGCCGGGTCAACGGCTGGCCCGTGGCCGGCTACACCGGCCCCGGCCACCCGCTGCAGCTGCTGATCGCCCAGGTCGTGGCGGAGCTGACCGGCGAACCGCTGGGGCCCGGCAGCACCGACGGCTGCGGCACACCCCTGCACGCCGTCACCCTCCGGGGCATGGCCACCGCCTTCGCCCGGCTGGCCTCCGCCGCCCCGGGCACGCCCGAGGCCTGGGTCGCGTCCGCCATGACCGGGCACCCCGAGCAGGTGGCCGGCGAGGGCCGTGACGTCACGGAGCTCATGCGCAGGGTCCCCGGTCTGCTGGCCAAGGACGGCTTCGAGGGCCTTCAGCTCGTGGGCCTGCCGGACGGGCGCGGTCTGGCCGTGAAGATCGCCGACGGCGCCGACCGCGCCCGGATGCCGGTGACCGTGCAGGCCCTGCAGCGGCTCGGGGTGGACCCCGCAGCGCTCGCCGGCCTGGGCCGGGTCCCTGTGCTCGGCGGGGGCCGCACCGTGGGGTCGCTGCACGCCGTCGCCCTCGCCGCCGCCCGCTGTCCCTCCGCTCCGAGAGAGACCGCCCCTCGTCCCGCTGACCCACCGTCCCGCTGACCCACCGTCCCGCTGCCGTCCACCACCCCGTGACACCCGAGAGAACCGAGAGAACCATGACCGCTCCCGCCTTCCGCACCGAGCACGATCTGCTCGGCGACCGCCAGGTCCCCGCCGACGCCTACTGGGGCGTGCAGACCCTGCGCGCCGTGGAGAACTTCCCCATCACCGGCCTGCCCCTGGGCGGCCACGCCCACCTGGTGCGGGGCCTGGCGGCCGTGAAGCTCGCCGCCGCCCGCGCCAACCACGAGCTCGGGCTGCTCGACACCGCCCGGGCCGACGCCGTCGTGGCGGCCTGCCAGGAGATCCTGGACGGGCGCCTCCACGAGCAGTTCCGCGTGGACGTGATCCAGGGCGGCGCAGGCACCTCCTCCAACATGAACGCCAACGAGGTGATCGCCAACCGGGCCCTCGAGCTGCTGGGCGCCGGCAAGGGGGAGTACTCCCGGCTGCACCCCAACGACCACGTCAACCTGTCGCAGTCCACCAACGACGCCTACCCCACGGCCGTGAAGATCGCCACGATCACCGGCGTGCAGGAGCTGCTGGCGGCCCTGGAGGTGCTGGAGGACGCCTTCGCGGCGAAGGCCCGCGAGTTCCGCACCGTCGTGAAGATGGGCCGCACCCAGCTGCAGGACGCCGTGCCCATGACCCTGGGCCAGGAGTTCGGCACCTACGCCGTGATGATCCGGGAGGACCGCCAGCGCCTCGCCGAGGCGAGCCTGCTGGTCCACGAGATCAACCTCGGGGCGACGGCGATCGGCACCGGGCTCAACGCCCCGGACGGCTACGCCGCCGCGGCCTGCCGCCACCTGGCCGCCGTCACCGGCCTGCCGCTGGTCACCGCCGTCGACCTCGTGGAGGCCACCCAGGACGTCGGGTCCTTCGTGCACCTGTCCGGGGTGCTCAAGCGGGTGGCGGTGAAGCTGTCCAAGATCTGCAACGACCTGCGGCTGCTCTCCTCCGGGCCCCGGGCGGGGCTGGGCGAGATCACCCTGCCCGCCGTGCAGTCCGGCTCCTCGATCATGCCGGGCAAGATCAACCCGGTGATCCCGGAGGTCGTCAGCCAGGTCGCCTACGAGGTCATCGGCAACGACGTCACGATCACCATGGCCGCCGAGAGCGGACAGCTGCAGCTCAACGCCTTCGAGCCGATCATCGTCCACAGCCTGCACAAGAGCGTCGCCCACCTCCGGGCGGCCTGCACCACGCTCACGGAGCGCTGCGTGCGCGGCATCACCGCCAACGAGGAGCACCTGCGCGCGTCGGTGGAGCACTCCATCGGCCTGGTGACCGCGCTGAACCCTCACCTGGGCTATGCCACGGCCACCGCGATCGCCCAGGAGGCCCTGGTCACGGGCGCCGGCGTCGCGGAGCTGGTGCGCGAGCGCGGTCTGCTGACCGCCGAGGAGCTGGGCCGCATCCTGCGCCCGGAGCGCCTCGCCAACCTCACCGTCTGACCCGTCCACGAGCTCTTCCGCCACCACCCAGGAGACCGAGCCATGCCCCCTGTGTCCGTCCACCACCCGGACCGGCGCCACGCCACCCCGGCCCAGCCACCGACCGCCGCCCTCGACGTGCTCCACGCGGAGGACGAGGGCTACCACAAGGGGCTCAAGCCCCGGCAGATCCAGATGATCGCGATCGGCGGCGCCATCGGCACCGGCCTGTTCATGGGCGCCGGCGGGCGGCTGGCCAGCGCCGGGCCCGCCCTTGTGCTCGTCTACGCGGTCTGCGGCTTCTTCGCGTTCCTCATCCTGCGCGCCCTGGGCGAGCTCGTCGTGCGCCGCCCGTCCTCGGGCTCCTTCGTCTCCTACGCCCGGGAGTTCTACGGCGAGAAGGCGGCGTTCTTCACCGGCTGGCTGTACTGGCTCAACTGGGCCATGACCGCGATCGTGGACATCACCGCCGTGGCGCTGTACATGAAGTTCTTCGCCCGGTACTGGGCTCCCATCGGGGACGTCCCCCAGTGGCAGTACGCCCTGGCCGCCCTGCTGCTCGTCCTTGGGCTGAACCTCGTCTCGGTCAAGGTCTTCGGCGAGCTCGAGTTCTGGTTCGCCCTCATCAAGGTGGCCGCGCTCTCCGCCTTCCTGGTGGTCGGGATCTGGCTCGTGCTCTTCGGCACCCCGGCCGACGGCCAGGAGGTGGGCCTGTCCCTCATCGGCCAGAACGGCGGGCTCCTGCCCAACGGTCTGCTGCCGGCGGTCGTCGTGATCCAGGGCGTGGTCTTCGCCTACGCGTCCATCGAGCTGATCGGCACCGCGGCCGGTGAGACGGAGCACCCCGAGAAGGTCATGCCGCGCGCCGTGAACACGGTGATCGTGCGCATCGCGGTCTTCTACGTCGGGTCGCTGACCCTGCTGTCCCTGCTCCTGCCCTACACCGCCTACAAGGCCGGGGAGAGCCCGTTCGTGACGTTCTTCGGCTCCATCGGCGTGGCCGGCATGGACACCGTGATGAACCTCGTGGTGCTCACCGCGGCCCTGTCCTCGCTCAACGCCGGGCTCTACTCCACGGGCCGGATCCTCCGCTCGATGTCCCTGGCCGGATCGGCCCCCCGCTTCGCGGGACGGATGAACCGGGCCGGCGTCCCGTACGGCGGCATCGTGCTGACGGCGGCGGTGGCCGTGCTGGGCGTGGTGCTCAACGCCCTCGTGCCGGCCCAGGCCTTCGAGATCGTGCTGAACCTCGCCTCGGTCGGCATCATCAGCGCCTGGGCGATGATCATGCTCTGCCACCTCCGGCTCGTCTCCTGGTCCCGGCAGGGCAGGGCGGAGCGCCCCGGCTTCCGGCTCCCCGGCGCGCCCTTCACCGGCTGGCTGACCCTGGCGTTCCTCGTGACCGTCGTCGTGCTGATGGCCTTCGACTCCCCGATCGGGACCTGGACCGTCGCCTCCCTGCTGCTGCTCGTGCCGCTGCTGGTCCTCGGCTGGTACCGGTGCCGGGACCGGGTGCACGAGATCGCCGCGGCCCACGCCGCCGTCGCCCGGACCGCCCCGGCGGCCTCCGAGGAGACGGGGCCGCCCGTCCGGTAGGGCCCCGCCCCGGGGGCGCGGCATCCGCGCCCCCGGCTCACGGACGTCCGGCCCCCCGGCTCGCCTCCGCCCGGCCTGCGGCGATCTGGGCGGCCCAGCGCACCCGGAAGGGCCGCCGATCCGGGTCCGTCGTCCCCGGCGGCTCGACGGCCGGCTCCGCGGCCCCGGTGTCCGCCCCGGCGGTCTGCTGCCGGGGCCGAGGGGAGGCGTGGCGTCGGGCGGCCGCCACCGCCTCGGCGCGGCGCTGCTCGGCCTCCGCCGCGGCGCGCTGGTCCGGCGAGCGCATCGGGGTGCCGTCCTGGTGGGTCCAGGTGCGCAGGCGGGCGGCGAACCAGGCGCCTGGGTTCTCGATCCCGGTGACCGAGTCGTGGGTGTAGCGCACGCCCTGCGGGGTCCAGTCCAGGGCGTGCAGGACGTCGGCGACGGTCCACCCGGCCTCGAAGTGCGGCCCGGCCACGGCCACGGCGTAGGCGGTGGTGATCCGGCGCAGCACCAGCGCGTGGTGCTGCAGCTCCAGTCCGGCCCGCCGGAGCACCTGCTGCCGGTCACGCCGGGTCGGCGCCGTCGTCGTCGGCCGCACTGCCGCGTGGACCGGCCACAGCGGAGCTGTCCGCCGGGCCAGGGCGGCCTTGACCTCCCGCCGCTGCGCGTCGGCTCCGGCAGCGGGCCGGGGCGCGGCAGGGGCCCTCGAGGAAGGCTCCGCGCGCACGTGCGGGGAAGGGCCCGACCCCTCCGGGGGAACCGGGTCGACGTCGCGATCCACTGGCGTTGCCTCCTCTGCCGAATCGTCGGTGGTGTTCTCCGGACCAGGGGCCGGCCCGTGGGCAGGAGCCCAGGATCCCTCAGTCCGCACCGGACTGGACGACCAGCAGCATCGTGCCCTCGGGATCACGGACGTAGGCGACGGTCTCGCCCCACGGCATGGCCTCCGCATCGACAGGCACGGCCGCACCGGCCCGGCGGGCGGCGTCGAGGACGGCCGGAAGGTCCTCGACGTAGACGCACAGGTCCACCGCGTGGCCGGTCGCGGGCAGCGGGGTGTCGCCGTACCGTGCCGCCGTGGTGCCGACGCCCAGGCCCAGCTGACCGTCTCCCACCCGCAGGACGAGGAAGACCGGCTCTCCCGTCCCGGGGAACCGGTACGTCTGCACGGCGTGGAACACCTCTTCGTAGAAGGCCCCGGTGCCGACCAGATCCGCACAGTTGACGATGGGGAACAGCTCCTGCCCGGTCATGGTCCGACAGTACCGGGATGTGCTCTACTCGGTCGCATGAGCGGTGACTCCCTGCCCGAGGTCCCCACGGCCGACGACTTCCGCGCACTGGCGCGCAGCTCGCCGTGGCGGTTCACCACCGTGCACTT
Organism: Kocuria sp. CPCC 205231; assembly: GCF_040980965.1. Classification (NCBI taxonomy): domain Bacteria; kingdom Bacillati; phylum Actinomycetota; class Actinomycetes; order Micrococcales; family Micrococcaceae; genus Kocuria; species Kocuria sp. CPCC 205231. The sequence continues at coordinate 107,449 of NZ_JAVKPP010000013.1, read as the reverse complement.
CACCCACCGGCGGCAGCGGGACGCCGGGAGCACTCCGGACGGCGAACCGGTCGAGGCCTGGCTCGACCGGCGGCTCGGCCGTGTGGTCGTCCGCTCCTCCGGGGGCGTCGAGGTCGCCGAAGGGCCTCCCTACGGTGCGGCGGTGAGTCTGGTGACCTGCGACGACGACGCGGAGGGCGCCGTTCCGTCACCGCCGCCGCCGGAGCCGGAGGTGGTGCTGCGCCCGGACGGTCTGGTCGCCCGGCGCCCGGAGGACTGGCACTTCGACCACGGTGATCCGATGTGGCAGGACTACCGGTGGACGGCCATGCTCGACCCGGCCGAGCTGAGCCGGGGAGTGGACGTCAGCGAGGTCGTCGCCACGACACTGCGGGGCCGCCTCACCTGGTCGGCCGCCTGCCGGCCGCTACTCGGTGCCGGCGAGGACAGGGAGAACGGCTACACCCCGCGGTGCGGGTGCTGCCCTCTGCTGGACAGTGCCGCCAGCCGGATCCACGAGTACGGCCGTGAGGACCCGACCCTCACCAGCGGCGACCTCGCCACGGTCTACCGCGTGCACCTCGACGTGCAGACGGGCATCGTCGTGGACATCACCCCGCTGGACGGCCTCGACGGCACCGGCCTCAGCAACGAGCTCCACGCCGTCGACGCACCGCTGGACCCTCCGCCGCAGGGACCGGAGCAGCCGGGCCGCCCTGCCTGAGGCGGCCGCCGTCGAGGACCTCGTGGACCGGGCCTGACCCGAGGGCACGGCGCGGCCGAGGGCCTCGACCCTCCGGTCACCGCCGCGAGGCGCGCCGGCCCAGGAGCCAGCCGGCGCAGAAGGCCCACAGGACGAGCCCGGCCACCACACCGGCCCACCCCGCCGTGGCCTCCGGGGTCACCAGGGTCATGGCCGGGAACGCCGCGTCGCCCGGCGAGGCTTCCGCGAACCACCCGAACGACGCCTCCGCCGGGTGGAGCAGCACCAGCAGCGCCCCGCCCAGCACCAGGAGACCGCCGAGACACGCCAGGACCACCCACCAGGGCGGCATCCGGCGAGGCGGAACGGACGGAGGGACGGCGGGGCCGGCGGCGTTCATGGTCCGACCCTACGGCCGGTGCGCCGCCCGTCCACAGCACCCCGCCGCGACACCGTGTCGTGCGTCGTCGTCGCCCGTCCCCCCTGCGGCCTGGGGGGACGCGCGGACCGCCCGCCCCAGGCGCACCCGGGTGCCCGCCGCCGCCGGGGCGCAGACCATAGGATGGAGCGCATGTCCAGACCCCACGTGCGCCTGCTCGGCCAAGGCATCCGGTACCTGACCACCCTGCGCGGCGGAGGCTCCGCCTTCCCCGGCCTCGTGATGGAGCGGCTGCACCCCGGGTTCGTGGCCGAGGAGCTCGCGAAGCTGCCGCACGGCGTGGTGCTCATCAGCGGCACCAACGGCAAGACGACCACCACCAAGATGGCCGTCCAGCTGCTGCGCTCGCAGGGCTACAGGGTCTTCACCAACCGCACCGGCTCCAACTTCGTGCGCGGCGTGGCCGCCGCCCTGCTCGGGGAGATGAGCCTCACGGGCCGCCTCGACGCGGACGTCGCCGTGCTCGAGCTCGACGAGGCGCACGCCGTGCACTTCGTCAAGCAGGTCAAGCCCCGCCACGCGCTGCTGCTCAACGTGATGCGCGACCAGCTCGACCGCTTCGGCGAGATCGACACCACCCGGCGGATGCTCGCCCAGATCGCGGCGGCCACCACGGGCACCGTGGTCCTCAACCGGGAGGACCCCCGGATCGTGTCCCTCGCGGAGCACGTCCCCAAGGGCACGCAGACCCGCTGGTTCGGGCTGTCCGCCCCGCTGCGGCCCATGTTCCCCTCCGACGACGACATGCGCTCGGCCGGCGGTCCCGACGCCGAGGCCGACCACGAGGCGGAGCTGGCGCCCCGGCCGGCCGCCGACGTGGAGCTGACGTCCTTCGAGGCGAACCGGGTCCGGCTCACGGTGGGCGGGGAGGCCGTCGAGACCACCGTGGAGCTCTACGGCGTCTACAACATGTACAACGCGGCGGCCGCGCTCGCGCTGGCGCTCGCCGTGGCCGGCCCCGACGCGGACCGCGCCGCGCTGGTGGACGAGCTCTCCCGCGTCACCCCCGCCTTCGGCCGCGGGGAGACCATCACCGTGGACGGCCGGCCGCTGCAGCTGCTGCTCGTGAAGAACCCCGCCGGGTTCCGCCTCTCGCTGGCCTCGGCGCGGCCGGGCGACTACGCCACGATGATCGCCATCAACGACGAGTACGCCGACGGCCGCGACGTCTCCTGGCTGTGGGACGTGGACTTCCACTCCCTGCGCTCCGGCGGCGTGGACGTGGTCTCCGGCACCCGGGCGTGGGACATGGCCCTGCGCCTGGACTACGACGAGGTCGCGGTGCGCGAGGTGGTCCCGGGCCTCGGCGACGCCCTGCGGCGCTTCGTCGCCGGGGCCGGGGACCGGCCGATGCGCGTCTTCTGCACCTACACGTCCATGCTCGAGCTGCGCCGGGAGCTGTCCCGCGTGGCCGAGGTCGCCGAGATCTGAGCGGAGCCCCCGTGACCGACCGCACCGTCCACCTCGTCCAGCTCTACCCCCGGGACATGAACATCTACGGGGACTGGGGCAACACCCTCACCCTCAAGCGCCGGCTGGAGAAGTACGGCTACGCCGTGCGGCTGAGCGACCACAACCCCGGGGACCCGTTCCCGCCCGACGCCGACCTGCTGGTGGGCGGCGGCGGCCAGGACTCGGGGCAGTTCCGGGTCCAGGAGGACCTGCAACGGATCGCCCCCGAGCTGCGGGCCATGGCCGCCGACGGCGTGCCCATGCTCGCGATCTGCGGCCTCTACCAGCTCTTCGGCCACGAGTTCCGCACCGGCGCCGGCGAGACCCTGCCCGGCATCGGCATCCTCGACCTGACCACGGTGGGCGGGCCCACCCGCCTGATCGGCAACATCGTGCTGGAGTCCCCGGAGTTCGGGACCGTCGTCGGCTACGAGAACCACTCCGGGGTCACCCGGCTCGGCCCGGACCAGACGCCGCTGGGACGGGTGCTCAAGGGCGCGGGCAACAACGGCGAGGACGGCACCGAGGGCGCCCGCGTGCACCACGTGGTGGGCTCCTACCTGCACGGGTCGATGCTGCCCAAGAACCCCGCCGTGGCCGACCACCTCATCCGCGCCGCCGTGGAGCGCCGGCTCGGCGTCTTCGACGCCGCACCGCTGGACGACACCCTGGCCGAGCGGGCCCGGGAGGTCGCGCAGGCCCGGCCCCGCTAGGGCCCCGGCCGGGGCGGCGCGCACCCGGTAGAATGGACCGGGACTTCTCCGGCCCGTCCCGGCCACCGCCGGGGCGGGCCGTGCCGGGACGACGCACGACGCGTCCCGGCCGACCGCGAACGACTTCCCGAGGAGGGACGCATGTCAGGACACTCCAAGTGGGCCACGACCAAGCACAAGAAGGCCGCGATCGACGCCAAGCGGGCGAAGGCCTTCGCCAAGTACATCAAGGGCATCGAGGTGGCCGCGCGCATGGGCGGGCCCGACACCGCGGGCAACCCGGCGCTGGACCTCGCCGTGTCCAAGGCCAAAAAGAACTCGGTGCCGGTCGCGAACATCGACCGCGCCGTCAAGCGCGGCGCCGGCCTGACCGGTGAGGTCGTCGACTACACCGAGATCCTCTACGAGGCCCGCGGCCCGCAGGGCACGGCGCTGTACATCGAGTGCCTCACCGACAACAAGAACCGCGCCGCCTCCGAGGTGCGCGTGGCCGTGACCCGCAACGGCGGCACCATGGCCGACTCCGGCTCCGTGGCGTTCCTCTTCGAGCGCAAGGGCGTCGTGGAGGTCACCCGCACCGACGGGCTGACCGAGGACGACGTCCTCATGGCCGTCCTGGACGCCGGCGCCGACGAGGTCGTGGAGCAGGAGGACGTCTTCGAGGTCGTCTCCGAGGCCACCGACCTGCCCGCGATCCGCGCGGCCCTCGACGAGGCCGGGCTCGAGTACAACAACGACGACCCGCAGTTCCGCCCGAGCATGCTCGTGGAGCTCGACGCCGAGGGCGCCCGGAAGTTCCTGCGCCTCGTCGACGCCGTCGAGGAGCTCGACGACGTGCAGAACGTCTACGCCAACGCGGACATCCCCGCCGAGGTCCTGGCCCAGCTCGACTCCGAGGACTGACCACGGCCACGCAGCGGATCCTCGGGGTGGACCCCGGACTGACGCGGTGCGGGTTCGGCCTGATCGACATGGCCGGCAACCGCACCGCGTCCTTCGTGGACGTCGGGGTGGCCGGCACGGACGCCGCCGACCCGCTCGACGTGCGCGTGCTGCGGATCTGGGAGGCCACCGAGCGGTGGATCGAGCGCTACCGTCCCGACGCCCTCGCCCTGGAGCGGGTGTTCGCCCAGACCAACGTGAACACCGTCATCGGCACGGCCCACGCCTCCGGCGCCGTGATCGCCTCGGCCGCCCGCCACGGCGTGCCGGTGGCCTGGCACACCCCGTCCGAGGTCAAGGCCGCGGTGACGGGGGAGGGGCGGGCCGACAAGGCGTCCGTGGCCCGCATGGTGGTGCGCATCCTCCGGCTCGACGAGGCGCCCCGGCCCGCCGACGCGGCCGACGCCCTGGCCATCGCCATCTGCCACGGCTGGCGCGGCGGCGGCACGGGCGTGGACGCCACGGCCCGGACCGAGACGCACCAGGGCGCCCGCCCCCTGGCCGCCGCCCGCTCCGGCATGACCCCCGCCCAGCGGGCCTGGGCCGAGGCGGAGCACCGCGCCAAGCGGGGCGGGCGCCGCTGAGCCGGCGCCCACTGCTAGAGTGGTCGTCATTCGTAGATCTGTTCGATCGACCGTGCACGGCCCCCGCCGGGCACGAGAAGGAGTTGCGCGGTGATCGCGTCCATCACGGGACAGGTCGAGCACGTCGGCCTCACCACCGCCGTCGTGGCGGTGGGCGGGTTCGGCGTCCAGGTCCAGGCGACGCCGGAGACCCTGTCCGGCCTGCGGATCGGCGGGGAGGTCCGGCTCGACACGGCGTACGTGGCCCGCAAGGACGAGTCCCCGCTGCTCTTCGGCTTCCGCAGCCCCGCCGAGCGCGAGGTCTTCGAGATCATGCTCGGCGTGAGCGGCGTGGGCCCCCGCACGGCGCTGGCGGTGCTCTCCGTGCTCGGCCCGGACGCCGTCCACCGCGCCATCGCGCAGGGGGACGCCAAGGCGTTCACCACCGTCCCCGGCATCGGCCCCAAGGGCGCCCGCCGGATCGTGCTGGAGCTGGCCGACAAGCTCATCGTCCCGGACCGTCCCGCCCAGCCGGCCCCCGCCGCCCCGATGGAGCCGTGGCGGGAGCAGGTGCTCGAGGCCCTCGTGGGCCTGGGCTGGAACGAGAAGGACGCCGCCCGGGGCATCGCCGACGCCCTCTCCGGCCGGGAGGAGCTCGCCGCCTCCGGTGACGTGCCCGCGATCCTGCGCACCGTGCTCGGGTGGCTCGGCGCGGCCAAGGCCGGGCCCCGGGTCCCGGCGGAGCGAGGGGCCTGAGCGTGGCCCGCGACGACGGCGCCGCCGTGAACTCCCGGGACCGGCTGGTCTCGGGGGAGGACGAGCCCGACGAGAAGCAGCTCGAGTCGGCGCTGCGGCCCGCGAACCTCGACGAGTTCGTGGGGCAGAAGCGGGTGCGCCAGCAGCTGTCCCTGGTGCTCGAGGCCTCGCGGCTGCGGGGCCGCTCCGCCGACCACGTCCTGCTCTCCGGTCCTCCCGGGCTGGGCAAGACGACCCTGGCCATGATCATCGCCGAGGAGATGGGCGCGCCCCTGCGGATCTCCTCCGGCCCGGCCATCCAGCACGCCGGCGACCTCGCCGCGATCCTGTCCTCCCTGACCGAGGGGGAGGTGCTGTTCCTCGACGAGATCCACCGCATGTCCCGGCCCGCCGAGGAGATGCTCTACATGGCCATGGAGGACTTCCGGGTGGACATCGTGGTGGGCAAGGGCGCCGGCGCCACCTCCATCCCGCTGGACCTGCCGCCGTTCACCCTGGTGGGCGCCACCACGCGGGCCGGCCTGCTGCCGGGCCCGCTGCGCGACCGCTTCGGCTTCACCGGCCACCTCGAGTTCTACTCCGTGGAGGAGCTCGAGCTCGTGCTGCGCCGCTCCGCCGGTCTCATGGACCTCGCGATGACCGCGGAGGGCTTCGCCGAGGTCGCCTCCCGCTCCCGGGGCACCCCGCGCATCGCCAACCGGCTGCTGCGCCGGGTGCGGGACTGGGCGCTGGTGCACGGCATCCAGCGGATCGACGCCCGCACCTCCTCCGCGGCCCTCGACATGTACGAGGTGGACACCCGCGGCCTCGACCGGCTGGACCGCTCGGTGCTCGAGGCGCTCGTGACGAAGTTCGGCGGCGGGCCGGTGGGCCTGTCCACCCTGGCGATCGCCGTGGGGGAGGAGACGGAGACGGTCGAGACCGTGGCCGAGCCCTACCTGGTCCGCGAGGGCCTGCTCGGCCGGACCCCCCGGGGCCGGATCGCGATGGCCGCCGCCTGGGACCACCTGGGCCTGCGCCCGCCCGAGCACGCGGCGTTCAAGGACCCCGGGCTGCGGGCCGCCTTCGGCGGCACGGCCGCGGCCCCGGCCGCCGAGGACGTCCCGCCGCTGTTCGAGGACTGAGCGCGGCCGCAGACCCGGGGGCTGCCTCCCGGGTGCCGTCCAGGACGCTGACGGGCCGGATCACCTACCATGGTGAGGACACCCACCACCGATCGAACGGAAGTCCGTGAGCCCGCTCCTCCTCGTCCAGTCCCTCCCCGCCCAGGCCGCCCAGCCCACGGGAGGCAGCACGGCCTGGCTGCTGCCCCTGATGCTCGTGGCCATGGTGCTCCTGCTCTGGCTGCCCATGCGCCGACAGAAGAAGGCCGTGGCCCAGGTCAAGGAGAAGCAGGCGGCCATGGGCCCCGGCACCGAGGTCATGACGAACTACGGCCTCTACGGCACCGTGCGCTCGATCGACCGGGACACCAACAAGGTGGTCCTCGAGATCGCCCCGGGCACCGCCGTGACCGTGCACCTGCAGACCGTCACCACGGTCGTCGAGGACGAGGCGGCCCCCGCCGCCGAGACCGAGGCGGCGCCGTCGGTGGTCGAGCCCGACGCCCCCGGCGCGGGATCGACCCCGGTCGAACCCCTCGACGACGACGCCCGGCGCGAGCCCGGGCAGCGCAACGACTGACCCCCCACACGGGACGACGGGCCGACCACTGGTCGGCCCGTTCCCATGCACAGGCCCGGCCTCACCGGGCCGTCGTTCGTAAGGAAGACCATGGCACTGACCACACGCAAGACCCCCGCTGACCCGGGGCCCGCCGCCCCGGACGGCCCGTCCGGGCGGGGCGGCTCGACCGCGCCGGCGCGCTCGGGGGTGCGGGCCGCCCTCTCGACCGCCCGGCGGTCCCTGATCGGGCTGGCCGTGCTGCTCGCCCTGCTGGCCGGGCTCCTGGCCTGGGGCGCGGGCACCGACCGCACCGGCTGGGGCCCCAAGCTGGCCCTGGACCTGGAGGGCGGGACGCAGATGATCCTCTCCCCCTCCCTGCAGGGGGAGGACGCCGGCCAGGAGATCACCGCCGAGCAGCTGGACCAGGCCGTCGAGATCATCCGCCAGCGCGTCGACGGCTCGGGCGTGGCGGAGGCGGAGATCGCCACCCAGTCCGGCAACAACATCGTGGTCTCCATGCCCGGCGTGCCCTCCGCCCAGACCCGCGAGCTCATCCAGACCTCGGCGCAGATGAACTTCCGCCCCGTGCTCACCACCGCCGCGGCGGAGCCGGTGCCCGAGGACCAGCGCGTCGCCGAGGACGAGGTGCCCGAGCCCACGGCCGAGCCCACCGACGCCTCCGACCCGAACTGGATCACCCCGGACCTGTTCCGGGAGTTCGAGGAGGCCGACTGCACCGTGCCGCAGTCCCCCGAGGAGCGGGAGGCCCAGGACGCCGACGCCCCGACCATCGCCTGCGAGCCCGAGACCGGCACCAAGTACCTCCTGGGCCCGGTCGAGATCCAGGGCACCGGGATCGAGGACGCGTCCTACGGGACGGCGCAGAACTCCACCGGGGTCTCCCTGAACCAGTTCGCCGTGAACCTGCAGTTCGGCCCCGAGGCCACGGACACCTTCCGGGAGCTCTCCGAGCGGCTCTACGGCATCGGCAGCGCCACGCCCGGCGACCCCCGCAGCCAGTTCGCGATCCTGCTCGACGGCCAGGTGGTCTCCGCCCCGTCGATGAACGCCGTGATCTCCGACGGCCAGGCCCAGATCACGGGTCAGTTCACCGAGGAGCAGGCGCAGTTCCTGGCCGAGCAGCTCAAGTACGGCGCGCTGCCCATGAGCTTCGACATCCAGTCCGAGCAGCAGATCTCCGCGACCCTGGGCGCCGACCAGCTGCGGATGGGCATCATCGCCGGGATCATCGGCCTGGTGCTCGTGTGCGTGTACTCGCTCTTCCAGTACCGGCTGCTGGGCCTGGTGACCATCAGCTCGCTCGTGGTCGCGGGCGTGCTCACCTGGCTGGCGATCACGCTGCTGGGCTGGTCCGCGAACTACCGGCTGTCCCTGGCCGGCGTGGCGGGCCTGATCGTGGCGATCGGCCAGACCGCCGACTCGTTCATCGTCTACTTCGAGCGCATCCGCGACGAGATCCGCAGCGGCCGCTCCATCCCCGCGGCGGTCGACCACGGCTGGCAGCGCGCCCGCCAGACCGTGCTCGCGTCCAAGGCCGTGAACCTGCTGGCCGCGGCGGTGCTGTACTTCGTGGCCGTGGGCAACGTGCGCGGCTTCGCCTTCACCCTCGGGCTGACCGCGATCGCCGACCTCCTCGTCGTCTTCCTCTTCACGCACCCGGTGATGGTCATGCTCGCCCGCACCCGCTACTTCGGCGGCGGCGGGAAGCACTCGGGGCTCAGCCCCGAGGCCCTCGACGCGGTGCCCCTGTACCGGGGTGCCGGACGGCTGCGCGAGCCCTCCGCGGAGCACGACGGGCTGACCATCGCCGAGCGGCGCCGGCGCGCGGGACGGACCGCGCCGCAGGACCCCCCGCCCGCGGCGGCACCGGACGGCGCGCCGGTCGGCGCGCCGTCGTCCGCCGCCCGCACCCCCGAGGAGAATGCCTGATGTCCCGGTTCGCAGATTTCGGCAACGCCCTGCACAGCGGGCGCACCTCCTACCCCTTCGTGGGCCGGGCCGAGCGGTGGCTCGCGATCGTGGGCGTCCTCGTGCTGCTCTCCCTGCTCGTGCCCGTCGCCAAGGGCGGCTTCAACCTCGGCATCGACTTCACCGGCGGGTCCGAGTTCACCGTGTCCGCCGTGGCCGACCCGGACATCGAGACCGGCCAGCAGGCCGTCGCCGATTCCTCGGACGCCGCGGAGGTCGAGGTCACCAACATCGCCCCGGAGACCGTCCGGGTGCGCACCGAGCAGCTCGACGACGACCAGACGCTCGCCGTCAAGGACGCCCTGGTCGAGGCCTACGGCGTGAGCGAGCAGGAGGTCACCTCCAACTTCGTGGGGCCCACCTGGGGCGCCGGCGTCACCAGCCAGGCACTGCAGGGCCTGGTGGTCTTCGTGGTCCTGGCCACCGCCCTGATGGCCCTGTACTTCCGCACCTGGAAGATGTCCGTCTCGGCGATCGCCGGCATGCTCGCCTCGGTCGCGATCACCGCCGGGATCTACTCGCTCGTGGGCTTCGAGGTCACCCCCTCGGCGGTGATCGGCTTCCTCACGGTGCTCAGCTACTCGCTCTACGACTCCGTGGTGGTCTTCGACAAGGTCCGGGAGAACACCGAGGGCCTGCTCGACGGCACGGCCCCGCCGGAGCGGGCCGGACGGAAGTACTCCGACCAGGTGAACCTCGCCGTCAACCAGACGCTCGTGCGCTCGATCAACACCTCTGTGGTCGGCATCCTGCCGGTGGGCTCGATCCTGTTCATCGGCTGGCTCGTCCTGGGCGCGGGCACCCTCAAGGACCTGTCCCTGTCCCTGTTCGTCGGGATCATCGTGGGCACCGCCGCCACCCTGTTCGTGGCCGCGCCCCTCTACGCGCTGCTGCGCCGCGGGGAGCCCGCCATCCAGGAGCAGGAGGCCCGTGCAAGGGCGTCCGCCGAGCGTGCCGCCGAGGAGGCGCTCGCGCACTAGACTGTAGCCACCGTAGGGCGGGCCGTGCAGGTGCGGACCGCCACAGCAGCACACGTCGGACCCGGACCGGGGACGAGGACAGGGGCGGCGGCCGCACGGCCGCCGCCCCGCGTGCATCGATTGGGAAGGAAGTCCCGGCCATGAGCTCGTCCGACGACGGGGCCGTCCCCACGGGCCAGAGCGCCGCACCGACGCCGCCGCGCCGCTCGGACATGGCCGGCACCCACTACGTGGTGCCCGCGTCCCGGCCGATGCTGGGCCGGGCCGTGTTCCCGGGCCGCAGCGACCGCACCCGCTCGAGCCTGTCCTACCTCTCCGGCCGGCCCATGGACCACTCGCCGATCCTCGAGCCGCTGCTGCACACCGTGCGCGCCACCCACCCCGAGGAGGACCTCGAGGTCCTCCAGCGCGCCTTCAAGGTCGCCGAGAAGTGCCACGAGGGCCAGAAGCGCAAGAGCGGCGACCCCTACATCACCCACCCCGTGGCCGTGACCACGATCCTCGCGGAGCTCGGCATGACGGGCGCCACCCTGGTGGCCGCCCTGCTCCACGACACGGTCGAGGACACGGACTACACCCTGGAGCAGCTGCGCGCCGAGTTCGGCGACGAGGTCGCCGCCCTCGTGGACGGCGTGACGAAGCTGGACAAGGTCCAGTACGGGGACGCCGCGCAGGCCGAGACCGTGCGCAAGATGATCGTGGCGATGGCCAAGGACATCCGCGTGCTCGTCATCAAGCTCGCCGACCGCCTGCACAACGCCCGCACCTGGCGCTTCGTCTCCCAGACCTCCTCCTCGAAGAAGGCGCGCGAGACCCTCGAGATCTTCGCCCCGCTGGCCCACCGGCTCGGGATGAACACCATCAAGTGGGAGCTCGAGGACCTCGCCTTCGCGGCGCTCTACCCCAAGGTCTACGAGGAGATCGTGCGGATGGTGGGGGAGCGCCAGCCCCAGCGCGAGCGGTCGCTGGCCAAGATCCGCGAGCGGATCGCCCTGGACCTCTCCGAGGCCGGCATCGAGGCGACCATCACCGGCCGCCCCAAGCACTACTACTCGATCTACCAGAAGATGATCGTGCGCGGGAAGGACTTCGACGAGATCCAGGACCTGCAGGCGGTCCGGGTCCTGGTGAGCACGGTGCGCGAGTGCTACGCGGCCCTGGGCGCCCTGCACGCGCGGTGGCGGCCGCTGCCGGGGCGGTTCAAGGACTACATCGCCATGCCGAAGTTCAACATGTACCAGTCACTGCACACCACGGTGATCGGCCCGGACGGGCGCCCCGTGGAGATCCAGATCCGCACCCACGAGATGCACCGCCGCGCCGAGTACGGCGTGGCCGCGCACTGGAAGTACAAGGACCAGGCCAACCAGGCGAACTCCGCGACCCCGAAGGCCATGGAGGGGGACCTCGCCTGGCTGAGCTCGCTCGTGTCCTGGCAGGAGGAGACCCAGGACTCCTCCGAGTTCCTGGACTCCCTGCGCTACCAGATCAACACGTCCGAGGTGTACGTCTTCACCCCCAAGGGCGAGGTCATGGCCCTGCCCGCCGGCTCCACGCCCGTGGACTTCGCCTACGCCGTGCACACCGAGGTGGGGCACAAGACCATCGGGGCCCGGGTCAACGGCAAGCTCGTGCCGCTGTCCTCGGAGCTCCAGCACGGGGACTGGGTGGAGGTGCTGACCTCCAAGTCCGAGCACGCCGGACCGTCCCAGGACTGGCTGAAGTTCGTGCAGTCCCCGCGGGCGCGCAACAAGATCCGCCAGTGGTTCTCCAAGGAGCGCCGCGAGGAGGCCATCGAGAAGGGCAAGGACGCCCTCACCCGCGCCCTGCGCAAGCACCACCTGCCCCTGCAGCGCACGCTCACCCAGGAGTCCCTGCTCGCGGTGGCGCAGGACTTCCACCGCACCGACATCAGCTCCCTCTACGAGGCGATCGGCTCCGACGTGGTCAGCGCCCAGGACGTGGTCGCGAAGATCGTGGGCGACCTCGGCGGGGCCGACGGCGCGGAGGAGGACTTCGCGGAGACCACCATCGCCACCCAGCCGGTGCGCCCGCGCGTGTCCGACTCGGGGGTGACGGTCCAGGGCGCCTCGGACGTCTACGTCAAGCTGGCCCGCTGCTGCACCCCGGTGCCGCCGGACGAGATCATGGGCTTCGTCACCCGCGGCGCCGGGATCTCCGTGCACCGCAAGGACTGCGCCAACATGCTCGCCCTCACCTCCACCGAGCGGGTGGTCGAGGTCGAGTGGGCGCCCACCCAGTCCAGCGTGTTCCTGGTCGAGATCCAGGTGGAGGCCCTGGACCGCAAGTCCCTGCTCTCGGACGTGACCCGGGTGCTCTCCGAGAACCACGTCAACATCCTCTCCGCGTCCGTGCACACCTCGAAGTCGCGGCTGGCGATCTCCCGCTTCGCCTTCGAGATGGGCGACCCCCGCTACCTGGACCACGTGCTCAACCAGGTCCGCCGGATCGACGGGGTCTACGACGTCTACCGCACCTCGGGCAACCGCCCCATCTCGGAGCCCTCCGGCCGGTGAGCCGCCCGGCCGCCCCGTCAGCGCAGGGGGCGGCCGATGGCCCGGGCGGCGCGGCGGACCCGCAGCAGCGCCGCCTGCCGGCCGGGCATCCGCTCGAAGCTCTCGAGCGCGGCCTGCACCAGCGGGGGCGGGCAGTGCAGGTGCGGGGCGTGCATGAGCTTCTCCAGGGCCGCGGTCCCCTCTTTTCCCGGCACGTGCAGGGCCAGGTCCACCGCGGTGCGCAGCGGCGTGGTGACGTGCACCGGCCCGGCGTCGTGGACGTCGTAGCCGCCCAGCGTGACCTGGTGCAGCGCCAGGCCCTCCGGCACGGGGGACATCGTGGTGCGGCGCAGCTTGTCCAGCAGCACCGGCAGGATGCTGGGGCGCCCGGCGCAGTCGTAGAACCACGCGGCGGAGAGCCGCCCGAGCACCCCGCGCCGCAGCAGGTGGGGCGGCAGCTGCGCCTCGAGCGCCGCGACCTTCACCGCCCGGGTCACCGGGCGCCCGCGCAGCACGTGCGCCTCCAGCACCACGGGCACGAGCACTCCGTCCGTGACGAGGGCCGAGAGCTCGGCGCGCGAGAACGGCCGTGCGGGCAGGTACAGGGTGTCGGGGTGCCAGGGCGGGGCGTCCATGGGCCCACTGTCGTCCACGGCCGCGGCACGGGAAAGGCCCCGCGGCGCGCTGTGGACAGCGCGGCCGCGGGGCCCTCCGGTGCGTCCCGGGTCAGCGCAGGTCGGCCGCCGATCGGCGCAGCGTCTCGAGCCACTGGCGGCTGGTGGCGAGCTCGCCCTCCAGCTTGGCCGCGCGCTTGGTGTCCCCGGTGGCCTGCGCCCGGGCCAGCGCGTCCTCCTGGTCCTCGATCTTCGACTCGAGCTGGGTGAGCATCGAGTTGGACCGTGCCTTCGTCTCCGGGTTGGAGCGCTGCCACTTCTCGTCCTCGACCTGGCGCACGGCGTCCTCCACGGTGCGCAGCTCGGCCTCGACCCGGCGCATGTGGGCGCGCGGGACCTTCCCCGCCTGCTCCCACCGGTCCAGGATGTCGCCCAGGGCGCGCTTGGCGGCCTTGAGGTCCGTGACCGGCAGCAGCGCCTTCGCCTCGGCGAGCAGCTGCTCCTTCACGGCGAGGTTGCCCTCGAACTCCTCGTCGATCCGGTCGTTGTCGGCCTTGCGCGCCGCGAAGAAGGTGTCCTGGGCGGCGCGGAACCGTGCCCACAGGGCGTCGTCGTCCTTCTTGGAGGCACGCTTGGACTCCTTCCACCGGTCCATCAGACGGCGGTACTCCGCGGCCGTGGCGCCCCAGTCGGTGGAGCCGGACAGGGCCTCCGCCTCGGCGATGAGGGCCTCCTTGGCCTTCTTCGCCTCGGAGTTGTCGGCGTCCAGCTGCGAGAAGAACGCCCGGCGGTGCCGGTCGAACGTGGTGCGCGCCGTGCGGAACCGCTTCCACAGGGCGTCCTCCGCGGCCCGGCCCAGACGGATGCCGGACTTCTGGTGGGTCTTCCACTGGTCGAAGAGCTCCGCCATCCGGGCCGAGGACTGCTTCCACTGCGTGCGCTGCGGGTCCTGGGCGGCGATCTGCTCCGCCTCCGCCACGATCGCCTCCCGGGCCGCGACGTTCTGGGCGCGCTGCGCCTCGTGGGCGGCCCGCTCGGCGGCCTCGAGCTCCCGGATCGCCGGGCGCAGGGCCTCCAGCCGGGACTCGAGGGCCTTGACGTCCCCGAGCATCTTGCGCTGGCCGACCTGCTCGGCGAGGTGGTCCACGGTGCTCTGCATGTCGGCCGAGGGCGCGCCCGCGGCCACGCGCTGCTCGAGCAGCGCCACCTGCGCCTCGACGTCGTCGAACTTCCGGGCGAAGTAGCCCAGCGCCTCGTCCTCGGTCGCGTCCGGGAACTGGCCGCAGAGGACCTCCTCGCCGTCGACGACCACGTAGACGTGCCCGTCCTCCGTGACCCGCCCGAAGGCCCGGGCGCGGGCCACGGACTCCGGGGAGGCGAGGGCCGGCGCCGCCGGGGCCGCGGCCGGGGCCGCCGGGACGGCCGCGGGCGTGGGAGCCGGGCCGGGGGAGGCCTGCGCCGGCGCCGCGGGGGCGCCCGGCCGGGGGACCCCCGGCTTCGGCACGGGTCCCGGGGCGGGGACGGGGCGGGGCGTGGGCTGGTCGTCGGATTCGAGACGTTCTGTCACCGCTGGAACTCTTTCGCTCTCGCCGGGTGCCGACCCCGGGAGCGTGCCCCGCGTCGTCGCCCGGCTTCGGACAATCGTCCTGCCCATACTACCGAGGCCGCCTGCTCCGGCCGCCGGGCGCTCCCCGGTGCCCCTGCGCCGCGCCCGGCGGGGCTCCGGACGGGGGCAGAGCGCGGGGCCGGGTCCAGGGCCGGTCCGGGTCCGGTCCGGGCGGGGCTTTGGGCCGGGCGCGCGGGGATCCCTAGGATGAGTGCGGAACCGTCGGGCCCGTCCGGGCCGGCCGTCCACCCGTCCCGCCGCCGATCCACCCGAGGAGCACGTCCCCATGGCCCGCAAGACCTCCCTGTCCGGTTTCCCCGAATGGCTTCCGGAGGAGCGTCTGGTCGAGCTGCACGTCCTCGACGTCCTGCGGGAGAGCTTCGAGCTGCACGGCTTCTCCTCGATCGAGACCCGCGCCGTCGAGACGGTCGGCCAGCTGCTGCGCAAGGGCGAGATCGACAAGGAGGTCTACGTCGTCTCCCGGCTGCAGGAGGACGAGGACGCCGCCCCCGCCGAACGCGGTGACGACCAGCTGGCGCTGCACTTCGACCTCACCGTGCCCTTCGCCCGGTACGTGGTGGAGAACGGCGGGCACCTCGCCTTCCCGTTCCGCCGCTACCAGATCCAGAAGGTGTGGCGCGGCGAGCGCCCCCAGGAGGGCCGGGCCCGCGAGTTCACCCAGGCGGACATCGACGTGGTGGGCGACGGCGCGCTGCCGTTCCGCTACGACGTGGAGCTCGCGCTCGTGATGATCGACGCCCTGTCCAAGCTTCCCATCCCGCCGTTCGTGCTGCGCGTCAACAACCGCAAGCTCGCCGAGGGGTTCTACCAGGGCATCGGGCTGCAGGACACCGCCGGGGTGCTGCGCAACATCGACAAGCTCGAGAAGATCGGCCCCGAGCGGGTCGCCCAGGCCCTGTGCGACGAGGTCGGCGCCACCCCCGAGCAGGCGCAGGCCGCACTGCAGCTGGCGGCGATCCGCACCGAGGACACCTCCTTCGTGGAGCAGGTCCGCACGCTGGGGGTGAACACCCAGCTGCTCGAGGAGGGGCTGCGCGAGCTCGCCGAGGTCGTGGGGGAGGCCTCCCGGCGCGCCCCCGGCACGGTGGTCGCCGACCTCTCGATCGCCCGCGGCCTCGACTACTACACCGGCACCGTCTACGAGACCGTGCTGGTGGGACACGAGCAGCTGGGCTCCGTGTGCTCCGGCGGCCGCTACGAGTCCCTCGCGTCCACCGGCAAGAAGACCTACCCCGGCGTGGGCCTGTCCGTGGGCGTCACCCGGCTGGTCACCCGCATGCTGTCCCAGGGGATGGCCGCGCCCTCCCGCAAGGTCCCCACCGCGGTGCTGATCTCCCTGGTGGACGAGGAGTCCTGGTCCTCGGCCCAGGACGTGGCCCAGCAGTTGCGCGAGCGCGGCATCGCGTGCGAGGTCTCGGCGAGCGCGGCCAAGTTCGGCAAGCAGATCAAGTACGCCGAGCGCCGCGGCATCCCCTACGTGTGGTTCACGGTCCGCGGCGAGGACGGCTCGCTCGCCCACGAGGTCAAGGACATCCGCTCCGGCGAGCAGGTCTCCGCCGACCCGGCCTCCTGGTCCCCGCCGGCCGAGGACCTGCGCCCGGTCGTGCGCGCCGCGGGCTCCTGACCGGCGCGGGGGAGGTCAGGGCCGCCGGGACAGCACCAGGGCGCGCCCGGCCAGGCCCACGGCGAAGACCCCGAGCATCGTGACCACGGACTGCCACGGCAACGTGAACGCCAGCACCAGGCAGCCGGCCAGGCCGAGCGCGTTGACCGCCCGGGGCGCCCACCCCGGGCGCTGCCGGAGGGTGAGCGCGGAGAGGTTCGCCAGCGCGTAGTAGACGAGCACGCCGAAGCTCGAGAAGCCGATGACCGTGCGGACGTCGCCGACCAGCACGAGCACCACCACGAGCCCGGCCACGGCCAGCTCAGCCGCCCACGGCACCCGGTGCCGCTGCGACACCGCGCCCAGCGGCCCCGGGAGGTCCCGCTCGCGGGCCATGGCCAGGGCCGTGCGCGAGATCCCGGCGACCAGCGCCAGCAGCGCCCCCAGCGTGGCCAGGGCGGCGGCCGCGGTGACGACGACGGCGCCCGCGGTCGCCGGCCCGGCCGCCCAGCCCGCCTCGCGCACCACCGTCAGGAGCGGGGCGGCCGACGCCGCGAGCCGGTCGACGCCGAGGAAGCGCAGCAGCCCGAGGCCGAGCAGCCCGTAGAGGAGCAGCGTGAACGCCAGCGCCCCCAGGACGGCCCGGGGGATGGTGCGGGCCGGGTCCCGGACCTCCTCGCCCATGGTGGCGACCCGGGCGTAGCCGGCGAAGGCGAAGAACAGGGTGCCCGCCGCCGGCAGCACGCCCCAGCCGGTCCCGTCCCACCCGGGGCCGTCCCCCGCAGGGGCCCCGCCCGCAGTGGGGCCGGTGCCCGAGAACAGCAGCACGACCACGGCCAGCAGGACCACCAGCACCGGGGCGACCAGCAGCTTCGTCAGCCGGGCGGTGCGGGTGACCCCGCCGAGGTTCACCGCCGTGAGACCGAGGACGGCGGCCACGGCGAGCAGCCGCGCCCCGGCGTCGTCGGCCCCCGTGTGCTCCGCGGCGTAGAGGCCGAAGGTCAGCGCCATCGCCGCCGCGGACGCGGTCTTGCCGGTCACGAAGCCCCAGCCGGCCACGAAGCCCGGCCACGGGCCCAGCTGCCGGTTCGCGTACACGTACGTGCCGCCGGAGGCGGGGTGGACGGCGGCCAGCTGGGCGGTGGAGGTGGCGTTGCACCAGGCGACCACCGCGGCCAGCAGCAGCGCCAGCGGCAGCCACCGGCCGGCGAACCCCGCGGCCGGGGCGAAGGCCACGAACACCCCGGCGCCGACCATCGAGCCCACCCCGATCACCGTCGCGTCGAGGGTGCCCAAGCGGCGGGCGAGGGCCGGGTGGCCGGGGGAGGTGCTCATGGTCGTCCTGTCGTCGTCCCGGCGGCGGAGGCCCGGGCTGTAAACTCGTGCACGGAACGAGAGTAGGGGTCCCCGGTGAATCCTGGGGAAACGCGCCGCGGGCGCGGCCCCGTCCGCACCTCCCGAACAACGAAGGGTTTTTCAGTGCTGCGCACCCACAACCTCGGCGCCCTGCGCGCCGAGCACATCGGAGAGACCGTCACGCTGGCCGGCTGGGTCGGCCGGCGCCGCGACCACGGAGGGGTGGCCTTCCTGGACCTGCGCGACGCCTCGGGGGTCGCCCAGATCGTGGTGCGCGACGAGGCGGACTTCCACCACCTGCGCAACGAGTTCGTCCTGCAGGTCACCGGCACCGTGGAGCGCCGCCCCGAGGGCAACGACAACCCGGCGCTGGCCACCGGCGAGGTCGAGGTCATGGCCGAGACCGTGACCGTGCTCAACACCGCCGCCGCGCTGCCCTTCCAGATCGACGAGCACGTGGAGGTCGGCGAGGACGCCCGCCTGCGGCACCGCTACCTGGACCTGCGCCGCCCGGAGCCGGCCCGCATCATGCGCCTGCGCTCCGACGCCAACCGGGTGGCCCGCGAGATGCTCCACCAGGACGGGTTCACCGAGGTGGAGACGCCCACCCTGACCCGCTCCACCCCCGAGGGCGCCCGCGACTTCGTGGTCCCGGCCCGCCTGGCCCCGGGCTCCTGGTACGCCCTCCCGCAGTCCCCGCAGCTGTTCAAGCAGCTGCTGCAGGTCGGCGGGATCGAGAAGTACTACCAGATCGCCCGCTGCTACCGGGACGAGGACTTCCGCGCCGACCGCCAGCCCGAGTTCACCCAGCTCGACATCGAGGCCTCCTTCGTGGAGCAGGACGACGTCATCGCCCTCGGCGAGCGGATCGTGGCCGCGCTGTGGAAGCTCATCGACGTGGAGATCCCCACCCCCATCCGCCGGATGACCTACGCGGAGGCGATGGCGAAGTACGGCTCCGACAAGCCGGACCTGCGCTTCGGCCTCGAGCTCACGGAGCTGACCGAGTACTTCCAGGACACCACCTTCCGCGTGTTCAAGGCCCCCTACGTGGGCGCCGTGGTCATGCCCGGCGGGGCGTCCCAGCCGCGCCGCACCCTGGACGCCTGGCAGGAGTGGGCCAAGCAGCGCGGGGCCAAGGGCCTGGCCTACGTCCTCGTCGGCGAGGACGGCACTCTCACGGGACCGGTGGCCAAGAACATCACCGAGGCCGAGCGCGAGGGCCTCGCCGCCGCGACCGGCGCGCAGCCCGGGGACTGCATCTTCTTCGCCGCCGGCGAGAAGAAGTCCTCCCGCGCGCTGCTCGGCGCGGCCCGCGTGGAGATCGGCCACCGCACGGGGCTGATCGACGAGGACGCCTGGGCGTTCGTGTGGATCGTGGACGCGCCCCTGTTCGAGTCCGCGGCCGAGGCCGTCGAGTCCGGCGACGTCGCCGTGGGCGCCGGCCAGTGGACCGCCGTGCACCACGCGTTCACCTCGCCCAAGCCCGAGTTCCTGGACACCTTCGACCAGGACCCCGAGCACGCCCTGGCCTACGCCTACGACATCGTGTGCAACGGCAACGAGATCGGCGGCGGCTCGATCCGCATCCACCAGCAGGACGTGCAGCGGCGGGTCTTCGAGGTCATGGGCATCGGCCGGGAGGAGGCCGACGAGAAGTTCGGGTTCCTGCTCGAGGGCTTCAAGTACGGCGCGCCCCCGCACGGCGGCATCGCCTTCGGCTGGGACCGCGTGGTCGCCCTGCTGGCCGGGACCGACTCCATCCGCGAGGTCATCGCGTTCCCGAAGACCGGCAACGGGTTCGACCCGCTGACCGCCGCCCCGGCGCCGATCACCCCGCAGCAGCGCCGGGAGGCCGGGGTGGACGCCAGGCCGGGGGCGAAGCAGGACGAGGACCTGAAGGCCGAGAAGGCGGCCGCGCACTAGGCCAGGGCCCCATCGGGCCGGGTCCGCCCGCTCCGGGCGGGCCCGGCCCGATGTGCTCCCGGTGCGCCGGTGCTCGGTCCGGCAGCAGCACGGCGGTGCCGAGCCCCCGCCGCAGGCCGATCCAGCTTGCGCCCCCCGCGACCGGCGTCGGGACGGATCCTCGGGCCTCAGCGCGGACACGGACGGCGGAGCTCACCCCGCAGCGGACCGGTCAGATCCCCTCTCGCGTCCTCGTCCACGGCGACGGTGTCCGCGCCCAGCCACGTCGCGGTCGTCGCCAGCTCGGCCGCCAGCTCCCCGACGACGACGGAGCGCGTCGGCCACCTCGTTGCCGCGGCGGCGTCGGGACCCGGCTCCTCGGCGAAGGCGGAGCGGACCAGGAGGACGCCGCGGTCCCGGTCGTACTTGAGGTCGACCCGGGCGACGAGGGACTCGCCGAGCAGGAACGGCAGCACGTAGTAGCCGTGGGTGCGCCGGGAGGCCGGGGTGTAGATCCCGATGCGGTAGTGCATCCCGAACAGCTCCAGGAGCCGACGACGCTCGAAGACGAGCGGGTCGAAGGGGGCCAGCAGGGCACGGGCGCCCGTGCGGCGCGGGACGCCGGCGTCGACGTGCAGCCACGCCGGGCGGTCCCAGCCGGCGACCGTGACGGGCAGCAGCTCGCCGCCGTCGACGAGCTCGTCGACAGCGCGGCGGGTGACGCGCTGCCCGAGGCGGAAGTAGTCGGCGAAGCACCGGACGGTGCCGATGCCGTGGGCGCGGGCGGAGATGCGGACGAGCTCGCGGACGGCGTCGTCCGGGTCCGGCGGCGGCTGCCCACGGACGTGCGGGGGCAGGACGCGGTCGGCGAGGTCGTAGACCCGCTCGAACTGTGCGTTGCGGCGCGCGGCGCCGAGCTGCCCGGCGTCGAAGAGGATCTCCAGGGCTGTCCTGGCGGGACTCCACCGCCAGCCCCACCCTTCCTCGGCGCGCTGCGCGTGGCGGGCGTCGACGAACGCCTCGACCTCCCGGCCCGTGAGCGGGCCGCGCTCGGCGACGACGGCACGGACGAGCTCGAGCACGCCCGGGTGGCGGGCCTCCAGCGCGTCGGGGTCCATGCCGGCCCAGCGCCGGCGGGTCCAGGCGACGAGCGGGAAGGTGGCGACGGGCAGGTAGCAGGCCTCATGCGCCCAGGCCTCGACGAGGCGGCGCGGCGCCCGGCCCGCCGCCCGATCGAGCAGGGCGGTGTCGTAGGGCCCGAGCCGGGCGAGCAGCGGCAGCAGGTGCGCCCGGGCGAGGACGTTGACCGAGTCGATCTGCAGCAGCCCGATGCGCTCCACGGTGCTCGTGACGTGCCGCATCGTCACCACCGGGGGCCGGGTGCGGTCCAGGCCCTGGGCGGCGATCGCGACGCGGCGCGCCTGGGCCGAGCTGATCGTGCGGGTCACCCGGACGACGATACCGAGACCGGCGTGCGGAGTCGACGGCATTCGCGGCCGCGCGCACGACTGCGGCCGGGGCATGGTGGTCCGGGCACCAGCGGTCCGGCAGGGCAGCAGCCGGCGAGGGGGTCAGTCGAGCAGGCTCTCCAGGTGCGGGGTGCGCTCGTGGGCGCCCGGCAGCGGCTCGCGGCCCCGGCCCAGGAGGAACCACAGCGGGACCACGAGCAGCGCGAGCACCAGGCCCACCCACACCCACGAGGCGGTCAGCGCGTACTCCGCGCCCGTCAGCACGAGGGCGACGGCCATGAGCGCGGCGCCCAGCACGCCGAGCGCCCGCGCCGCGGCGGTCCGCCCGAGCTTCGCCACCGCGGCGCAGGCCAGGCCGTAGTAGAGGGCCACGAGCACCGAGATGATGCCGATCGAGTCGTCGAAGAGCGGCCCGGAGAACGCCATCCAGGCGGCGGCGACGGCGGCGGTGGTCCAGGTGGCGAAGGACAGGGACCGGAAGCGGCGCGGCAGGTGCCCTCCGCGCGCCATGGACATCAGGCCGCGGGAGGTGGGGATCATCGTGGTGCCGATGGACGCCCCCGCCGAGACCGCCACGAGCGCGGCCAGCAGCGGAGAGGCCACCGAGGACCCCGGGGCGTAGGCCCAGCCGATGGCGGCGTAGGCGGCCGCCACCACGCCCAGCGCGACCCACGCCGAGACCCGCGGGGCCCGCTGCGTGGTGGACTCCTCGGTGAGCGAGAACGTGGAGTCCCACCCCCAGTACAGGAACAGGGCCAGCAGCACGGCGGCCGCCACGTCCCCGGCCGAGACCCCGGTGCCGGCGGCGAGCTCCGCGGTGCCGTAGAAGCCGGTCCACTCCCCGTCCTCGCCCGTGCCGGGCGGCAGGGCCGGCGCGGTGCGCACCGCCCACACCAGCACGCCCACCCCGATCAGCTGCAGGACGGCCAGGACCCACTGCACGGCGGCCGAGACCCTGATCCCCGTGGCGGACACCGCCGCGAAGGCCGCCATGAGCAGGGCGGCCACGGCGGTGGTGGTCCAGGGCCCGGCGCCGATCCCGAGGGCGAACAGGGCGGAGTCGGCCGTGACCCAGGCGAGGGAGGCGAGCACGAGGGTCGCCGAGAGCCACAGCCCCCACCCGCCCAGGAACCCGGCGAATGCCCCGTAGGCCTCCCGGGCCCATCGGTAGACGGTGCCCTGGTCCTCGTAGAGGGCGTCCAGGCGGGCGAAGCAGACCGAGACGACCACCATGGGGAGCACGGCGCCGACCAGCACCACGGGCGTCCAGGCGCCGACCAGGGCGTGGATGAGGCCCACCGTGACCACGGCCGAGTACAGCGGGGCGATCGAGGTGGACCCGATGACCGCGGAGGTCGTGGTGGAGATCGACCGGGGGAGCAGGTGGGCGGTCACAGCAGACCCTTCTTGTCGATGACGTTGGGCACGAACCGGCAGTAGTAGTCGGTCAGCGGGCCGTCCGACTCGCGGATGCCGATGCCGGCCGCGCCCGCCTCGCCCACCACCCACGAGCCGATGACCGGGTGGTTGGGGGCGCCGTCGGAGCCCGGGAAGTTCCGGATGGGCGTGTAGGCCTGCCACACGTCCAGCGGGGACGGGTGGGGGTGCTCGGAGCGGATCCGCACGTTGCGGGCGTGCATCTCGATGCCGTCCCCCTCGCGGCCGAACACGGGCTTGCGCACCCACTCCCGCAGCTCGCCGGGCCCGTCCGGGTGGGCGGCCAGCAGGTTCTCGTGCCCGGGGAAGCACCGCCACAGGGCCACGAGCAGGAGCTTGTTGGACTGGAACATCTTCCACGCCGGCTCGTACCAGTGGTGCATCCGGGTGGGGTCGTCGAGCACGAACGCCCCGGGGCCGTCGTCGACCATGTGCTCCCACGGGTGCAGGGCGAAGATCTCCTCGATCGGGCCGACCACCACGGGGTCGTCCACGTCCCCGGTCGCGTGCACCCAGCCGCCGGACCCGGTGTCGTAGCGGACGTCCTCGACGGGCAGCAGGACGGCCCGGTAGCCGGCCTCGACCGCGGTGTTCGCGATGACGGCGGCGTTGGCCGCGTCCTCCCCGGACTCCTCCTCCCGGGTGTAGGCCACGTGCAGGGTCTTCGTGGCCGAGTACGGCAGCCGCTGCCGCCACCGGTCCACGAGCATGGGCCACAGCCCGTTGAGCTGGTCGAACTCCGGGTGGTCCTCGCCCAGGCCCGGGAACAGCGCCTCCATGCGGCTCCACTGGCAGATCGCCCCCTCGACCAGCCCGGTGGGGGTGTCGCCGTTGAGCTCGAGCATCTTCGGCGGGCCCGTCCCGTCCCAGGCCAGGTCGAAGCGGCCGTAGACCGAGGGCTCCCGCAGCCGGAGGGAGTGCTGGGCCAGCTCGAAGGCCGCCTCCGACAGGCCCAGCGTGCCCAGCGCGCCGGTGGCCAGGTACCGGGCGGCCTCGGCGCACATCCGGTGCAGCTCGTCCGTGACGGACTCCAGCTCGTCCACCTCGTCGGGGGAGAAGACGTAGGCGGCCGTCTCGTTCCAGTACGAGAAGGACCGGCCGTCGGGCCGCTCGGTGCGGGCGTAGGTGAGCCCCTCGGCGCGGACGGTGCGCTCCCAGCCGGGGCGCGGCGCCAGGCCGTCGATGCGCCGCATCAAGAGCCCCAGCCGCTCTTGGACCCGCCGAAGCCGCGCGAGACGCCGCTCTTGCCCACGGCGGCCCCGTCGCGGGGCAGACCGCGGGCCACGGTGGCCGAGCCCGGTGGCCGGCCGGTGCTCCAGCCCGCCGCGGACGACACCGGTGAGCCCACGGCGGGGACGGCCGTGGCCCGGGCGGAGCTCATGAGCACCCACATCGGGAAGAAGCCGCCCACCCGGGGCCCGCGGTCGTCGTCGCACTCCTCGTCGTCGACCCGCACGGGCTCGGCGCCGCCCTCGCCGTCCGGGTCCTCGACGCAGATCTGGGCGTAGTCCGAGTCCACCTCCTGCACGTCCTGGGCCTCCTGCCCGCAGCCGGTGAGGGCGATCGTCAGGGCGCCGATCGAGGCGGCGGCCATGGTCCGTGAGGAGGGGCGGGGCGGCATGCGGGGCCTTCCGGGACGAGGACGGGACGGGGTCGGTCGAGGGCTGAGGTGGCGCCGGTCCGGCCGGCGCGGTCCGCACGGCGGCGCCGGCGCACCCGGCCCGCCCGTGCGGGGTCCTCCGAGCGTACGACGTCCCGGCCCCGTCCGGGCGCCCCGGCCCGGCCCGTGTCCCGGGCGCCGCCGGCGCCCGGGACACGGAGGAGCGGGCGCAACCAGGCGCAACATCGGCCCTCCCGCCGTCGCCGCGCAGTAGGCTTCGGGCACCTCCGGGGCCGGATCCCGCCGACCGGACCCGCCCCCGCGCCGAGCACCCAGGGGAGCCCATGAGCCGTGATCCCGCCGCCGCCCGCACCGCCCTCCTCGACGCCGGGGCCTGGTTCGCCGACCTCGTCGGGGAGATCCGCCCGCACCACTGGACCCGGCCGGGCCTGGGCGCCTGGGACGTCCGGGCGCTCGTGGGGCACACCCACCGCGCGCTCGTCACGCTCGGCACCTATCTCACGGTCCCCGCCGACGACGAGACCGGCACCGGCACGGCCCAGTACTACGCGCTCTCCGCCGCGGCCACGGACCCCGCTGAGGTCGAGGCCCGGGGCGTCGCCGCCGGCCGCGAGCTCGGCCGGCATCCGTCCGCCACCGTCCGGGCCTCGCTGGACCGGGCCCGGGACGCCCTGGCGCAGGTGCCCGTCGACGAGGACCCGCTGATCCGCACCCTGGTGGGCGGCACCCGGCTGCGCGCCTACGTGCCCACCCGCACGTTCGAGCTGGCGGTCCACGGCCTGGACGTCGCCGGGGCCTGCGGGCTGGACCGGAGACCCCCCGAGCACGTCCTGGCCGACGCCGGACGGACGGCGCTGGAGCTCGCCGCCCACGGCGGGCACCTGCCCGGGGTCCTGCTGGCGCTCACGGGCCGGCGGCCGCTGCCCCCGGGCTTCTCGGTCCTGGGCTGAACCGATCGGGGCTGCACCGACCAGGGCTGCACCGACCGGGGCGCCGGTCCTGGGCGGAAGCGGCCCGGACGCCGGTCAGAGCACCGTGTGCGCGACCGACGCCCAGCCCAGCGCGACGAGCACGCCGATCAGGGCGCCGACGACCGTCTGCGCCGGGGTGTGGTCCCCGGTGCGCACCCGCGAGACGGCCAGCACGACCGGCACCGGCGCCGCGGCCAGCGACGCCCACGGGGTGCTGAGGACGCCGAGCCCCACGGCCCAGCACGCGGCCATCGCCACGTGGGCGGAGACCTTCCACCACAGGGTCACGACCAGCAGCACCAGCAGGCCCAGCAGCACGAACGCCGTGGTCACGGGCACCACCGGAGGGACGCCCAGCGCGAGCTCGGCGACCACCACGAGCGCCGTCAGCACCCCCGTGGCGGCGTAGACCGGCAGCCGCTGGGCCCGGGCGCGCACGAAGTGTCCGTCCACCCGCCCGCGCCGGGCCAGCACCCGCAGCACGAGCATCGGCAGCGACGCCACGACCACCGCCGTCCCCAGGCCCCACATGGCCCCGGGCCACCCGGCCCCCGACCAGCCGGCGAGCACCAGCAGGGACAGCACCAGCGGGGCGGGCGCGAACACCTCGGCCACCAGGGTGCTCGGTCGGGGCGTGCTGCGCGCGGCGGTCATGGGTCGAGGCTAGCGGGGCCCCGGGTGCGCCCGGTCCTGTGGTGGACTGGGGCCCATGCGCATCGTTCTGCAGAGAGTGGCCCGGGCCGCCGTGACCGTCGGAGGAGAGGTCGTGGGGGCCGTCGAGGAGCCGGGGCTGCTGGCCCTGGTGGGCGTGACCCACGACGACGACGCCGCGACGGCCGCGAAGCTCGCCGAGAAGACCTGGACGCTGCGGCTGCTGGAGGGCGAGCGGTCCTGCGCCGACCTCGGCGCCCCGGTGCTCGCCGTCAGCCAGTTCACCCTCTACGGCGACGCCCGCCGGGGCCGGCGCCCCTCGTGGTCGGCCGCCGCGCCCGGCCCTGTCTCGGAACCCGTGTTCGAGGCGTACGTGGCCGCGCTGCGGGAGCTCGGCGCGCGCGTGGCGACCGGCCGCTTCGGGGCCGCGATGCAGGTGGAGCTCGTCAACGACGGCCCGTTCACCCTGGTCCTGGACAGCGCCGAGCTGGAACGGCCCCGGCGGGGCTGAGACCGGGGCCGGCGCGGGCCGTCAGATCGCCGTGCGGGGAGCGGCCTCCTCGGAGCCCGTCTCCTCGCGGGCCTTCCGCTCCCGGGCGCGGTCGAGGGCCGCGATGACGGGCCCCGCGGTGACCCCGTGCAGCAGGACCGAGCCGACGACCACCAGCCCCACGAAGCGCCACAGGGCCTGGTCCTCCGCGGCGAACTCGCCCTCGGTCAGGGCGTAGGCGAGGTAGTAGATCGAGCCGATGCCGCGCACGCCGAAGAAGGCGAGCACGCCGCGCTCCCACGGTCCCGTCCGGCCGCCGAGCAGACTGATCCACCCGGCGAGGGGGCGCACCAGCAGCAGGAAGGCCGCCGCGACGAGCACCTCCCGCCAGGTCAGCCCGGCGAGCAGCCCCCGGGCCACGGCGCCGCCCAGGAGCACGAGCACCACCACGGTGAGCAGCCGCTCGAGCTGCTCGATGTAGCTGTGGAGCACGCCGTGGGCGCCGTGCACCCGCTCGCCCGCCCGGATGGTCACCGCGCACACGAACACGGCGACGAAGCCGTAGCCCTCGACCATCTCGGTCACACCGTAGGTGAGGAAGGTGGCGGCCAGGGCCACGAACCCCTCGGTCTGCGCGGTCGTGCGGACGCTGTCGAGCGGGGAGCGGAAGAAGAGCCGCCGCAGGAGCAGGCCCACCAGGACCCCGGCGAGACACCCGACCGCGATCCGCCAGGCCACGTCCACGCTCAGGAAGTGCGGCAGCCACGCGCCGGGAGCGGTGCCCACGACGCTCAGGGCGATGGCGAGGTAGACGAACGGGAAGGCCAGGCCGTCGTTGAGCCCCGCCTCCGAGGTGAGCCCGAAACGGACCTCGTCCTCGCCCTCGAGGTCCTCCTGCGACTCGGAGGGCTCCCCGACCTGCACCTCGGAGGCGAGGACCGGGTCGGTGGGGGCCAGCGCCGCGGCCACGAGCACGGCCCCGGCCGCGCTCAGGCCCAGCACCGACCACCCGAGCAGGGCCGCCCCGAGCAGGCTCAGGGGCATGGCGATCCCCAGCAGCCGCCAGGTCGTGGCCCAGCGCCGGAAGCCCAGCGGGCGGTCCAGGGCCAGCCCGGCGCCCATCAGCGAGACGATCACGCAGATCTCGCTCAGGTGCAGGGTGACGGCGATGTGGGCCACCGGGTCCGGGTCGGGCAGGGTGTCGGCCACGGCGAAGACCACCGCCCCGGCGGCCAGGAACACCATGGGCATCGACACGGGGGCCCGCACGAGCAGGCGGGGCAGCAGGGCGGCCGCGAACACGGCGAGCCCGGCGGCGGCGAAGAGCAGACTCGGGGCCTCGAACACCGGTACCTCATTCCTGGAACGGCCGGGCGGGATCCCCGGTGGACCCCGCGCCGCAGCGGCTGTGGCCGTCGCCGGGCGGAGCGCGCCCGCCGGCGGCACCGACGTGATCAGCGTGCTGATCGTACGCCCAGCCTCCCCGCTTCCGACAGGCCGCGACGGGCGCAGCCGCTAGCCTGAGGGGGTGACCGGCTCCCTCTTCGACGACCTCGACGCCCCCGACCCCGGTCCCCTCACCGATGGGGACGGGGCGGACCGCACCGCCCGCCCCGCCGGCCGGGCGCGGCGCTCCCGCTCCCGGGCGCCCCTGGCGGTGCGGATGCGACCGCGCCGCCTCGACGAGATCGTGGGCCAGCAGCACCTGCTCAAGCCCGGGTCTCCGCTGCAGGTGCTGGCGGGGGAGGACCGGGGCCCGGCGGGACCGTCGTCGATCATCCTGTGGGGGCCCCCGGGCACGGGCAAGACCACCCTGGCGCACGTGATCGCCCGGGGCGTGTCCCGGAAGTTCGTGGAGCTCTCCGCGATCACCGCCGGCGTCAAGGACGTGCGGAAGGTGATGGACGAGGCGCTCACGGACCGGGACCTGCACGGGCGCACCACGGTGCTGTTCCTCGACGAGATCCACCGCTTCACCAAGGCCCAGCAGGACGCGCTGCTGCCCGGGGTGGAGAACCAGTGGGTGGTGCTGGTCGCGGCCACCACGGAGAACCCGTCCTTCTCGGTGATCTCGCCGCTGCTCTCGCGCTCGCTGCTGCTCACGCTGCAGCCGCTGGAGCGCGCCGACATCGGGGCGCTGCTGGACCGGGCCGTCGCCGACCCCCGGGGACTGAACGGCGAGGTGGAGCTCTCCGCGGAGGCCCGCGAGCACCTCCTGGACCTGTGCGGCGGGGACGCCCGCAAGGCCCTGACCTCCCTCGAGGCCGCCGCCGGGGTCGCGTTCTCGGAGCAGCCGGACGGCCACGACACGGACGGGGACACCGGCGGGGGCGACGGCGGGGACACGGACGGGGGCGACGGCGGGGACCGCGCGCGGCCGGTGCCGGTGATCACCCGGGAGCACGCCGAGGAGGCCCTCGACCGGGCGGCCGTGCGCTACGACAAGAACGGCGACCAGCACTACGACGTGGTCAGCGCGTTCATCAAGTCGATCCGCGGCTCCGACGTCGACGCCGCGATGCACTACCTGGCCCGGATGATCGAGGCGGGGGAGGACCCGCGGTTCATCGCCCGCCGGCTCATCATCTCCGCCTCCGAGGACATCGGCACCGCCGACCCGACCGCCCTGCAGACCGCGGTGGCGGCCGCCGAGGCCGTGCAGCTCATCGGCATGCCCGAGGGGCGGATCCCGCTGGCCCAGGCCGTGGCGCACCTGGCGACCGCCCCGAAGTCCAACGCCGCCTACACCGCGATCAACGAGGCGATCGCCGACGTCCGCGCCGGCCGGGCCGGACCCGTCCCGCTCCACCTGCGCGACGCCCACTACCCCGGCGCGGGCCAGCTCGGTCACGGCCGGGGCTACGTCTACTCCCACGACGAGCCCAACGGCGTGGCCGCCCAGCAGTACCCGCCCGACGAGCTCGTGGGCACCGACTACTACCGGCCCACCGAGCACGGCCGCGAGCGCGAGATCGCCCACCGCCTCGAGATCCTGCGGGGCATCGTCCGGGGCCGGTGACCGCCGGGCTCAGCGGCCGAACAGGTGGCGCACCACCGACGCGGCCGTGCGCTCGTCGATGAGCAGGTCCGTGACTACGCCCGCCCGCAGGGCGCCCACCACGCCCGGCACCTTGTGGTCCCCCGCCACCACGCACAGCCGGCGCGGGATCCGCCGCAGCTCCATGGGCGTGGGCCCGCTCGCCCGCCGGTTGTAGTCGATGTCGGCGTAGGTCCCGTCCTCCCGCAGGAAGACCGTGCACACGTCGCCGACCACCCGGTGCGCGGACAGCTCCCGGAGCGCGTCCTCCGGCAGGTAGCCGCTGGTGTACACCTGGGAGATCATCGGGCCGCGGAAGGCCCCCACGCTGAACACCGCCAGGTCCGCCGCGTTGCGCACCGCCAGCACCCGCCGCACCGAGGACTCCTGCCACATCAGCCGCCGCGTCTCCTCCTGGTCGAAGAACGCGGGGGTGGGGAAGGGCAGCAGCGCGGCACCGAAGGCCGCCGACATCTGCCCGAGCAGCGCCGAGGACTGCGCCGCCCCCGTGGAGCGGGCGCTGACCGCGCCGTTCATCTGCACGACCACCGCGTCCCGTGTGGCCTTCGGCTGCAGGTGGCCCCCGATCGCGGAGGTCGTGATCCCCCAGGCGACCGCCAGCGTCATCCCGTCCCCGAACCAGTCGCCCAGCAGCCCCGCCGCGGCCCGGGCCACGGACTCCAGCCGCTGCGGCTCCGTGGCCGTGCGCGGGGTGCCCGCCACGTGCACCGTCACCCCGAAGGCCTCCCGCAGCCGGTGGGACAGGTCGTGTCCCGCGTCCGGGGGAGCCGCGAGGCTGATCCGCACGATGCCCCGCTCCCGGGCGGCCTGCAGCATCCGCGAGACCGTGGGGCGGGAGACCCCGAAGCGGTCCGCCACCGCCTCCATCGTCATGCCCTGCACGTAGTACAGCTCCGCCGCGTGGTGGAGCTCGGCATCACCGTGCATGTGACCCACCCTTCCCTGCACGTCCGTTCATTTGCTTTGAGCATAGGTGCAACCCAGGACAGAGTGTGATGCAGAGCACCTTCCCGCCCGCAACCACCCGCCCCGAGGAGTTCCCCACCATGGCCCACCCCACCCTCTCCAGCGCCGAACGGGACCGCGCGCTCGCCGAGTTCTCCGACGGCCCCGAGCTCGACGTCCTCGTGGTCGGCGGCGGCATCACCGGCGCCGGCATCGCCCTGGACGCCGTGACCCGCGGCCTGCGCACCGGCATCGTCGAGGCCCAGGACTGGGCCGGCGGCACCTCGCAGTGGTCCTCCAAGCTCGTCCACGGCGGCCTGCGCTACCTCCAGCAGCTCGACTTCAAGCTCGTCTCCGAGGCGCTGCGCGAGCGCGAGCTGCTGCTGGACTTCCTCGCCCCCCACCTCGTCAAGCCCGTGCCCTTCCTCTACCCGCTGACCCACCGCTTCTGGGAGCGGCCCTACGTCACCGCCGGGATCGGCCTCTACGACGCCCTCGCCCACATCGGCGCCAAGGTCGCGACCCTGCCCTACCAGCGGCACTACAGCTTCAAGGGCGTCCAGCGGGTCTTCCCCGACATCAAGCCCGGCTCCATGGTCGGCGCCGTCAAGTACTGGGACGGCCAGGTCGACGACGCCCGCCTCGTCGTCACCATCGTGCGCACCGCCGTGCGCTACGGCGCGCTCGCGGCCAACCGCACGCGGGCCGTGTCCTTCCCCACGGACGAGACCGGCCGGGTGGTCGGCGCCACCGTGCGCGACCTCGAGACGGGGGCGGAGCACACGGTGCGGGCGAAGACCGTCATCGCCGCCACCGGGGTCTGGACCGAGCAGACCCAGGACCTGGCCCACGCCGAGGGCGGGCTGAAGGTGCTCGCCTCCAAGGGCATCCACATCATCGTGCCCCGCGAGCGGATCCGCGGCGAGAGCGGGCTGATCCTGCAGACCGAGAAGTCCGTGCTCTTCATCATCCCGTGGGCGCGGTACTGGATCATCGGCACCACCGACACCCCCTACCACCAGGACCTCGTCAACCCGGTGGCCACCGCGGAGGACATCGACTACGTCATCGACCACGCCAACGTGGTCCTCGACCGGCCGCTCACCCGCGAGGACGTGATCGGCACGTACGCCGGGCTGCGGCCGCTGCTGCAGCCCGGGACGAAGAAGGGCGGCGGGGACGCCCAGTCCACGAAGATCTCCCGCGAGCACACCGTGACCGAGGTCGCCCCCGGGCTGATCACGATCGCCGGGGGCAAGCTCACCACCTACCGGGTGATGGCCGAGGACGCCGTGGACCTCGCCCTGGGGGAGGAGCGGGCCAAGGCCGTGCCCTCGGTCACCGACCGCACTCCGCTGCTGGGCGCGGAG
This sequence comes from Kocuria sp. CPCC 205231, assembly GCF_040980965.1. Lineage (NCBI taxonomy): Bacteria > Bacillati > Actinomycetota > Actinomycetes > Micrococcales > Micrococcaceae > Kocuria > Kocuria sp. CPCC 205231. Next base: position 75,635 of record NZ_JAVKPP010000013.1, on the reverse strand, counting down.
GGCTATCTCGCGCTCCGCCACCAGGCCGGCAGCCTGGGCGCCCGGCACGACTGGAACGAGGAGCGGGTGCAGCACCTGCTCGGCCGCTACGGTTCGGCGATCACCGAGATCGCCGAGCTCGTGGCGGACCGCCCCGACCTGGGCCGCCCTCTGGAGGGGGCCCCGGCCTACCTGCGGGCGGAGATCGTTCACGCCTGCACCCACGAGGGCGCGCTGCACCTCGAGGACATCTTCGACACGCGCACCCGGCTCACGTGGGAGCAGGCCCGCCACGGCCTCGACGCGGTCGAGGAGATCGCGGACCTCGCGGCCGAGGCCCTCGGCTGGGACGACCGGCGGCGGGGGGCCGAGGTCGAGGCCTACCGGCTCCGCTGCGCGGCGGAGGACGAGGCCGCGAGGACCCCGGACGACACCGCGGCCGCCGCCGCACGGGCAGCGGCCCCCGACGTCCTGGAGCTCGTGCGCCCCTCCGAGGCCTGAGCGCCCACCCGTCCCACCGAGCCCCGTCCCCCGACCCCACCCCCCACCGGCCGTCCCCGACGGACGGCCGGTCCACCCAATCCGCACCACCTGAGGAGTCGCAGTGCTGTCGATGTCGAACGCAGTGGTACAGGCCGTCGCGCCCACCGTGCCCATCTCCCTGTCCACCGTCTTCTGGTCCGAGGTCGCGGGCACCGCGATGCTGATCCTGCTCGGCGCCGGCGTGGTCGCCAACGTCGCACTGCCGAGGTCAAAGGGCCTCGGCGGCGGGTTCCTGATGGTCAACTTCGGCTGGGGCCTGGCGGTGTTCGCCGGCGTCTACGTCGCCTGGCAGTCCGGCGCGCACATCAACCCCGCCGTGACCGTGGGGCTGTGGGCCAGCGGCGCCGAGGAGTACGCCCCGGGGGTGGCCGTCACCCTCGTCAGCACGCTCGTCTACTTCGCCGGAGAGCTGATCGGCGCCTTCCTGGGCGCCGTGCTCGCCTTCCTCGCCTACAAGAAGCACTTCGACGAGGAGATCGACGCGGCGACCAAGCTCGGGGTCTTCGCCACCGGCCCGGCCGTGCGCTCCTACGGCTGGAACGTGGTCACCGAGGTGATCGGCACGTTCGTCCTCGTCATCGTGATCCTGCTCTTCGGCAACACGCCCTCGGAGATCGGGCCGCTGGCCGTGGCGCTGCTCGTGGTCGGCATCGGCGCGAGCCTCGGCGGGCCCACGGGCTACGCCATCAACCCCGCCCGTGACCTCGGTCCGCGCATCGCCCACGCCGTGCTGCCCATCCGCGGGAAGGGCTCCAGCGACTGGGCCTACGCCTGGGTCCCGGTCGTGGGCCCGCTCATCGGCGCCGTGCTCGCCGGCGGCTTCTACCAGCTGTACGCCAACGTTCCCGCCTGACGCCCGCACCACCACCGACCCGTCCACGACACCACAACGAAGTGAGGGACCACCCATGAGCACCGACACCAAGTACGTCATGGCCATCGACCAGGGCACCACGAGCTCCCGCGCGATCATCTTCGACCACCGGGGCACGATCGTCAGCACCGGCCAGCTCGAGCACGAGCAGATCTTCCCGCGCGCCGGCTGGGTGGAGCACGACCCCATGGAGATCTGGCGCAACGTCCGCAAGGTCGTCGCCGACGCCGAGGCCTCCGCCGAGATCAACGCCCGGGACCTGGCCGCCGTGGGCATCACCAACCAGCGCGAGACCACCGTGGTCTGGGACCGCACCACCGGGGAGCCCGTCTACAACGCCATCGTCTGGCAGGACACCCGCACCCAGAAGATCGCCGAGGAGCTCGGCGGGGAGGCCGGCCCGGACCGGTACAAGGACCGGGTGGGCCTGCCGCTGGCCAGCTACTTCTCGGGCCCGAAGGTCAAGTGGATCCTGGACAACGTGGACGGCGCCCGGGAGCGGGCCGAGCGCGGGGACCTGCTCATGGGCAACACCGACTCCTGGCTGGTGTGGAACATGACGGGCGGCGTGGACGGCGGGGTGCACGTCACCGACGTCACCAACGCCTCGCGCACCATGCTGATGAACCTGGCGACCCTCGACTGGAACGAGGAGATCTGCGCGGACATGGGCATCCCCACGTCGATGCTGCCCGAGATCCGCTCCTCCTCCGAGGTCTACGGCAAGGGCCGCACCCGCGGCTTCCTCAAGGACGTGCCGATCGCCGGCATCCTCGGCGACCAGCAGGCCGCGATGTTCGGGCAGGCGTGCTTCGAGAAGGGCATGGGCAAGAACACCTACGGCACGGGCAGCTTCGTGCTGATGAACGTGGGCACCGAGGTGGTGCACTCGGAGAACGGGCTGCTGAGCACGGTGTGCTACAAGATCGGCGACCAGGACGCCGTCTACGCCCTGGAGGGCTCCATCGCCGTGACCGGGTCCCTGGTCCAGTGGCTGCGCGACAACCTGGGCATCCTCTCCTCAGCACCGCAGGTCGAGTCCCTGGCCGCGTCGGTCGAGGACAACGGCGGGGCCTACTTCGTCCCGGCCTTCAGCGGCCTGTTCGCCCCGTACTGGCGCTCGGACGCCCGCGGCGCCCTGGTGGGCCTGACCCGCTACGTCAACAAGGCCCACATCGCCCGGGCCGCCCTGGAGGCCACGGCCTACCAGTCCCGCGAGGTGGTCGAGGCGATGAACGCCGACGCCGGGGTGGACATCATCGAGCTCAAGGTGGACGGCGGGATGACCGCCAACGAGCTGCTCATGCAGTTCCAGGCGGACCAGCTCGGGGTCCCGGTGATCCGCCCGGAGGTCACCGAGACCACGGCCCTCGGCGCCGCCTACGCCGCGGGCATCGCCGTCGGCTTCTGGTCCGGGACGGAGGAGGTCACCGCGAACTGGGCCGAGAACAAGCGCTGGGAGCCGCAGATGGAGGACGCCGAGCGCGGCCGGCTGTTCCGCAACTGGCAGAAGGCCGTCACCAAGACCTTCGACTGGGTGGACGAGGACGTCGACTGACCGCGTCCGCGCCGAGGGCTCGTGCGCCGGAGCGCCGTCCGGGACTCCCGGGCGGCGCTCCGGCGCGCCGGGACCGGGACGGGGGCCGGCCCGCACCGCGAGCACCCCGGGGCGCGCCACGGCCCCGCACACGCTATAGTGGGACGTCGGCCGGCAAGGCCCGTGCTCCCGCACGCCCGGCGCACCGCCTCAACCACGGTGCGCGGCGCGCGGCCACGGCGCTTGCAGGACAGGAGGATTGCGGCTGATCCTCACCTCTCCGGCGGGACCGATCCCGTCCTCGGAGGCCGGACCGAACAGAACACGCTCCCCCCGCACCGCACGCCGGACGGGGGAGGGCACCGCATTGTGAAAGGTAAACGTGGCTAACAACACGCGTGCGCGCCGCCAGGTGCGCAAGTCCCGCGCCCTCGGGATCGCCCTGACCCCGAAGGCCGAGAAGTACTTCGAGCGCCGTCCCTACGGCCCCGGCGAGCACGGCCGTGCCCGCCGGAAGGCAGACTCGGACTACGCCGTCCGGCTGCGCGAGAAGCAGCGTCTCCGGGCGCAGTACAACATCCGCGAGAAGCAGATGCACATCGCCTACGTCGAGGCCAAGCGCCAGGAGGGGCAGACCGGTGAGAACCTGGTCGCCCTGCTGGAGTCCCGCCTGGACGCCCTGGTCCTGCGCTCCGGCTTCGCCCGGACCATGGCCCAGGCCCGCCAGATGGTCGTGCACCGCCACATCCTGGTGGACGGTGAGCGGGTGGACCGCCCCTCCTACCAGGTCAAGGAGGGTCAGCTGATCCACGTGCACGCCAAGTCGGAGAAGATGGTGCCCTTCCAGGTCGCCGCCGCCGGCGCGCACCAGGCCGTGCTGCCCGACACCCCGGGCTACCTCGACGTGCAGATCGAGAAGCTGCAGGCCAAGCTGGTCCGCAAGCCCAAGCGCGCCGAGGTCCCCGTGACCTGCGAGGAGCAGCTCGTGGTGGAGTACTACGCCCGCATGGCCTGATCCTGCGGGCTCCTGCCGCCGGGACCCCCCGGGGCAGGGCCTTCCCTGCGGAGAGCCCGCGGCGCCTGCGCCGCGGGCTCTTCCGTTCGGTACAGTTGATCCCCGGGCACCGCGCCGGTGCCCGTCCCCGCACGCCCGGGCGGTCCTGCCGCCCCGGCCCCCCGACCCGACCAGCAAGGAGCGCGCCGCCCCATGACCGGTGGAGAAATCGCAGGACTGCTCGCCGCGGGGGTGTTCGCCGTGCTGGTGCTCCTGCTCGCGGTGCCGATCCTCAAGCTCGGCAAGGTCTTCGACGAGCTGCGGCTGACGATCCGCTCGCTCAACAACGAGACTGTCCCCCTCATCGACGAGGTCACCCGCACCGTCTCGACCACCAACTCGCAGCTCGAGAAGGTGGACGGGATCACGACCAACGTCTCCGACGCCTCCGCGAACGTCTCCGCGCTGTCCTCCCTGGTGGCCTCCACCGTGGGCCAGCCGCTGATCAAGGTCGCCGCGTTCTCGCACGGCGTCCGCCGGGCGTTCACGGGCGACACCGCGCCGCACGGCTCCCACCGGGCCGACCGCTTCGGGGCCGCCGACGAGCAGGCCCCCGGCGCCCCGGGGGAGGACCGGCCATGAGCTTCTGGGGCCGGCTCGCCCTCGTGGCCGCCGGCGGCGTGCTCGGCGCCGCCGCCACCCGCCTCGCCCGATCACCCGGCCAGGACCTCTCCGTGCCGGGCGGGGCCGGCGCCGCGCGCACCCCCCGCCCCGGGGACTGGCGCTCCCGGCTCTACCGCTTCGCCGCCACCGTGCGCGCGGGCATGGACGAGCGCGAGGCCGAGCTGCGCGAGTCCTTCGGCGTCGCCGCCCCCCGGCCGCAGACCGGCCGTCTCGACGCCGGTCGCACCGCCCCGCCGGTGCTCGACGGCACCGCCGCCCCCCGCGCGGCCGGGGCCGCGGCGGAGCCCACCGACCCCTCGACCGAACGCGAAGGAAAGCACCGGTAATGCTCTCTCAGGAAATCACCAAGCGCTGGCTGGACTACTTCGAAGGCCAGGGCCACACCGTGGTGCCCTCCGCCTCGCTGATCTCCTCCCAGCCGGGTGCCATGTTCACGATCGCGGGCATGGTCCCGTTCATCCCGTACTTCCTCGGCCAGGAGACCGCCCCCTACCGGCGCGCCACGTCCATCCAGAAGTGCATCCGCACCCTCGACATCGACGAGGTGGGCAAGACCGCCCGGCACGGCACGTTCTTCCAGATGGCCGGCAACTTCTCCTTCGGCGACTACTTCAAGGAGCGCGCCATCCCCATGGCGTGGGAGCTGCTCACCAGCCCGCTCGAGAAGGGCGGCTTCGGCCTGGACCCGGACCGGCTGTGGGTGACCGTCTACGAGGGCGACGAGGAGTCCTACACGCTCTGGAAGGACACCGTGGGGGTGCCTGCCGAGCGGATCCAGCGGCTGGGCCGGGACGAGAACTACTGGGACACCGGCCAGCCCGGTCCCGCGGGCCCCGACTCCGAGATCTTCTACGACCGCGGCCCCCGGTACGGCCGGGAGGGCGGCCCGGCCGTCGACGACGACCGGTACATCGAGATCTGGAACCTCGTCTTCATGCAGTACCAGCGCGGTGAGGGCTCGGGCAAGGACTACGAGATCCTGGGCGACCTCCCCGAGCAGAACATCGACACCGGCCTCGGCGTCGAGCGCCTGGCCATGCTGCTCCAGGGCGTCGAGAACTTCTACGAGACCGACCAGGTCCGCCCCGTCCTGGACCGGGCGTCCGAGCTCTCGGGGAAGCGCTACCACGGCTCCGAGAAGCCGGGGGAGGAGGGCTACGACGACGACGTGCGGATGCGCGTGGTCGCCGACCACGTCCGCTCCTCGCTGATGCTCATCGCGGACGGCGTGAGCCCGTCCAACGAGGGCCGCGGGTACATCCTGCGCCGCCTGCTGCGCCGCGCGATCCGCGCGATGCGCCTGATGGGCGTCACCGAGCCCTGCCTGCCCGTGCTGCTGCCCGCCTCCCGGGACGCCATGCGCGGCGTCTACCCCTACGTGGCCGAGGACTTCGAGCGGATCTCCCGGATCGCCTACGCCGAGGAGCGGGCGTTCCTGAAGACCATCGAGTCCGGCACCACCCGGCTCAACGAGGCCGTGGCCGGCGCCCGGCGCCAGGGCCAGGCCGTCTCCGGCGCGGAGGCCTTCGCCCTGCACGACACCTACGGCTTCCCCATCGACCTGACCCTCGAGATGGCCGCGGAGGCCGGGGTCGCGGTCGACGAGACGGCCTTCCGCGGTCTCATGGAGGAGCAGCGCCACCGCGCGCAGCAGGACGCCCGCGCCAAGAAGGGCGCCCACGCCGACCTCTCGGTGTTCCGCCGGCTCGTCGACGAGGGCGGCTCGGTGTTCACCGGCTACACCCGGCTCGGCCACGAGACCGTGCTGCGCGCCCTGCTGCAGGACGGCGTGACCGTCCCTGCAGCCTCGGCCGGGGAGCACGTCGAGGTCGTCCTCGACGAGACGCCGTTCTACGCCGAGGCCGGCGGCCAGGCCGCCGACCGGGGCACCATCAGCGGCGACGGCTTCGTGCTCGAGGTCACCGACGTCCAGCAGCCCGTGAAGGGGCTGTCCGTGCACCAGGCGGTCGTGCGCGAGGGTGAGGCCCTTTCCGGAGCCACGGTGCTCGCCCAGGTGGACGTCGCCCGCCGGCGCGCCGCCGAGGCCGCCCACACCGGCACCCACATCGTCCACGCGGCCCTGCACGACATCCTCGGCCCCGAGGCCGTCCAGCGCGGTTCCTTCAACAAGGAGGGGTACCTGCGCTTCGACTTCGCGTGGGGCGAGGGGCTCGCCGAGGCCCAGCGCCGGGAGATCGAGGAGGTCTCCAACGCGGCGATCCACGCCAACCACGAGGTCGTCACGCAGGAGATGGCTCTCGACGAGGCCAAGGCCATGGGCGCCATGTCCCTGTTCGGCGAGAAGTACGGGGACCGGGTGCGCGTGGTCGAGCTGAACGGACCCTGGTCCCGGGAGCTGTGCGGCGGCACGCACGTGGGCGGCACCGCCCAGATCGGCTCCCTCACCCTGCTCACCGAGCAGTCCGTGGGCTCGGGCAACCGCCGCGTCGAGGCGCTCGTGGGCCTGGACTCGTTCCGCCACCTCGCGGCCGAGCGGACCCTCGTGCACCAGCTCACCGGCATGCTCAAGGTGCAGTCCTCCGCGGAGCTGCCCGAGCGCCTGGCGGGCACCCTCGAGAAGCTGAAGTCGGCCGAGAAGGAGCTCGCGGTCCTGCGCCGGGAGAAGCTCCAGGCGCAGGCCGGCGCCCTGCTCGACGGCGTGCGGGAGGTCGGCGCCGTAAAGGTCCTGACCCACGACATGGGCGAGGTCTCCGGGGCCGACGACGTCCGCTCGCTCGCCCTCGACCTGCGCGGCCGGATGACGGCGGAGCCGTTCGTCGTCGCCGTCACGGGCACGGCCAAGGGCCGTCCCCTGGTCCTCGTGGCGACCACCGAGGGCGCCCGCGCGGCCGGGGTGCAGGCCGGCCGGCTCGTGCGCACGGCCGCCAAGGTCCTCGGCGGCGGCGGCGGCGGCAAGGACGACATCGCCCAGGGCGGCGGGCAGGACCCGGCCAAAACGGGGGCCGCCCTGGACGCGGTGCTGGCCGACATCGCCCGGGCGACGGGCGGCGCCGCCGCGTGAGCGACGCCTACGCCCGGGGACGGCGGATGGGGGTCGACGTCGGCCTCGTCCGCGTCGGGGTCGCCCTGTGCGACCCCGACGGCATCCTCGCCACGCCGCTTACCACGCTGCGGCGCGACCCCGACCCCCGGAAGGGCTTCGACGTGAAGCTGCTGGCCGGTCTGGTCCAGGAGCACGACGTCGTCGCCGTCTACGTGGGGCTGCCCCGCAGCCTCGACGGCGGGGAGAACGCCTCGACCGCGATGGCGCGCGACTACGCGGAGGCCCTCGTGCGGCGGCTGCGCGTGAAGGGCCGCGACGTGCCGGTGCGGCTGGTCGACGAGCGCCTCAGCACCGTGGACGCCCACCGGGCGCTGCTGGAGGCCGGGGTCGCCCGCCGCGACCACATGGACAAGGTCGACCAGGTGGCCGCGGCCACCATCCTGCAGAGCGCCGTGGACCGGGCCAGGGCGACCGGGGCGGAGCCCGGCGCGCCGGTGGAACCGCCGGTCCCCGGCGCCGCGGCACCCGCCGTCCCGCATAATGGGGGTGACCGCGACGGGCAGGGTCCGGCCGCGGCCCGCCGCGGGGAGTCGTCCACCGGAGCCGGGAACACGGCCGAGGACACCGCCGAGGACACCGCCGGAGCGCCCGACCGGGCGCGTACGGCACCGTTGACGACCACCGATCCGGACGGAGAGCATTCGTGAGCGACGATCCGTACGACCAGTCGGCGCCCCGCCGACCCGAGGCGCCCCGGGAGTCGTCCGGCGGCGGTCTGGGCAGCCTCCTGGACGCCCCGTCCTCGAGGGAGCCCTCCACGGGCCTGCGCGGCGTCTTCGAGCACGAGGAGCTCACCCCCGAGCAGGTCAAGCGGCGCCGGCGCCGCGGCCGCGTCTCACTGACCACGGCCATCGCCCTGTTCCTGCTCGCCGCGCTGATCACGGTGTCCGTGCTCGGCTCCACCTTCCGGTGGTTCGAGGTCCGCGACTACCGCGGCGACGGCAAGGACCCCGTGACCTTCTCCGTGGCCGACGGCGCCACCACCGGCCAGATCGCCGTGGCCCTCGAGGCGCAGGGGATCGTGGCGGACGCCGAGACGTTCGTCGAGACCTACCAGGAGGAGCACGCCGAGCAGTTCATCCAGCCGGGCGAGTACGAGCTGCGCACGGAGATGAGCTCGGAGGCCGCCGTGGACGCGCTCATGGAGGAGGACGAGGCCACCCACTACGCGGCGGTCAACCGGACCCTGCGCATGACCGACGTGTTCGGGGTCCTCAGCGAGTCCACCGGCATCCCCGTCTCCGAGTTCGAGGCCTACCGGGAGGACACGGCGACGTTCGGGATCCCGGACCGCTTCCCCACCCTCGAGGGCTGGCTGCACCCGGGCGAGTACCGGTTCCCGCTGGACGCCACGGCGGAGCAGATCCTGCAGACGATGGTGGACCGCACCCGCACGACCCTCGACGACAACGGCATCAGCGACGAGGACCAGATCTTCGAGGTGCTCACCATCGGCTCGATCATCGAGTTCGAGGTCCAGCCCGAGCACTACGACGTGGTGGCCGGCGCGATCGAGAACCGGCTCGAGAACCCCGACGGCGAGACCTCCGGTTTCATCCAGTCCGACGCGTCCGTGACCTACGGCCTCGACCGCCGCAGCTACGACTTCTCGGAGGAGGAGCGCCGCGACGAGTCCAACCGGTACAACACCTTCGCCAACCCCGGCCTGCCGGTGGGCCCCATCGGCTCCCCGGGCGACGCCGCCATCGCGGCGGCCGCCGACCCGCAGGACAACGACTACTACTTCTGGGTGACCGTGGACCTGGACACGGGCGAGACGAAGTTCGCCGAGACCTACGCGGAGCACCTGGGGTACGTGGAGGAGTACAACCAGTGGTGCAGCGAGAACGAGGGCCGGTGCGGGTGAGTCCCGCCCGCGCCGCCGTGGTGGGCCACCCCATCGGCCACTCGAGGTCCCCGGACCTGCACCGCGCCGCGTACGCGGTGCTGGGCGAGGACGTGCACTACGACGCCCACGACCTGGTCGAGGAGCAGCTCCCGCCGTTCGTCGACGCCCGCCGGTCCGATCCCGCCTGGCGCGGGCTGTCGGTGACGATGCCCCTGAAGTCGGTGGCCGCCGCGTGCGCGGACGAGCTCACGGTCCTCGGGGCGGCGGTGGGCGCGGTCAACACCCTGCTCTTCCGCCCGGACGGGACGGTGCTCGGCCACAACACCGACGTCACCGGCATCGTGGGCGCGGTGCTCGCGGCGGGCACCGTGCCGGCCGTCCCCCGGGCTGCCGTCCTCGGCGGGGGCGGCACGGCCACGGCCGCCGTCGCCGCCGCGCAGCGGCTCGGGGCCGCCTCCGTGGACGTCTTCGTGCGCTCCGCCACCCGCGCCGGGCGCGCCGTCGAGGCGGGGCGCCGGCTCGGGATCCCCGTGCACCTGCGGGCGTGGGACGAGGCGCCGGGCCTCCTGGCCGCGTACGACGTGGTCGTCTCCACCCTCCCGCCGCACGGCGCGGACGAGCTGGCGGCGCAGCTGGAGGCCGCCGCCCCGACCACCACGGGCGTCCTCCTGGACGCCGCCTACGACCCGTGGCCGTCGGCGGTGGCCGCGGTCTGGTCCCGGGCCGGGGGAGCGGTGGCCCCGGGACTCGATATGCTGATCTTCCAGGCGGTGGACCAGATCCGCCTGTTCACCGGCCGCGATCCGGGCACACCCCTGCCCCGCGAGCAGGACGTGGTCGCCGCGATGTGCGCGGCCGTGGGGCGGCCCATCCTCGCCGCCCCGTCCCTGCCCCGCACCTGAGACCTGTCGGCGGCCGCGCCCCGCGGGGCCCTGTCGCCGAGACCCCGAACGGAAAGAGTTGTTATGTTGCGTTGGCTCACGGCCGGCGAGTCGCACGGCGAGGCGCTCGTCGGGATCATCGAGGGCGTCCCGGCTGGGGTGAGCCTGACCAGCCAGGACGTCCGCGACGCCCTGGCCCGCCGCCGGCTCGGCTACGGGCGCGGCGCGCGGATGAAGTTCGAGCAGGATCAGGTGCGCCTGCTCGGCGGCGTGCGCCACGGCGTGACCCAGGGCGGGCCGGTGGCGATCGAGATCGCCAACACCGAGTGGCCCAAGTGGCGCGAGGTGATGTCCGCGGACCCCGTGGACCCGGAGGTGCTCGCGGGCCGCGCCCGCAACGCCCCCCTCACCCGCCCCCGCCCCGGCCACGCGGACCTCACCGGCATGCAGAAGTACGGCTTCGACGAGGCGCGGCCCGTGCTCGAGCGCGCCAGCGCCCGGGAGACGGCCACGCGCGTGGCCCTCGGCGCCGTCGCCGCGAAGATCCTCGAGGCCGTGGGCGTGCAGCTCGTCTCCCACACCACGGCCGTGGGCGCCGTCAGCGCCCCGGTGGACGCCGCGCGCCCGCTGCCCTCCGACGTCCCCGGCCTCGACGCCGACCCCCTGCGCTGCTTCGACCCCGCCACGGCGGAGGCCATGGTGACGGCGGTGGACGCCGCCCACAAGGACGGGGAGACCCTCGGCGGCGTCGTCGAGGTCCTCGCCTACGGGCTGCCCCCGGGGCTCGGCTCGTACGTGCACTGGGACCGGCGGCTCGACTCGCGCCTGGCCGGGGCCCTGATGGGCATCCAGGCCATCAAGGGCGTCGAGGTCGGGGACGGCTTCCTGACCGCCGCCCGGCCCGGCTCCGAGGCCCACGACGAGATCTCCCGCGGCGCCGACGGCGCGGTGCGCCGCGTGAGCAACCGCGCCGGCGGGATCGAGGGCGGCATGTCCATCGGTGACGTCCTGCGCGTGCGCGCGGCCATGAAGCCCATCGCCACCGTGCCGAAGGCGCTGCGCACCGTCGACGTCGCCACCGGCGAGGCCGCCCGCGCCCACCACCAGCGCTCGGACGTCTGCGCCGTGCCCGCCGCCGGGGTGGTCGCCGAGGCGATGGTCGCCCTCGTGCTCGCCGACGCCGTGACGGAGAAGTTCGGCGGGGACTCGATCACCGAGACCGCCCGCAACAAGGACGCCTACCTCGCCGCGATCCCGGAGTCCCTGCACTCCGCCGGCGAGCTCGGGGCCTTCGGGGACGACGCCGCCGCGGCGCGCGACGACCACATGGGCGACCCCCTCGTGGCCCCCGCCGAGACCGGGGCCCCCGCAGATGCGGCCGCGCCCGCCGAGCCAGGGGAGGCCCAGGCGTGAACGCGCAGTTCCCCGCCCCGGCCGACGCCGCCGAGACCCCGCAGCGGCCCGTGGTGCTCATCGGGCCCATGGCCGCCGGGAAGTCCTTCCTGGCCCTGCACATGTCCAAGTTCTACGGCTACGACTTCGTGGACGCCGACCAGGTCATCGTCTCCCGGTACGGGGTGATCTCGAAGATCTTCGCGGAGCACGGCGAGAAGTACTTCCGCGACCTCGAGGCGGACACCGTGGCCGAGATCCTGCGGGACCCGGACCACGCCAACGCGATCTTCTCCGTGGGCGGCGGCGCCCCCACGACCCCGTCCACCCGCGAGCTGCTGCGCCACGAGCTCGTCGCCTACCTCGAGGTGGACACCGAGACCGTGCTGCCCCGGATCAGCGGCAACCGGACCCGCCCCATGCTCCAGCCGGACCCGGAGCGGCGCTGGCAGGAGCTCTACGAGTCCCGGCGCGCCTGCTACGAGGAGCTCGCCGACATCACCCTCGACGGCCGCGGCAACCGGCCCGTCGCCGAGATCGGCGCCGACCTCGAGGCGGAGCTCACCCGCCTGCGCTCCGCGCGGAGCGCCGGCGGCACCACCGACAGCACCCAGGAGGCCCAGGCATGAGCGAGTCCGCTCCCCGCACCGTCACGACCATCCCCGTCACCGGGGAGCGCCCGGCCGAGAACTACGACGTCCTCGTCGGCCACGGGTTGCTCGGCGAGGTCCCCCGCGTGCTCGGCGACCGGGTCCAGCGCGTGCTCGTCATCCACCCGCGGGCGCTGCGCAGCACCGGCGACGTGGTCATGGAGGAGCTGCGCGGACAGGGCTACCAGGCGTTCACCGCCGAGATCCCCGACGCCGAGGAGGGCAAGCACGTCCAGGTGGCGTCCTTCTGCTGGCAGGTCCTCGGGCAGAACGACTTCACCCGCTCGGACGCGATCGTGTCCGTGGGCGGGGGAGCGGTCTCCGACCTCGCGGGGTTCGTGGCCGCCACGTGGCTGCGCGGTGTGCGCGTGGTGCACGTGCCCACCACCCTGCTCGGCATGGTCGACGCCGCCGTGGGCGGCAAGACCGGGATCAACACGGCCGAGGGCAAGAACCTCGTGGGCGCCTTCCACCCGCCCGCGGCCGTGCTGTGCGACCTCGACACGCTGCGGACGCTGCCCGAGAACGAGCTGCTCACCGGCATGGCGGAGGTCGTCAAGTGCGGCTTCATCGCCGACGAGCGGATCCTCGAGCTGATCGAGGACCACCCGGAGGCGGTGCGCGACTCGCAGTCCGAGGTGGTCCGGGAGCTCGTGGAGCGCAGCATCCGGGTCAAGGCCGAGATCGTCTCCGGCGACCTGCGCGAGGCCGGCCGCCGGGAGATGCTCAACTACGGGCACACCCTCGGCCACGCGATCGAGCACAACGAGCGCTACCAGTGGCGCCACGGCGCCGCGGTCTCGGTGGGGCTGGTCTTCGCCGCCGAGCTCGCCCGCACCGCCGGGAACCTGGCCGACGACGTCGTCGAGCGCCACCGCAGCATCCTCGCCTCCCTCGGCCTGCCGACCGCGTACCGGTGGGACCAGTGGCCGCGGCTGCTCGAGGTCATGAAGCGGGACAAGAAGACGCGCGGGAACCTGCTGCGCTTCGTCGTCCTCGACGCCGTCGGCCGGCCCCGCGTGCTCGAGGTCCCCGACCCCGCGATCCTCTTCGCGAGCTACCAGGAGATCGCCGAGGGCGCGCCCAGCTAGACTGGTCCGCGGTCCGGGACGACACCCCCCTGTCCGCGCCGACCTGCCGACTTCGCAGACAACCAGAGAGAGAACCTGTGGCTACGACCAACGACATCAAGAACGGCACCGTCCTGAAGCTGGAGGGCAACCTCTGGAACGTGATCGAGTTCCAGCACGTGAAGCCGGGCAAGGGCGGGGCGTTCGTGCGCACCAAGATGCGCAACATCACCTCTGGGAAGGTCGTCGACAAGACCTTCAACGCCGGTGCGAAGATCGAGACCGCCACGGTGGACCGCAGCGAGTACCAGTACCTGTACCAGGACGGCGCCGACTACGTCTTCATGGACAACAAGACCTACGACCAGATCACCGTCCCCGGTGAGGTGGTGGGAGACGCCGCCAACTTCATGCTCGAGAACCTCAACGTGACCATCGCGCTGCACGAGGGGGCCCCGCTCTACATCGAGCTGCCCGCGTCCGTGGTCCTCGAGATCACCTACACCGAGCCGGGCCTGCAGGGCGACCGCTCCACCGGCGGCACCAAGCCCGCCACCGTGGAGACCGGCTACCAGATCCAGGTGCCGCTGTTCCTCGAGCAGGGCACCAAGGTCAAGGTCGACACCCGCACGGGTGACTACCTGGGCCGCGTCAACGAGTGAGCGCCCGGGGCAAGGCGCGCCGGCGCGCCGTGGAGATCCTCTTCGAGGCCGAGCAGCGTTCCGAGGACGCCCGCGAGGTCATGGAGCGGCGCCGGATGCACAGCGACTCGCAGGTCTCCCCGTACGCCGAGGAGCTCGTCCTCGGCGTCACGATGCGCCGCGGTGAGCTCGACGAGTACCTCGAGACGTACTCCCAGGGCTGGACCCTCGAGCGGATGCCCGCGGTGGACCGCAACGTGCTGCGCGTGGGGGCCTGGGAGCTGCTGTTCAACGACGACGTCCCGGACGGGGTCGCCGTGGCCGAGGCCGTGAGCCTCGCCAAGGAGCTCGCGGGCGACGACTCCCCGCGCTTCGTCAACGGTCTGCTGGGCCGGCTGCAGCAGATGAAGCCGACCCTGCTCGGCTGACGGGGCCGGCGGACCCCGCCCGGGGCGCTACCATTTCCGGGACCACGACCGTGCGTCCCGGGGAGGTCCGCATGACAGCTCCCGCGCTGCGCCTGCAGGGCGTCTCGAAGCACTACGGGACCGTGCGCGCGGTCGACCGCGTCACCCTCGAGGTCAGCCCGGGGGAGGTCTACGCGCTGCTGGGCCTCAACGGCGCCGGCAAGACCACCGTCATGCGGACGGTCCTCGGCATGGTCCGGCCCTCGGCCGCGGGTGCGGCGACGCGCACCGCGAGGGGCCCGCGGCCGTGCTCGGCGACGCCGGCGCCGCGGACCGCCCGGACGCCGTGGCCGCCGCCCTCGTCCACGGCGGCGTGCCCCCCCCACCGGCCTCGCGGTGGTCCGCGAGGACCTCGAGGCCTACTTCCTGCGCCTGGTGGGCGCGCAGCACCGGCAGGAGCGCCCCGGTGACCGGTGAGCCGGCGGCCGCCCTCGGGGCGGAGGGGCTGAAGCTGCGCCGCTCCAGCGTGCCCTGGGCCACCGCCGGGGCCGTGGCCCTCACCGTCCTCGTGGCTCAGGTGCTCGCCGCGGTCGGCCACGGCGCGTGGTACCCCTGGGCCGTGCCCGCCCTCCTCGCCGGGACGGCCGGCCCGGACGCCGCCGGCGCCGGTCCGGGCGGCGTCCTGGGCGTCGCGCTCGTCGCCCTCGGCTCCGCCGCGGCCACCGCCGCCTGGTGGGAGCGGGCCGACCACAGCGCCCAGCCCGGGCGGGGTCGCCGGGGGAGGCGGGCGTCACACCGGGCCCGGGGCGTCAGGGCCGCTGTGCTAGTTTGGGGCGAGCAAGCAACCTTTAAGTCCGTCCTGTGAGGCGGGGAAGGAGGCGGCACCCATGAACGACGACACCTCCGCGGCCGGTCCCTCGACGGGACCCGCCGCCGCGCGCGTCATCCTCTCGGCAGCCGACATCGACCGCGCCCTGACGCGCATCGCCCACGAGATCCTCGAGGCCAACAGGGGCAGCTCGGACCTCGTCCTGCTCGGCATCCCGCGCCGCGGCTACCCGCTGGCCCAGCGGATCGCCGCCAAGATCGCAGCCTCCGACACCGGCTTCGACGCCGCCGCGAGCCTCGGCCAGCTCGACGTCACGATGTTCCGCGACGACCTGCGCAAGAATCCCGCCCGCGCCCCCCAGCCGACCCGCATCCCCGTGCAGGGCATCGACGGGCGCACCGTGGTCCTCGTCGACGACGTCCTGTACTCCGGGCGCACCGTGCGCGCCGCCCTCGACGCCCTCGTGGACGTCGGCCGGCCCCGCGTGGTCCGCCTCGCCGTGCTCGTCGACCGCGGCCACCGGGAGCTGCCCATCCGCGCCGACCACGTGGGCAAGAACCTGCCGACCTCCTCCCAGGAGAAGGTCCGGGTCCGGCTGGCCGAGACCGACCCCGAGCCCCGCGCGGCGGAGAACGCCGACTGCGTGGTCATCGAGACCACCGTGCCGGGAACCGGCGCATGAGGCACCTGCTGTCCACGAAGGACCTCTCCTACGACGCCGCCCTGACGTTCCTGGACACCGCGGACCAGATGGCCGCCGTGGGCCAGCGCTCCGTCAAGAAGCTCCCCGCGCTGCGGGGCCGCACCGTGGTCAACCTCTTCTTCGAGGACTCGACCCGCACCCGCATCTCCTTCGAGACGGCCGCCAAGCGCCTGTCCGCGGACGTCCTCAACTTCTCCGCGAAAGGCTCCTCGGTCTCGAAGGGGGAGTCCCTCAAGGACACCGCCCAGACCCTCGCGGCGATGAGCGCCGACGCCGTGGTGATCCGGCACTCGGCCTCCGGCTCCCCGCAGCAGCTCGCGGAGTCCGACTGGATCGACGCCGCGGTGGTCAACGCCGGCGACGGCACCCACGAGCACCCCACGCAGGCCCTGCTCGACGCCATGACCCTGCGCCAGCACCGTGCCCGCACCGAGGGCCGCGAGAGCACCCGCGGGCTCGACCTCGAGGGCATGCACGTGGTGATCGTCGGCGACGTCCTGCACTCCCGGGTGGCCCGCTCCGACCTGTGGCTGTTCACCACCCTGGGCGCCCGGGTCACGTTCGTGGCCCCGCCCACCCTGCTGCCCGTCGGCATCGCGGACTGGCCGTGCCGGGTGGTCTTCTCCCTCGACGAGGCCCTGGACCCCGCCCCGGACGCGGTGATGATGCTGCGCGTGCAGCGGGAGCGGATGCACGCCGCGTTCTTCCCGACCGCCCAGGAGTACGCCCGGGAGTGGGGGCTCACCCCCGAGCGGGTCGCCGCCCTCGACGCCGCCGGGGCCGCCACGGCGATCATGCACCCGGGACCCATGAACCGCGGGCTGGAGATCTCCTCCGCCGCGGCGGACTCCCCGCGCTCCACGGTCCTGGACCAGGTGCGCAACGGCGTCTCCGTGCGGATGTCGGTGCTCTACCTGCTGCTCTCCGGCGACGACCTCGACCCCACCTCCACCCCGCACCCCCAGGAGCGCTGACCTCTCGTGACCTCGTACCTCATCCAGGGCGCCCAGCTGCTCGGCGAGCAGACCGCCGACATCCTCGTCGAGGACGGCGTGATCCGGCGCATCGGCCCCGACCTCGCCGCGGACGCGGGCGACGCCCGGATCCTCGACGCCGCCGGGCTCGTGGCCCTGCCCGGGCTCGTGGACATCCACACGCACCTGCGCGAGCCCGGCCGGGAGGACGCCGAGACCGTCGAGACCGGCACCCGGGCGGCCGCGCTCGGCGGCTACACCGCGGTCTTCGCGATGGCCAACTCCGATCCCGTGGCGGACACCGCCGGTGTGGTGGAGCAGGTGCACGAGCTGGGCCGCTCCGCGGGCTGGGTCGAGGTCCGTCCCGTGGGCGCCGTGACCGTGGGTCTGAAGGGCGAGCGGCTGTCCGAGATCATGGCGATGGCCGAGTCCCGCGCGGGCGTGCGGATGTTCTCCGACGACGGCATGTGCGTGCACGACCCGGTGCTCATGCGCCGGGCCCTGGAGTACGTCAAGGGCTTCGACGGCGTCGTGGCCCAGCACGCCCAGGAGCCGCGGCTGACGGAGGGCGCCCAGATGAACGAGGGCGCCGTGTCCGCCGAGCTCGGGCTGACGGGCTGGCCCGCCGTCGCGGAGGAGGCCATCATCGCCCGCGACGTGCTGCTCGCCGAGCACGTCGGCTCCCGCGTGCACATCTGCCACCTCTCGACCAGGGGCTCCGTGGACATCGTCCGCTGGGCCAAGCAGCGCGGCATCGACGTCACCGCCGAGGCCACCCCGCACCACCTGCTGCTCACCGACGAGCGGGTCCGCAGCTTCGACCCGGTGTTCAAGGTCAACCCGCCGCTGCGCACGGACGAGGACGTGCACGCCCTGCGCGCGGCCGTGGCCGACGGCACCATCGACGTGATCGGCACCGACCACGCCCCGCACCCCGCCGAGGACAAGGAGTGCGAGTGGTCCTGCGCGGCCAACGGGATGACCGGGCTCGAGACCGCGCTGTCCGTGGTCCAGCTCAGCCTCGTCGACACCGGCCTGCTGACCTGGCGCGACGTCGCCCGGATCACCTCGGCGACCCCCGCCCGGATCGGGCGCCTCGCCGGCCAGGGCCGGCCGCTCGAGGAGGGCGAGCCCGCTCACCTCACCCTGTGGGACCCGGCCGCGACCACCGTGGTGGACCCCGCCCGGCACGCGTCCAAGGGCCGCAACAGCCCCTACCGCGGCATGGAGCTGCCCGGCGCGGTCCGCGCCACCTTCTTCCGCGGCCACCCCACCGTCCTCGACGGGGCCCTCAACACCCCCGCCCCGACCCCCGCCGCCTGACCGCGCCGACCCCCTTCCACCGCCCGGAGGCCCCCGTCCCATGGACCAGCTCAGCACCGTGCTCGTCACGGTCATCGTCCTCGCCGTGCTCTTCGCCCTGCTCCGCCGGGGCTGGCGCACGCGCGTGCGACGCCAGTCGGGGATCGCGGCGCCGGCCGCGCCGCCCGAGGGGATCGAGGAGCGCGAGCCCCGGCTCGTGGTCCCGGGCATGTACGTGAGCACCACGGAGACCGGCGCCCCGCTCGAGCGGATCGCGGCCCACGGACTGGGCGTGCGCGCCCGGGCGACGGCCCTGGTCCACGACGACGGCGTGCTCCTGGACCGGCAGGGCGCCCCGGGCCTGTTCGTCCCCGCCGCCGACCTCGTGGCCGTGGGCACCAGCTCCGGCATGGTCGGCAAGTTCGTGGAGCGGGACGGGCTCGCCGTGCTGACCTGGCGGCTGGGCTCCACCGTGGTGGACACCGGCTTCCGCACCCAGCGGGCCGAGGACAAGCAGCGCCTCCTCGACGCCGTGGAGGCGATCGTCCCGGCACCGCACTCCTGACCCGCCGGCGGCACCCGCCGCCCCGCCTTCCCGACCCACAGACCCGAACGTGAGGACGACCTTGAGCTCGATCACCACTGACCCCGCCGTGCTCGTGCTGGAGGACGGCCGCGTCTTCCGCGGCCGCGCCTACGGCGCCCTCGGCACCGCCCTCGGCGAGGCCGTGTTCTCCACCGGCATGACCGGCTACCAGGAGACCATCACCGACCCGTCCTACGCCGGCCAGCTCGTCGTGCAGACCGCCCCGCACATCGGCAACACCGGCGTCAACGCCGCCGACGCCGAGTCCCGGCGGATCTGGGTGTCCGGCTACGTCGTGCGCGACGCCGCCCGCCGCCCGTCCAACTGGCGCTCCGAGGGGTCCCTCGACGAGCAGCTGGTGGCCCAGGGCGTCGTCGGCATCCAGGACGTCGACACCCGGGCCATCACCCGCCACCTGCGGGACCGCGGCGCGATGCGCGGCGGGATCTTCTCCGGGGACGCCGCGCTGCGCCCCGACGCCGAGCTCGTCGCCGAGGTCGGCGCCGCCGAGCGGATGGAGGGCCGCCGGCTCGCCGAGACCGTCTCCGCCCCCGAGGCCTACGTCGTGGAGCCCGCCGAGCACGGCTGGACCGGCGAGGTCCTGCACGAGCTGGTGGCGGTGGACCTCGGCATCAAGTCGATGACCCCGCACCGCTTCGCCGAGCGCGGGGTGCGGGTGCACGTGGTGCCCGCCGACACCGGCTTCGAGCAGATCCGGGCCCTGGCCCCGCGCGGGGTGTTCTTCTCCAACGGCCCCGGCGACCCCGCCACCGCCGAGCGGCAGATCGAGACGCTGCGGGAGGTGCTGCGCGCCGGGATCCCGTTCTTCGGCATCTGCTTCGGCAACCAGCTGCTCGGCCGGGCCCTGGGCTTCGGCACCTACAAGCTGGTCTTCGGCCACCGCGGGATCAACCAGCCGGTCCTGGACCGGCGGACCGGGCGCGTGGAGATCACCGCCCACAACCACGGCTTCGCCGTGGACGCGCCCCTCGACGGCCCGGTCGAGGCGCCCCTGGGCGAGTTCGGCCGCGTCGAGGTCAGCCACGTGTGCCTCAACGACGACGTGGTGGAGGGCCTCAACTGCCTCGACCTGCCCGCGTTCTCGGTGCAGTACCACCCGGAGGCCGCCGCCGGCCCGCACGACGCCTCCTACCTCTTCGGCCGGTTCATCGAGCTGATGGACAGCCACCGGGACGGCCGCGCCGACCCGACCGTCGACAACGCCGTCCCCGGCGGCGCCCAGGGCGCCCAGAGCCCCGAGGACACCCCGAACGCACAGGAAGAAGGGCAGAACTGACATGCCGCGCAGGACAGATCTCACCAGCGTTCTGGTCATCGGCTCCGGGCCGATCGTCATCGGACAGGCCGCCGAGTTCGACTACTCGGGCACGCAGGCCCTCCGGGTGCTCAAGGAGGAGGGCCTGCGGGTCATCCTCGTGAACTCCAACCCGGCGACCATCATGACCGACCCCGAGTTCGCCGACGCGACCTACGTGGAGCCCATCACCCCCGAGGTGGTGGAGAAGATCATCGCCAAGGAGCGGCCCGACGCCCTGCTGCCCACCCTGGGCGGGCAGACGGCGCTCAACACGGCGATCGCCCTCGACGCCAACGGCGTGCTCGACAAGTACGGGGTGGAGCTGATCGGCGCCAACGTCGAGGCCATCAACCTGGGCGAGGACCGCGAGAAGTTCAAGGGCGTGGTGGAGCGCTGCGGCGCCGAGTCCGCCCGCTCCGTCATCGTGCACTCCATGCCCGAGGCCCTGGCCGCCGCCCAGGAGCTGGGCTACCCCATGGTGGTCCGCCCGTCCTTCACGATGGGCGGCCTCGGCTCGGGCCTGGCCTACGACGAGGAGGACCTGCACCGCATCGCCGGCGCCGGCATCCAGTACAGCCCCACCTCCGAGGTGCTCCTCGAGGAGTCCATCCTCGGCTGGAAGGAGTACGAGCTGGAGATGATGCGCGACAAGAACGACAACGTCGTGGTCGTGTGCTCCATCGAGAACTTCGACCCCGTGGGCGTGCACACCGGGGACTCGATCACCGTGGCCCCGGCCATGACGCTGACCGACCGCGAGTACCAGAACCTGCGGGACATCGCGATCGCCGTGATCCGCGAGGTCGGCGTGGACACCGGTGGGTGCAACATCCAGTTCGCGATCGAGCCGGACACCGGCCGCGTCGTCGTCATCGAGATGAACCCGCGCGTCTCCCGCTCCTCGGCCCTCGCCTCCAAGGCCACGGGCTTCCCGATCGCTAAGATCGCCACGAAGCTGTCGCTGGGCTACACCCTCGACGAGATCCCCAACGACATCACCCGCAAGACCCCCGCGTCCTTCGAGCCGACGCTGGACTACGTCGTCGTGAAGATCCCGCGCTTCGCGTTCGAGAAGTTCCCCGCCGCGGACCCCACGCTGACCACCACCATGAAGTCGGTCGGCGAGGCCATGGCGATCGGGCGCAACTTCACCGAGGCGCTGCAGAAGGCCATGCGCTCCCTCGAGCAGAAGGGCTCCAGCTTCTCGTTCGTGCGCCCCGAGCTCGACGACGACGCCCTGGCGCGGCTCGTCGACGCCACCCGCACGCCCACCACCGAGCGGATCCAGCAGGTCCAGCAGGCCCTGCTGGCCGGCGCGTCCGTGGAGCGGCTCTACGAGGCCACGGGCATCGACCCCTGGTTCCTCGACCAGCTGGTGCTGCTCAACGAGGTCGCGGACGTGGTGCGCCAGGACGCCGACCTCACGGTGCGCACCCTGCGCCTGGCCAAGCGGCACGGCTTCTCCGACGCCCAGATCGGCGAGCTCGCCCACCTGGCCGAGGACGTGGTCCGCGGCGTGCGCCACGCGCTGGGCATCCGCCCCGTGTTCAAGACCGTCGACACGTGCGCGGCGGAGTTCGAGGCGTTCACCCCGTACCACTACTCCTCCTACGACGAGGAGAGCGAGGTCGGCCGGCACGAGCGCGCCTCCATCATGATCCTCGGCTCCGGGCCGAACCGGATCGGGCAGGGCATCGAGTTCGACTACTCGTGCGTGCACGCCTCCATGGTGCTGCGCGAGGCCGGGCACGAGACCGTGATGGTCAACTGCAACCCGGAGACCGTCTCCACCGACTACGACGTCTCCACGCGGCTGTACTTCGAACCGCTGACCTTCGAGGACGTCATGGAGGTCGTCGAGACGGAGCGGCGCACCGGCGGGCTGCTCGGGGTGTTCGTGCAGCTCGGCGGGCAGACCCCGCTCAAGCTCGCCGCCCAGCTCAAGGCCGCGGGCGTGCCGATCCTCGGCACCACCCCGGAGGCCATCGACCTCGCCGAGGACCGCGGGGAGTTCGCCCGGGTCCTCGCCGAGGCCGGGCTGCGCCAGCCGAAGAACGGCACGGCGTCCACCTTCGAGGCCGCCAAGCGGATCGCGGACGACATCGGCTACCCGGTGCTCGTGCGTCCCTCGTACGTGCTCGGCGGCCGCGGCATGGAGATCGTCTACGACGAGCCGGCCCTGGCCCGCTACCTGCAGAACGCCACCGAGGTCTCCGCCTCGCGGCCCGCGCTGATCGACAAGTTCCTCGAGGACGCCATCGAGATCGACGTGGACGCCCTCTACGACGGGACGGACCTGTACGTGGGCGGCGTCATGGAGCACCTCGAGGAGGCCGGCATCCACTCCGGGGACTCCGCGTGCACCCTGCCGTCCATCACCCTCGGCCCGGACGTGGTCGAGCGCGTGCGCGAGGCCACCCTGGCCATCGCCCGCGGCGTGGGCGTGTGCGGGCTCATCAACATCCAGTTCGCCGTGGCCTCCGACATCCTCTACGTCATCGAGGCCAACCCGCGGGCCTCCCGCACCGTGCCGTTCGTCTCCAAGGCCACGGGCGTGCAGCTGGCCAAGGCCGCCGCCCTCATCGGCACCGGCACCACCATCGCCCAGCTGCGGGCCCAGGGCCACCTGCCGCAGCGGATCGACGGGTCCACGCTGCCCGCCTCGGCCCCCGTGGCCGTGAAGGAGGCCGTCCTGCCCTTCGCGCGCTTCCGCACCGCCGAGGGGGCGGTGGTCGACTCCCTGCTCGGCCCGGAGATGCGCTCCACCGGCGAGGTCATGGGCCTGGACAAGTACTTCGACACCGCCTTCGCCAAGGCGCAGGCGGCGGCGAACGTCTCCCTGCCCACGTCCGGGCGGATGTTCGTGTCCGTGGCCAACAAGGACAAGCGCTCCTCGATCGCCTACGTGCGGATGTTCCGCGACCTCGGCTTCGAGATCCTCGCCACCGGCGGCACCGCGGACGTGCTGCGCCGCAACGGCATCGAGTCCACCGTGGTCCGCAAGATCCGCGAGACGGCCCCCGGGGAGCAGACCATCGTGGACCTCATCGCCGACGGGGAGATCGACCTGATCTTCAACACCCCGGCCGGCGGTGCCGCCCGCGGCGACGGCTACGAGATCCGCGCCGCGGCCACCAGCGTGGGCGTGCCCCTGATGACCACGGTCTCCGTGCTGGGCGCCGCCCTGCAGGCCGTCACCGCGCTGCGCTCCTACTCGTGGGACGTGACGAGCCTGCAGGAGCACGAGCAGCGCCTGGAGGTCCTCCTGCGCGCTGGCGAGCCCGAGGCCGTGCGTGCCTGAGGACACCGCCCCGGCGCCCGGCCCCGTGACCCCGGCGCCCGGCCGGGCGCCCTTCGGCGCGCGGCTGGGCGCCGCGATGGACGAGCACGGGCCCCTGTGCGTGGGCATCGACCCGCACCCCGGCCTGCTGGACGCGTGGGGCCTGCCCCGCTCCGCCGAGGGCCTGCGCCGGTTCGCGCTCACGGTCCTGGAGGCCGCCGCCGGGCACGCCGCCGCGATCAAGCCCCAGGTGGCGCTGTTCGAGCCCTACGGCGCCGCCGGCTTCGCCGTGCTCGAGGAGCTGCTCGCGCAGGCGCGCTCGGCGGAGCTGCTGACGGTCGCCGACGCCAAGCGCGGGGACATCGGCTCCACGATGGGGGCCTACGCGGACGCGTGGCTGGGGGAGGGGTCCCCGCTCGCGGCGGACGCCGTGACCTTGAGCCCCTACCTCGGCTTCGAGTCGCTGCGCCCGGCCCTCGACCTGGCGGCCCGCACCGGCCGCGGCACGTTCGTGCTGGCGCTGACCTCCAACCCCGAGGGTCGCTCCGTCCAGCACGTCGGGGGCCGGGAGTCCGTCGCCGGCTCCGTGTGCGCCGCGGCCGCCGCCGAGAACGACCGGCTCCGCGGTTCCGGGGGAGAGCCGGCCGCCCGGGCCGGTCTCGGCTCCTGCGGGCTCGTGGTGGGCGCCACGGTCGGCAGCGCGCTGACCGAGCTCGGCATCGACCTGACGGCGGTGCGCGGGCCGCTGCTCGCCCCCGGCTACGGCGCGCAGGGCGCCCGCGCCGAGGAGCTCCCGGCCGTGTTCGGCGCCGCGGCCGGGCAGGTGCTCGCGGCCTCGAGCCGGGCCATCCTGCGCCGGGGACCGGAGGTGCCGGCGCTGCGGGAGGCGGTCCTGCGCTCGGCAGGGGAGCTGGCGGCAGCCCTGGACTGAGCCCCCGCGGTGGTCCCGCGCCTCCTCCCGCCGGCTCCCCGGCGACGACACCCCTGGTCACACCACGGTCGTGTCGCCTTGCGAAGCATCGTTCTTCATGTAGTTTCTTTAGCAAACGGGCTGTCCGTCCTCTCGTGGGACGGGGGCTGCAGTCCGTGGCGACGAGGAGGAACCACATGGCACTGCGTCCGTTGACCGACGAGGAGCGAGCCGCCGCGAGGGAGAAGGCGACCCGGGCACGGACGGCGCGCGCCGACGTGAAGAAGGGGCTGCGCGAGCGCCGCATGACGGTCGCCGAGATCCTCGACCGCGCGGACCGGGACGAGGCCGTGAGCCGGCTGAAGGTCTCGGACCTGCTCGAGGCCACCCCCGGCATCGGCAAGGTCCGCTCCGCGGCCATCATGGACGAGATCGGCATCGCCCGCACTCGGCGGCTGCGCGGGCTCGGCGTGCACCAGCGCAGGGCGCTCATCGAGCACCTGGACCGCTGAGCCGGGCGGGGCGCGGAGGCCCCGGGCGCGATCCGCTAGATTGGGGGAAACACCCCAGTCCCAGGAGGATGCCCGTGAGCCTCGACGCGCCCCGCGCCGCGCGCCCGTCCCTGACCGTGCTCGCCGGACCCACGGCCGTGGGCAAGGGCACGGTCTCGACCTACGTCCGGGACCACTACCCGCAGGTGTGGCTGTCCGTGTCCGCGACCACCCGGGACCCCCGCCCCGGGGAGGTCGACGGCACCCACTACTTCTTCGTCTCCGACGAGGAGTTCGACGCCATGGCCCGCGACGGGCAGCTGCTGGAGTGGGCCGTGGTGCACAACTCGCACCGCTACGGCACGCTGCGCTCCACCGTGGAGCGGGCCCTCGAGCGCGGGCTCAGCGTCCTGCTCGAGATCGACCTGCAGGGCGCCCGCCAGATCCGCAACACCATGCCGGAGGCCAACTTCGTGTTCCTCGCCCCGCCCAGCTGGGACGAGATGGTCGCCCGGCTCGTCGGCCGGGGCACCGAGACGGCGGCCGAACAGCGGGTCCGGCTGGAAACCGCTAAACTGGAGCTCGCGGCAGAGCCGGAGTTCGACCACACCGTGATCAACGACCGGGTCGAGCGCGCCGCCGCCGAACTCGTGCAGCTCATGGGGGTCGACCCCGAGCCGGCATCCTGAGACCCGTCCACCCCGTCTGGAGCAATCGCTTGTCTACCCACACCGAAGGCATCATCAACCCGCCGATCGACGCCCTGCTGAAGAAGTCCGACTCCAAGTACGGACTCGTGATCTTCGGCGCCCGGCGGGCCCGGCAGATCAATGCCTACTACTCGCAGCTGCACGAGGGCCTCTTCGAGTACGTCGGTCCCCTCGTGGACACCCAGCTCAACGAGAAGCCGCTGTCGATCGCCTTCCGCGAGATCGACGAGGGCCTCATCGAGGGTCGCCCGGTCGAGCACGCCGGGTTCGCCGAGAACGGCCAGCTCACCACGGAGGCCGACCTCGCCGCCGACGTCTTCGGCGCCGACTTCTTCGCCCAGGGCACCGAGGAGAGCGCCGTGGACTTCTCCGCGGACGCCGCCTTCTCCGGCGGCACCTCGGTGGACTTCTCCTCGGGCGACGACAGCCCCGCCGAGCCGCTGGGCGACCTGCCCGGCAGCGGCGCGGCCATCGCCGCCGACAACGCCTCCGACGGCGCCGGCGACGCGGCGGACGCCGCTCCGGAGGAGCCGGGGCGCGAGCCCGGGGACCTCCAGGACCTGTGAGCCGGCCGGCACCCCGACGACGGGGCGCGGCGGCGTGAGGATCGTCCTCGGCATCGGCGGGGGCATCGCCGCGTACAAGGCGGCGCTGCTCCTGCGCCTGTTCACCGAGAGCGGCCACACGGTGGTGCCCGTCCCCACCGAGGCCGCGCTGCGCTTCGTCGGCGCCCCCACCTGGGAGGCGCTCTCGGGCCAGCGGGTCAGCACGGACGTCTTCGACCGCGTGGACGAGGTCAACCACGTCCACCAGGGCCAGGCCGCCGACCTCGTCGTCGTCGCCCCGGCGACCGCCGACCTGCTGGCGCGCGCCGCCCACGGGCACGCCGACGACCTGCTGACCACCACGCTGCTCGCCACGCGCGCCCCGGTGCTGTTCGCCCCGGCGATGCACACCGAGATGTGGCTCAACCCGGCCGTGCAGGCCAACGTCGCGCAGCTGCGCGCCCACGGGCACACCGTCCTGGAGCCCGCCGACGGCCGGCTCACCGGCCCCGACTCGGGCCCCGGCCGGCTGCCCGAGCCCGAGGTCGTCCGCGACGCCGCGCTTCGCCTGGCCGGGGACGGCGGCGCCCCCGACGGCCCGCTGGCCGGCACGCGGGTGCTCGTGAGCGCGGGCGGCACCCGCGAGCCGCTGGACCCCGTCCGTTTCCTGGGCAACCGCTCCTCCGGCAAGCAGGGCGTGGCGATCGCCGCCGCCGCCCGGGACGCCGGTGCCGCGGTCACCCTCGTGGCCGCCCACCTCGAGACGCCGGTGCCCGCCGGCGTCGAGGTCGTGCACGCCGGCACCGCCGAGCAGCTGCGCCGCGCCTGCGTGCGCGCCGCGGCGCGGGCCGACGTCGTGGTGATGGCCGCCGCGGTGGCCGACTACCGCCCGGCCCGGATCGCCGACGCCAAGCTGAAGAAGGCCGAGGACGGGTCCAACCCCGTGCTCGAGCTGGTGCGCAACCCCGACATCCTCAAGGAGCTCGTGGACCTGCGCAACACCGCCCGGCGCCGCCAGCTCCTCGTCGGCTTCGCCGCCGAGACCGGGGACGCCGAGACCGACCCCCTGACGTTCGGGCGCCGGAAGCTCGTGCGCAAGGGCTGCGACCTGCTGGCCGTCAACCACGTGGGCGAGAACCTCGTCTTCGGCCAGGACACCACCACCCTGACCGTGCTCAGCGCGGCCGGGGCCCCCGAGCAGGTGCTCGAGGGCTCCAAGACGGACGTGGCCCGCGGGCTCGTGGCGCGGATCGCCCAGGAACTGGCCGGCGTCCGCGCCGGAGCCTGACCCGCCCGGGCCGGCGGCGCCGACCGGTGCGGCGCTGCGCCGTCCGGGGCGCCCGGTAGTGTGGTCTCCCGTGAGCGAGACGACCCAGCACCTGAGACTGTTCACCTCCGAGTCCGTCACGGAGGGACACCCCGACAAGATCTGCGACCAGATCAGCGACTCCATCCTGGACGACCTCCTGCGCCAGGACCCCGAGTCCTCCGTGGCGGTCGAGACCATGGTGACCACCGGGCTGGTGCACGTCGCCGGCGAGGTGAAGACCCGCGGCTACGTGGAGATCCCCAACGTGGTGCGCAAGACGCTGCTCGACATCGGCTACAACTCCTCGGTGCACGGCTTCGACGGCGAGTTCTGCGGGGTGTCCATCAGCGTCGGGGAGCAGTCCCCGGAGATCTACGAGGGCGTGTTCCAGTCCCTCGAGGTCCGCGAGGGCACCGCCCGCGACGCCCGCGACGCCCAGGGTGCCGGGGACCAGGGCATCATGTTCGGCTACGCCTCCGACGAGACCGAGGTGCTGATGCCGGCGCCGATCCACATCGCCCACCGCCTCTCCGAGCAGCTCACCCGCGTGCGCAAGACCGCCGTGCTGCCGGGTCTGCGCCCCGACGGCAAGACCCAGGTCACCCTCGGCTACGACGGCGACCGCCCCGTGGCCGTGGACACCGTGGTGGTCTCCGCCCAGCACGTCGAGGGCTACGACCTCGACCAGCTCGCCTCCGACCTGCGCCGCAGCGTGATCAGCCCCGTGCTCGAGGAGTCCGGGCTGGACCTCTCCGGCACCCAGGTGATCATCAACCCGGCCGGCAACTTCGTGCGCGGCGGGCCCGTGGGGGACGCCGGTCTGACCGGCCGCAAGATCATCGTGGACACCTACGGCGGCATGGCCCGCCACGGCGGGGGCGCCTTCTCCGGCAAGGACCCCTCGAAGGTGGACCGCTCCGCCGCCTACGCGATGCGCTGGGTGGCCAAGAACGTCGTGGCGGCCGGCCTCGCCGACCGCGTGGAGGTCCAGGTCGCGTACGCGATCGGGCGCGCCGCCCCCGTCGGGCTCTACGTCGAGACCTTCGGCACCGAGAAGGTCGCCCCCACCCGGATCGAGCACGCCATCCGTGAGGTCTTCGACCTGCGGCCGCTGGCCATCATCGAGGACCTCGATCTCAAGCGCCCCATCTACGCGCGCACCGCCGCGCACGGGCACTTCGGCCGCTCCGAGCCCGAGTTCACCTGGGAGCGCACCGACCGCGTCGCGGACCTGCGGTCGGCCGCCGGGGTCTGACCGTGGACCCGGAGGGCGCCGGGGACGCCGCGGAGGGCCCGCGGCAGCTGTCGCTCCTCTCGGGCTTCCCGCCCCGGCCCCCGCGCGAGGACGCCAAGGGCGTGGGCGCGGTGCTGCCGGCCGAGCACGACCCCGTGGCCCGGGTGCTGCTGGACACCCACGTCCCGCACCTGGACCGCCCGTTCGACTACCTCGTGCCGGCCGAGCTGGCCGGGGCGGCGGTGCCGGGCGCCCGCGTCAAGGTCGGCTTCGGCGGGCAGGAGCTGACGGGCTTCGTGCTCGAGCGCACGGGCGAGTCCGAGGTCATGCACCGGATCCAGCCCCTGCGCCGGGTGCTGTCCCCGCTGCCCGTGCTCGCCCCGGAGATCGCGCGGCTGGCCGAGGACGTCGCCGCCCGCTCGGCCGGCACGGCCGCGGACGTCGTCCGGGTGGCCGTCCCGCCCCGCGTCGCCCGCGTGGAGAAGGAGGTCGAGCAGCGGCTGGCCGAGGTGCCCGGCCACTCGACCGGGCTGTCCCCGCACGCCCCGGGTCCATCCCACGACGCCGCGCTGGCGGACTACGCCGGCGGTGCGCAGTTCCTGGCGGAGCTGGCGGCGGGGGCCTCCCCGCGGGCCGTCGTCGAGGTGCTCCCCGCCCATCCCGCCCACGACTGGACGGACGTCCTGGCCGCCGCGATCGGCGCGGCGTGGCGGGCCGGGCGCGGGGCGGTCGCCGTCGTCGCGGACCAGAAGGCGCTGGCGCGGCTCGAGCGCTCGGTCGCGGACGAGATCGGCGGGGAGCACCTGGCGCGCCTGCACGCCGAGGACGGGCCCACGCCCCGCTACCGGGCGTTCCTGGCCGCGGCCACCGGGCAGGTGCGGGTGGTCCTCGGCACCCGCTCCGCCGCGTACGCCCCCGTGGACGACCTCGGCCTCGTGGCGTGCTTCGACGACGGCGACGAGAACCTTGTGGAGCAGCGCGCCCCCTACCAGCACGTCCGGGACGTGCTGCTGCTGCGCGCCGGGCGCAGCGGGTGCGCGGCGCTGTTCGCCGGTCACGCGGTCAGCCCCGAGGCCCAGCGCCTCGTCGTCTCCGGGTGGGCCCGCCGGATCGCCCCCGCGCGGGACGTGCTGCGCGTCCACGCCCCGCGGATCGTCTCCACCGCCGACTCCTTCCACGCCGCCCGGGACCCGCTGGCCTCCCGGGCCCGGCTGCCCGAGACGGCCTACCGCGCGGCCCGCGAGGCCCTCGAGCGGGGCCCCGTCCTGGTCCAGGTCGCCCGCGCCGGCTACGCCCCGCACCTGGCGTGCGAGCGCTGCCGGGAGCCCGCCCGCTGCACCGCCTGCGACGGGCCCCTCGGGGTCGTGTCCCGGCGCGGGGTGCCCCGGTGCGGCTGGTGCGGCCGCTCGGCGCACGCCTGGTCCTGCGCCGCCTGCGGGTCCCCCCGGATGCGCCTGGTCACCGTCGGGGCGCTGCGCACCGCCGAGGAGCTGGGGCGGGCGTTCCCGAAGGTGCCCGTCGTGGCGTCCTCGGGCGACGCGGTGCGCGCGGACGTCCCCGGCACGCCCGCTCTCGTCGTGGCCACCCCGGGCGCCGAGCCGGTCGCGGAGGGCGGCTACGCGGCCGCCCTGCTGCTGGACGGCAACCGGATGCTGATGCGCCCCGCCCTGCGCGCCGCGGAGCAGACGCTGCGCCGGTGGTTCAACGCCGCCGCGCTGGTGCGCCGCGCCCGGGACGGCGGGATCGTGGTGGTCACCGCGGAGCACGAGGCCGCCGTGGGCGCGCTCGTGCGGTGGGACCCGGCCGGGTACGCCGAGCGCGAGCTGGTGGAGCGCCAGTCCCTGGGCCTGCCCCCGGCCGTGCGCTCGGCGGCCGTGACGGGCCCGGCCGCGGCGGTCGCGGCGTTCCTGGCCGACCTCGAGCTGCCGCCCGCCGTGCGGGTCATCGGGCCCGCCCCCCTGGAGGACCACGAGCCCGGGCCTGAGGGGGAGCCGGCCCCGCACCGGGCGCTGCTGTTCTTCGGCTACGGCGTGGCCGGGGAGGTCACCCGCCGGCTGCGGGCCGCCCGGTCGAAGGCCTCCGCGCTGCGCAAGCACGCCCCGGTGCACGTGCGCTGCGACGTCACCGACCTGCTCTGAGGACCGCGCCGGCCCAGGCGCACCCGTGGTCGGCGCAGCGGCGGGTGCGCCCGGGTGTTGGCGCACGGGCCGCGGTGTGGTTGGTTGGTGTCCTGGGGCCGCGCCGCGGCCGGGAGTCGGAGGCCACCGTGGGCGAAGAGGTCAGTTCCCGCAGCTACACGCGCGAGCAGCGCCAGCGCTACCGGGAGAAGGTCCGTGCGGACCTCGACGTGTTCGAGCAGATGCTCGCCCGCGCCTCGTTCGAGTTCGACCGGCCCATGACGGGGCTGGAGATCGAGCTCAACCTCGTCGACGGGAGCTTCGACCCGCACTTCCACAACGACGAGGTGCTCGCCGCGATCGCCGACCCCGGGTACCAGACCGAGCTGGCGCGGTACAACATCGAGCTCAACGTGCCTCCCCGCCCGCTGCCCGGACGGGCCGCCCTCGAGCTCGAGGAGGACCTGCGCGCCTCGCTCAACGCCGCGGACGCCGCGGCCCGCGGGGTCGGCTCACGGATCGTGACGATCGGCATCCTGCCCACCCTGCGCCCCGAGCACTACGAGCAGGAGTGGATCAGCGACAACAACCGCTACACGGCGCTCAACGACTCCATCTTCGTGGCGCGCGGGGAGGACATCCGCCTCGAGATCGAGGGGCCCACCGGCGAGCGGGTCGACACCTGGTGCGACTCGATCGCCCCCGAGTCGGCGTGCACCAGCGTCCAGCTGCACCTGCAGGTCGCCCCCGCCCAGTTCGCGGCGCACTGGAACGCCGCCCAGGCGCTGTCCGCCCCGCAGATCGCCCTCGGCGCGAACAGCCCGTTCTTCTACGGCCGGCGGCTGCACGCCGAGACCCGGATCGCACTGTTCACCCAGGCCACGGACACCCGCCCGGTGGAGCTGAAGAACCAGGGGGTGCGTCCCCGGGTGTTCTTCGGCGAGCGGTGGATCACCTCGATCTTCGACCTGTTCGAGGAGAACGTCCGCTGGTTCCCGGCGCTGCTGGCCGAGAGCTCCGAGGAGGACCCGGCCGCGAAGCTGCGGGCCGGGATCGCCCCGGACCTCTCGGAGCTGCGGCTGCACAACGGGACGGTCTACCGCTGGAACCGGCCGATCTACGACGTCGTGGGCGGCCGGCCGCACCTGCGGGTGGAGAACCGGGTGCTGCCCGCGGGCCCGACGATCACCGACGTGATGGCCAACGCCGCGTTCTACTACGGGGCCGCGCGCGTGCTGGCCCGGCAGGAGCGGCCGGTGTGGACCCGGATGAGCTTCCCGGCCTGCGCCGAGAACTTCACCCGCGCCGCCCGGGACGGCATCGACGCCCGGCTGTACTGGCCCGGCTACGGGGAGGTCAGCGCCGACGAGCTCGTCCTGCGCCACCTCCTCCCGCTGGCCCACCAGGGCCTCGAGGAGTGGGGGGTGGCTCCGGAGGTGCGCGAGCGCTACCTGGGGATCATCGAGGGCCGGTGCGTCTCGGGGGTCAACGGCGCGGTGTGGCAGACCCGGGCGGTCGAACACTTCGAGCGCCACGGCGCGGACCGGCCCACCGCCCTGCGCCGGATGCTGGAGGCCTACGCCGAGCACATGGACGAGAACGAGCCGGTGCACACCTGGTCGGTGCCCTAGGGGCCACGCGGGCGCCGCGGGCGGGCCCCCGCGCCGGTGCGGGGCTCAGGTGCCGATGGGCTCCACGTCCTCGGCCCGCGCAGGGACCGGTGGCGGGACCGCATCGACCGCGGCGGGCTGCGGGGGCGTCAGGACCGAGGCGTAGGCGTGCTCCGTGGAGTACCGCAGGAACGACAGGTGGGCCTCGTAGCGGTCCAGGACGTCGTTGATCAGCTGCTGCTGGGTCAGCCCCATCAGGTCGTAGCCCTCGCTGCCGGTCTGGGTGAACACCTCGAGCCGGTAGTAGACGTCCGTCTCCCGGGACATGCTGCGGGCCCCGATCATCGGCACCGGCGCCCGGACGGCCGCCACCTGGTAGTGGAAGTCCCGGTGGTCGGCCATGTTCACGACGAGCGCGTGCTCGTCGATGCCGGTCCCGGCGTTCGGGGTCGTGCGCAGCTCCGCCTGGTGGCCCAGGTCGCGGAACTCGTCGGCGACGTCCTGGAGCGCGGGTCGCACGACGCGCCCGACGAACTGGGCGACGGCCTTCTGCGAGGGATAGGACCGCAGGCGGGCCAGGCGCTGCCGCCACGTCTTCTCGGGGACCAGGCCGCCGTGGACCGCGTCGAAGCGCCGGCGCAGGGTCCGGCCCTCGCGCTCGGCCCGCTCCATCCGCAGCACCTTCGAGAAGGAGGCCATCACGAGGAAGGCGATGACCGTCACCGGCAGCGCGAAGATCAGCGTGGCGTGCTCCATGGTGGTGACGCCCCCGGCCACGAGCATGGCGATGGTGAGCACCGCGGTCAGCAGCGCCCAGAAGATCCGCAGCCACTTCGCCCCGTCCTGCGCCGGGTCGGGGATGGTCGAGGAGAAGTTCGACATCACCATCGCACCCGAGTTGGCGCTCGTCAGATAGAACAGCAGCCCGGACAGGGTCGCCAGCCCGATCAGGAACGCCGCGCCGGGGAACATCTCGAGCAGTGCGTACCAGCCCTGCTCCGGGCTCTCCACGGCCAGCCGGGCGAACTCGGTGTTGCCGCTGAGCACCTCGTGCATGGCGGAGTTGCCGAAGACGGTCACGATGAAGAAGTCGCAGAGCACGGGTGCGGTGATGGCCGCGACGACGAACTCCCGCAGCGTCCTGCCCCGTGAGATGCGGGCGAGGAACAGTCCGACGAACGGTCCCCACGCCAGCCAGAAGGCCCAGAAGAACAGCGTCCAGCCGCCCATCCACT
Organism: Kocuria sp. CPCC 205231; assembly: GCF_040980965.1. Lineage (NCBI taxonomy): Bacteria > Bacillati > Actinomycetota > Actinomycetes > Micrococcales > Micrococcaceae > Kocuria > Kocuria sp. CPCC 205231. Next base: position 41,917 of record NZ_JAVKPP010000013.1, on the reverse strand, counting down.
CCGAGCCGCCCTCCACGTAGGCGAACGTCTGCACCGTGCGCTCGGGCAGGGTGAAGACGAAGCGGCCGATGTTCTCGACCATGGCGTTGAGCAGGAAGGCGGTCTCGCCGGTGACGAGGATGTAGAGCATCATCGCGCCCGCGCTCCAGAGGTTGAGCTCGGAGATGACCCGGATGCCCCGGTCCACCCCGGAGGTGCAGGCCGCGACCGTCATGACGACGGCCACCAGCACGAGGGCGATCTGCAGCGCCAGGCCTTCCGGTAGCCCGAAGAGCCAGGCAAAACCGACGTTCAGGAGCACGACCCCGATGCCCATCGAGGTCGCCACGCCGAACACGGTGCCCACCAGGGCAAAGACGTCGATGACGTCGCCGGTGGTCCCGCGGACGCGCCGGCCGAGCAGCGGGTACAGGGCGGCCCGGATGGAGAGCGGCATGCCCCAGCGGTAGGCGAAGTAGCCCATGGCCATGCCCAGCAGGGCGTACATCGACCACCCGGCCACGCCGTAGTGGAACATCGTCCAGACCACGGCGTCCTGGGCGGCCTCGGCGGAGCGGGGGTCGGCCGCGGGGGGAGCGACGAACTGGGTGATCGGTCCGGTCACCGAGTAGAAGAGCATGTCGATGCCCACGCCGGCGGCGAAGAGCATCGCGACCCAGGTGAAGAGCCCGTACTGCGGGCGGGAGTGGTCCGGGCCCAGCCGGACGCTGCCCTCCTTGGAGAAGGCGACCCAGAGGACGAAGAGGATCACCAGGGTCACCGTGAGGACGTAGAACCAGCCGAGATTGGTCGCGATCCAGCCGACGACGTCCCGCATGGCGCTCGCGGCGTGGTGCGGGGCGGCCATCGCCCAGACCGAGAACGCGAGGACGACCAGGGAGGACGTGACGAAGACCCGCCAGTTGACGCGGGGCTCGCGGTCCTCGGCGAGCTCGGCCGGGCCCTTGCTCAGCTCGGTGCTGGAGATCGGGGGGAGCTCCTCGTGGGGAAGGCGTGAACGGCGGCGCACGGCCGCGCCGACCCGGTCCCGCTCGACCATCGCCCTCGACGGCTCGGGCTCCGGCCGCTGGTCGTCGTCTGCTTCCGTCACTCGATCGGTCCTTTCCTCGGGTGGGGCTGTCCGGGTGGCGCGGTACGGTGCGCCGGCGACCGGGCGAGGACCTCTCGGAGACGACGCACCGGCCTGCTGCGCTCCTTGCCGCTGGTGGCCGTGCTCGTGCGGCGGCGGTGGCAGGCCCCCGGGTTCCGGGTCCGCCGGCTGCGGAGGGTGCCCGGTCCGGCGTGGTGCCGTGGCCGGCAACGGTGCGGGCCGTGGCGCCGTCGTCGTGCCGGGTCGCCGCGGGAGGTGCGCTCAGAGGCCACGGGGCGCTTCCCGTCCGCCGGGGCCGCCCGGGGTCGGTCGGGGCGGCGCGCCGGAGCACGGCGAGGGGAGCGGGCCCGGGAGGTCCTCCGGGTCGGCATGGGGCGTGCCCCCAGGATGCCCGCCGAGGTCCCCGCGCGTCCAACGATCAGAGGCGATCGACATCATCGGCAACCGCGATGGAACGACGGCGGGCCCCTGGATCCGCGCGGCGGCCCGGAAGGGTCAGGCGGGAGCGGGGTGCTGCAGGCTGTGGTCCCAGAACCGTTGGGCGACCTGGGAGATCCGGCCCCGGCGGTGGACCAGGACCGTGCTCCACTCCAGGCGGGGACCGGTGTAGTCCACGATCCGCACGTCCGATCGGCCGGTCACGACGAAGCGGGGAACCATGGCGATGCCGCTGCCGGAGGCCACGAAGTCCGGCACGGCCGTCAGGTCCGAGAGCTCCACCGCCCGCCGGCGGACCAGTCCCGCGGCGGAGAAGGCGCTGTCGACGATGTGCCGCACGGCCTGGCCCGCCGCCGTGTCGATCCAGGGGTGCTCGCTCAGCTCGGCCAGGGTGGGCGGGGAGGCGGCGTCCGCGGCCAGGGGGTGCCCGGAGGGCGTGATGAGCACGAGCGCGCCCGAGGCCAGCGGGGCGGTCACCAGGTCGTGCACCACGGCACGGGCGGGCAGGGACACCACGGCGAGGTCCAGCTCGTGGGCCCGCAGCCGCGTCAGCAGCCCCTCGGAGCCGGCCGGATCGGTTCTCAGCGAGACCTGAACGTGCGGGTGCTCGGCGGAGAACCCGGCCAGCATCCCCGGCAGGTCCAGATGGCTGATGGGGTTGATCGTGCCGATCCGCAAGGAGCCGCGCCGGCCGCCGTCGGCCTCGAGCACGTGCTGGCGCAGGTCCTGTCCGAGGTGCAGCCAGGCCGGCGCCTCCTCGGCGAGCACCAGCCCGGCCATGGTCAGCCGGGCGGTGCGGCGGGACCGGTCGAACAGCCGGACGCCGAGATCCTGCTCCAGGGCCCGGACCCTGGTGCTGACGCTCGACTGCACCGTGCCCAGCTCGTCGGCCGCACCGGCGAAGGTGCCGGTCCCCACCACCGCGAGGAAGGCCTCCAGCTGTCTCGTCTCCACCGGTCCAGCGTAGCCGCGTGACGGAGGACCCGCGGGGGCTCGTGGACTCCGTGAGGACGGTCCGGTCAGGGGGAGCGGTGCCGGGAGCGGGACTCGTGGACGCCGCGGGCGACCGCCAGCAGCTCGCGCGCGGAGTCATCCCACGAGTAGGCCCGGGCCCGCTCGAGCCCGGCCAGCACCCGGGCGCGGGCCCGGTCCGGGTCCTCGAGGGCGCGCACGGCGGCGGCGAACCCGGCGTCGTCGTCGGGCGCGGCGTAGCCGGCGGCGTGCCCGGCGACCTCCCGGAAGATCGGCAGGTCGCTGCACACCACGGGCGTGCCCGCCGCGAGCGCCTCCACGAGCGGCAGCCCGTAGCCCTCGGCCCGGGACGCGTGCACCAGGGCGGCCGCTTCGGCGAGCAGGGCGGCGTACTCGGTCTCGTCCACCCCGTCGTGGAAGACGACCCGCGCCCCGTCCGGGACGAGGGCCTCCAGCTGGGCGCGGCGGGCGGGGGAGATCCGGGAGAGCAGGTGCAGCTCGTGGTCCGGGAGCCGGCCGGCCGCGCGCAGCAGGGTCTCCACGTTCTTGTACGGCAGGAAGGAGCCCATGTAGAGCAGCTTCCGGCCGCGCCGGGGCAGCCGTGCCAGGGCCTGCCCGGTGGGGAGCACGGAACCGGGCTGGGGGGCGTTGGGCACCACGTGCACGGGGCGGCGGGTGAGCCGGTGGGCGGCGATCAGCTCGCGGGTGGTGTCCGAGACGGTCACCACGGCGTCGGCGCGGTCCAGCAGGACCCGCTGGGGCCACCAGGCCCGGTGGTAGAGCCGCCAGCCCGCGCGCACGGCGGCGGGCAGGTCCCCGGGCGGCTGGGGGTGGTCGTAGTAGATGAGGTCGTGCAGGGTGAGGATCAGCCCGTGCCGGCGGCCCGCGGAGCCCATGGTCTGCATGGGGGAGAACACGACGTCGGGCGCGTACCGGTTGAGCACCAGCGCCGTGGCGGCCTCGGCGGCCGACACGGGGGAGGGCCCGGTGACGTGGGGGAGCCCCGGCAGCAGGGCGAGCTGGCGGGGGTCGCTGACGAGCAGGGCCACGTCCAGCCCTGGGGTCGCGCCGGCGAGACCGGCCACGGCCTCGGCCAGGCTCGCCCCGTAGCGGCTGATCCCGTCGTGGCGGTCGAGACGGGTGTAGCGGGCGTCCAGGAGCAGTCTCACCGGCGGCGTCCTGCCTGCTGGTCCCGGCGGGCCCGGTGCCCGCGGCGCACGATGCGCTGCAGACCGGTGAACGGGGCGGTGTCGGGGGCGGGGGCGGGGGCGTCGGCGGGGGGCGCCTGCGCGTGCAGCGTGGGCGGCCCGCCGTCCGGTCCGGGGGGCGGGCCGGGGACCGGCTCGGGGGCGGGGGAGGAGAGGAAGTCGTGGACGAGCTCGGCGGTGCGCCCGGGGGCCTCGTAGTGGATGAGGTGGCCCACGCCGTCGAGGACCTCGAGGCGGTGCCGGGGGATCCAGGAGGCCATGGTCCGCTGCGCGGCGAGCGAGCCCAGCTCGTCCTGGGCGCCCACGACCAGCAGGGTCGGCATGCTCAGCTGCATCGCGACCTCCGCGACGGTGTGCGAGACGGAGGCCTCGTAGGCCTCCAGCAGCACGTCCCGGTCCGCGAAGGACGAGAAGTAGGCGCGGTGCTGGTGGCGCACGTAGCCGCGCACCCGGGGGTCCTGCGACTTGGTCATCACCCCGCTCATCGCGTCCGTGACGAGCCAGCTGGAGAGCAGCCGCCGGCCCAGCCGCCGGGGCAGGGCCCGGCCCAGCCGGTAGTAGCCCACCGTCAGGCGGCTCAGCAGCGCCTGCTCGCCCTCCAGCGCGGGCTCGCAGATCGGGTTGACGAGCACCAGCCGCTCGACCATCGCCGGGTGGGCGGCGGCGAAGTGCGCCGCGACCACCGAGCCGAAGGAGTGGCCCAGCACGGCAACCCCGTGCGGGGCGCCGTCGTGCACCGCGCCGTCGGTGAGGGTCTCCACGAAGCCGCGCAGGAACTCCGCGTACCCGGCGATGTCGTGGGGCCGGTCGGGGAAGGGCTCGGAGCGGCCGAAGCCGGGCAGATCGGGGACGACCACGTGGTAGCGCTCGCGGAGCCGGTCGGCGACCAGCTGCAGGCCGTGGTGGTCGCCGCGGAAGCCGTGGACCAGCACGAGCAGCGGCTTGGGGGCCCGGTCGACGTCGTAGAACCAGTAGCGCACCTTGTGCCCGTCCAGGACCATGCTGCGCCGCTCGGCCCAGGGGTTCTGCACCGCGCTGCCCGGAACGTCGGCGTCGCGGCCCGTGCCGGTGGGCCCGCCGCCGTCCGCCGCGCCGTGCCGTGCGCCGGCCGCTGCCGCCATGGTTCCTCCCTGCGGGCCCGGCAGGCGCCCGGTGCGTCCCGGCCCGCTGTCGATGCTAGCCCCTGCGGGCCGGGGGGCCGGGCGGCGCTGGGCTAGGATGGGACGGATTCCACCACCGTCGGCGCACCGCCGGGCATCCGTGATGCCCGGGTGCCGCACACGCGACCGCGCGCCGCCCGTTCCGGGGCCGGCGGCGGTCCACGACCGCGAAGGCGAGGACCGTGACCGAACAGCAGCACACGACCGAGACCACCGGGTACGACTTCCGTGCCATCGAGGCGGCGTGGCCGTCGTTCTGGGCGGAGCAGCAGGTCTACGCGCCCGTCGACGACGGCTCACGGGAGCGCCGCTACGTCCTGGACATGTTCCCCTACCCCTCGGGCGACCTGCACATGGGGCACGCGGAGGCCTTCGCGATGGGGGACGTGGTGGCCCGGTACTGGCGTCAGCGCGGCTACGACGTGCTGCACCCGATCGGCTGGGACTCCTTCGGGCTGCCGGCGGAGAACGCGGCGATCAAGCGCGACGCCCACCCGGCGGAGTGGACCTACGCCAACATCGAGACGCAGAAGGCCTCCTTCCAGCGCTACGCGATCAGCGCGGACTGGTCCCGGGAGATCCACACCTCCGACCCCGAGTACTACCGGTGGACGCAGTGGCTGTTCCTGCAGTTCCACCGCAAGGGCCTGGCGTACCGGAAGAACTCGCCGGTCAACTGGTGCCCCAAGGACCAGACGGTGCTGGCCAACGAGCAGGTCGTCAATGGGGCGTGCGAGCGCTGCCACACCCCGGTGACGAAGAAGGCCCTGAACCAGTGGTACTTCAAGATCACCGACTACGCCGACCGGCTGCTCGACGACATGGCCGCGCTCGAGGGCCACTGGCCCGAGCGGGTGCTGGCCATGCAGCGCAACTGGATCGGGCGCTCCGAGGGAGCCCACGTGCGCTTCGCCATCGAGGGCGCCGGCGAGGGCGGCACGGACCGCGAGGTCACCGTGTTCACGACCCGCCCCGACACCCTCTACGGCGCCACGTTCTTCGTGGTCGCCGCGGACGCCGAGCTGGCCGGGCAGATCGTCGCCCCGGAGCACGCGGCGGAGCTGGCCGCCTACCGGGAGCAGGTCAAGGCGCTGTCCGACATCGAGCGCCAGGCCACCGACCGGCAGAAGACCGGGGTGTTCCTGGGCCGCCACGCCGTCAACCCGCTCAACGGCGAGAAGCTGCCCGTGTGGGCCGCGGACTACGTGCTGGCCGACTACGGCACGGGCGCGATCATGGCCGTGCCCGCCCACGACCAGCGCGACCTCGACTTCGCCCGCACCTTCGACCTGCCCGTGCGCGCGGTGCTCGACACCGGCGAGGAGGACCCCGCCGTCACCGGGACCGCCACCACGGGCGAGGGCACCCTGATCAACTCGGGCGAGCTCTCCGGGCTGGAGAAGACCGAGGCCATCGAGCGCGCCATCGGCCTGGTCGAGGCCGCCGGGACGGGCAACCGCCAGGTCAACTTCCGGCTGCGCGACTGGCTGCTGTCCCGCCAGCGCTTCTGGGGGGCGCCCATCCCGATCGTGCACTGCGGGGCCTGCGGCGAGGTGCCGGTGCCCGAGGAGCAGCTGCCGGTGCGGCTGCCCGACGACCTGCGCGGCGAGCAGCTCGCGCCCAAGGGCCGGTCCCCTCTCGCGGCGGCCGAGTCCTGGGTGCACGTGAACTGCCCCTCCTGCGACGGCCCCGCCCTGCGCGACACCGACACCATGGACACGTTCGTGGACTCCTCCTGGTACTACCTGCGCTTCGCTTCCCCGAACGACGAGACCGCGGCGTTCGACCTCGAGCAGACCCGCAAGTGGCTGCCCGTGGACCAGTACGTGGGCGGCGTGGAGCACGCGATCCTGCACCTGCTCTACTCCCGGTTCTTCACCAAGGTGCTCTTCGACCTGGGACTCGTGGACTTCACCGAGCCGTTCAAGGCGCTGCTGAACCAGGGCCAGGTGCTCAACGGGGGCCGGGCGATGTCCAAGTCCCTGGGCAACGGCGTGGACCTGGGCGAGCAGCTCGACCGGTTCGGCGTGGACGCCGTGCGCCTGACCATGGTCTTCGCCTCCCCGCCGGAGGACGACGTGGACTGGGCCGACGTCTCCCCGCAGGGCTCCCAGAAGTTCCTGGCCCGGGCCTGGCGCCTGGCCCAGGACGTGACCGGCGACCCCGGGGCCGACCCGGCCGACGGGGACCTGACCGTGCGCCGGGCCACCCACCGGGCCGTCGACGACGCCGCCCAGCTGCTCGACGCCGCGAAGTTCAACGTGGTGATCGCCAAGACCATGGAGCTGGTGAACGTGGTCCGCAAGGCCATCGACTCCGGCTGCGGGCCCGCCGACCCCGCCGTGCGCGAGGCCGTCGAGGCGGTCGCGGTCCTGCTGTCGCTGGTCGCCCCGTACACGGCCGAGGACATGTGGCACGCGCTGGGCCACGAGGGCTCCGTCGTCGTCGCCGGCTGGCCCGCGGTCGACCCGGAGCTGCTGGTGGACGACACCGTCACCGCCGTGGTGCAGATCAAGGGCAAGGTCCGGGACCGGCTCGAGGTGCCCGCCGACATCGGCGAGGACGCCCTGCGCGAGCTCGCCCTGGGCTCGGAGACGATCCGCCGCCAGCTGGGTGACGCCGAGATCCGCAAGGTGATCGTGCGCGCGCCCAAGCTCGTCAACATCGTGGCCTGAGCCGCCGCTCCCGCACGGGAGCACGACGACGCCCCGCCGCTCCCGGCCCCCGGCCCGAGCCCCCGCCCCGCACCCGGGGGCCGGTGCCCGGACCGGGGGCCGGGCCGGTGTTCAGGCCGGTGTCCGGGCTCCACAGTCCTGCTCCGGGCCCGCGCGCGTCCCCAGCGGGGCCCCGTTCGGCGCGTGGGACCGGCCGGCCGGGGTGGGCTGGGGCCATGACCGGTACCGTGCCGCGCGCCCGACGGCGAGCGAACCCCACCCCGCCCGCGCCCGTCGTCCCGCCTGCGCCTTCCGCGTCCGGCGCGACGGCTGCCGGGGCCAGGCCCGGCCGTGCCCCGGCACCAGGCGCTCCGGCACCCGGTGCTCCGGCACCCGGTGCTCAGGAGCCCGCCGAACGGCTGGTGTCGCTGCTGGCCGAGGCCCGGGGCGAGGCCACCGGTCCCGGCCGGGCGCCGTCGCCCCAGGACGGGGCACCGGGGGCCGCTCCCGCCCACCGTCGGCCGGTCGCCGCCCGGACCCGGGTCCCGGCCTCGCTGCTGCTGATCGCCCTGGCCGCGCTCGCCTGGCTGAGCTGGACGGTGCTGGGGCCCGGGAAGGACGGCGGGGACGTGCCGGAGACCGCCGGGCGGCCCGTCCTCGCCGAGGCGGAGCTGGGCGGCGACCAAGGGCAGGACACCGGGCAGGACCCTGGCCGGCACGGCGGGGGCGACACCGGGCGAGGGGCCGGGGACGGAGCCGTGGCCGGTGCGGGAACAGGCGCGGCGACCGGACCCGGGACGGGCCCGCCGGGGTCCGCCGCGGCCCAGCCGCCCGCGGCGGGGTCGACGCTGCACGTGCACGTGACCGGAGAGGTGGCCCGCCCCGGCGTCGTGTCCCTCGAGCCCGGGGCCCGTGTCGTCGACGCGGTCGAGGCCGCCGGAGGCCTCACCGATGCCGCCGTGACGGAGTCCGTGAACCTGGCCGCCCCCGTCACGGACGGCCAGCAGGTGCTCGTCCCCGACACCGAGACCGCTCCCGTCCCTGCTCCCGGAGCTCCGGCGCCCGGAGCCGCAGCGGCGCCGGGAGCGGCGGTGCCGCCCGGGGTCCCGGGTGCACCGCCCGGGACCGGGGCACCGGAGGGCGCCGCCCCGGGCGGGACGCTGAACCTCAACACGGCCACCGCGGCCGAGCTCGAGACCCTCCCGCGGGTCGGGCCCGTGCTGGCCGGACGGATCGTGGAGTTCCGGCAGCAGCACGGCGGATTCGCCGCCGTCGCCGACCTCGACGCCGTGCCGGGGATCGGCCCCGCCCTGGTGGAGTCGCTCGGGCCGCTGGTGAGCGTGTGAGGCGCCCCGCCGAGTGGTGGGCCGGGGCCCTGGAGCACCAGGAGCACCGCGACGCCCGCGCGCCGGGCCGCACCTGGGACCTGCGGCTCGTCCCCGCCGCACTGGGCGCGTGGCTCACCGGTCTGCTCGCCGCGCACCTGCCCCCGGCACGGGTCGCGGCCGCCGGGGCGCTCTACCCGGCGGCGCTGGTGCTCGGCGCCGCCCTGGTCCTCGTCGTGGCCCGCGCCCTCCGGCGGGAGGAGCCCCCGTCCGGGCGGCCCCGCGCCCCCGGGCTGTGGCGGGCCCTGCCGTGGTCGGCCGTGGCCCTGAGCGCCCTCGCCGTCACGGCCGTGCTGCTGAGCACCACGGCCGCCCAGCGCGAGACCGCCCACGGCCCGCTCGGGGCAGCACTCGCCGGGGCCGGGACGGTGGCCGTCACGGCGGAGGTGGCCGAGCCGCCCCGGCGGTGGACGGCGCCCGCCCCCGGGACCGGCCACGAGGACGAGGACCGCACCGGCGTGGTCCTGGGGCTGCGCCTCGAACAGGTCACCCACGAGGGCCGCGGCGGACCCGCCGACGTCGACGTCACGGTCTTCGCGGACGGGCCCGCCTGGGCCGGGCTGGTCCCGGGGCAGCGGATCACCGCCGTGCTCACCGCCGGGGCCCCGTCCCCCGGACCCCCGGTGCTGCGCGCCGCCGCCCCGCCGGCGGTCCTCCCGGCACGGGAGCCCGGCCGGCGGGAGCAGGTCCGGGAGCGCTTCGTGGCGGGCACCGCAGGACTGGGCCCCGACGCCGCGGGGCTGCTGCCCGGGATGACCTTCGGCGAGCGCGCCGGGATCGGCCCGGAGCTCGACCAGGCCATGCGGGACACCGGACTGACCCACCTGACGGCCGTCTCCGGCGCGAACTGCGCCCTCGTCACGGCCCTGGCCGGGCACGCCGCGCTGTCCCTCGGCGCGGGGCGGCGCACCTGCCTGGCCGCCGGCCTCGGCGCCCTGGCGGCGTTCGTGCTCCTCGTCGGTCCGGACCCGTCCGTGCTGCGCGCCGCCGTGATGGGCGGACTCGCCGCCCTCAGCCTCCTCACGGGGCGCACCGCCGTCTCCCTGGCCACTCTTGCGGGCGCCGTGATCGCTCTCGTCGTCGTCCGGCCGGCGCTCGCCGCCGAGTACGGCTTCGTCCTCTCGGTGCTGGCCACCGCGGGGATCGTGGTGAGCGGGCGGCCCCTGACCCGGTGGCTGGGCTCCCGGGTCCCGGAGGTGCTCGCCGTGGCGGTCGCGATCCCCGCGGCCGCCCAGCTGTGGTGTGCCCCCGTGCTCGTGCTCCTCCAGCCCGCCGTGCCCGTGTACTCGCTGCCGGCCAACGTCCTCGCCGCCCCGCTGGTGCCGGTGGTGACCGTCTGCGGCCTCGCGGGACTGCTCCTGCTGAACCTGCCCGACGGGGCGGGCGCCGCGGCGGCCGTGCTGCCCCTGGGCGCCGGCGCACTGGGGGCGCGCCTCGTCGCCGGCACCGCCCGGGCGCTGGCCGGGGCCCCCGGGGCACTGGCCCCGTGGCCCCAGGGCCTGCCGGGCGTGCTGCTGATGACCCTGGCGAGCGCGGCGCTCCTGCTCGCCGTGCACGCCCTCGACGTGCGCCGCCGGCGCCCCCGGCCGACGTCCGGGACCGTGCACGAGGGCGACGCGCCGGTCCCCGTCCCGGAGGAGCACTGGCGGGAGCGGTCCCGCCGGCGCCGGCGGCGGCGGATCGCGGCCGCCGCGGCCGTGCTGCTCGTCCTCGCGGCGCTGGCCCTGCGCGCCGCCGTGGACGCCCGACGTCCGCCGCCGGCCTGGGAGGCCGTGCTGTGCGACGTGGGCCAGGGGGACGCCGTCCTCCTGCGCACCGCACCGGGCCGTGCCGTCCTCGTGGACACCGGTCCCGACCCGCAGGCCCTGGCACGGTGCCTGCGGCGCAGCGGGGTGGAGCACCTGGACCTCGTGGTCCTCAGCCACGCCCACGCCGACCACACCGGAGGCCTGCCCGCCCTCGCCCGGCACGGGCGGATCGGCGAGGTCTGGTACGCCACGGCGGCCGCGGCACCGCCGGACGGGCTGACCGACGCGCTGCCCGGCACCCCGGCCCGCCGGCCGGCCCCGGGGGAGACCCGGACGCTGGGCGGACTGCGCCTAACCGTCCTCGCCCCGGCACCGACCGCGCCGGGGCGCTGGAGCGACCCGTCCTCCGCCGACGAGAACAACGCCTCCCTCGTGCTGCGCGCCGAGCTCACCGGCGAGGACGGCGGGTCCACCTCCTGGCTGCTCACCGGGGACCTCGAGGAGGAGGGCGCACGCGCCCTCCTGCGCACCGCCGGGCCGCTCGTCGACGTCGACGTGCTCAAGGTCTCCCACCACGGCGCCCGCAACGGCGGCACCGCCGTCATCGACGCGGCCGGACCCCGGCTGGCCGTCGTCTCCGCCGGCCGGGACAACGACTACGGCCACCCCCACCCCCGGATCCTCGACCACCTGCGCACCCGGGGGATCCCCCTCGTGCGCACGGACGAGCACGGCAGCGCCTATATCCTGCGCGAGGGGGGCCGAATCCGTGCCGTCCCCGCCGAGCCTTAGCCCGCCGGCCCCCGGACCACCGTCCCGGGCCCCGGCGGGTCCTCGCCCCCCGCCCCCCGGTCCGGGGGACCCGGCCCGCGCTCCTCCCGCCGGCGCACCTGCTCGGTCAGCTCCGCCACCTGCGCCCGCAGCGCCGCGACCTCCGCGGCCGGGTCACGGCCCCCGCGGGCGGCCACCGCCTCCACCAGCCAGGAGGCCAGCAGAGCCGTGACCAGACCCAGCACCCCCACACCGCCCAGCATCAGGACCACCGCCACACCCCGGCCCAGCACGGTGACCGGGTACAGGTCCCCGTAGCCCACCGTGCTCATGGTCGTGACCGTCCACCAGGCGGCGTCCCCGAAGCTCGTGATGCCCGCCCCGGGAGCGCCCCGCTCGGCGTCCAGCACGGCCAGCGAGCCGACCACGCCCAGCAGCAGCGCCCCGCCGGCCAGGTGCACGGCCACCCGCCCCCGCAGGTCCGCCGAGGCCCGCCGGTTGACGACGAGCACCAGGGCGACCAGCCGCACCAGCTCCAGCTGCCGGAGCACCGGGAAGACCAGCACCAGCAGATCCAGCAGATGGCGGGAGACGAACTCCCGCCGGTCCCCGGCCCGCACCAGGCGCACCACGTAGTCCCCGACGAACAGCGCCCACACCGCGCCCAGCACCACCCGGCACGCCAGCACGAGCCGCGGCTCCAGCCCCGGATCCAGGATGGGCCACGCCCACGCCACCAGGAACACGACGGCGGCCCCCGTCAGCACCCGCCCGGCCACCCGTTCCCCGCGACCCCTCCGCATGCCACGATCATGACCCCACCACCCGGGACCACGCCACCACATGTCCCCCGGACGTGGGAAGCTGGAGACCACCCCACCCAGCAGGCGGCCCCGTCCGGCCGCCACCACAGGAGGACGCGGCCATGACCCCACCGAGGCGCCCCGCACCCACCGCCGGACCCACCTGGCGCGACGTCGAGCCCACCCCGCTCATCCTGCTCACCGGCCCCGAGGACTACCTCGCCGCCCGCGCCCGCGACCGCGTCCGCACCGCCCTCAAGGACCGTCGCGGCCCCGTCGAGCTCTCCACCGTCGACGCCGCCGCCTACGCCCCCGGACAGCTCGCCGCGCTCGCCAGCCCCTCCCTGTTCGACGACGCGAAGCTCATCCACGTCAGCAACCTCGCCGCCATGAACGACGACTGCCTCGCCGACGGCCTCGCCTACGTCCAGGCCCCCGACCCGGACGTCGTCGTGCTCTGGGAGCACAGCGGCGGCAACCGCGGCAAGAAGCTCCTCGACGCCCTCAAGGCCGCCGGCGCCGCCGTCGTGGAGTGCAAGCCCCTCAAGAACGACCGCGACAAGACCGACTTCATCGTCACCGAGTTCCGCACCCACCGGCGCCGCATCGACCCCGACGCCGCCCGCGCGCTCGCCGCCGCCGTGGGCAGCAGCACGGCCGAGCTGGCCGCCGCGTGCGCCCAGCTGCTGTCCGACGGGCCCGAAAGCATCAGCTTCGACGACGTGGAGAAGTACTACGGCGGGCGCGTGGAGGCCACCGCGTTCAAGGTCGCGGACGCCGCGCTGGCCGGACGCGCCGAGAGCGCCCTCAAGCTGTGGCGCCAGGCCCTCGACACCGGGGTGGACCCCGTCCCGATGGTCGGGGCGCTGGCCGCGAAGCTGCGCACGATCGCCCAGGTGCACGGGACCCGCGGCGGCGCGGGTCAGCTCGCCCAGCGGATCGGGGCGGCCCCGTGGATGGTGGAGCGGGCGCAGGAGGAGTCCCGGCGCTTCTCCGAGGAGGACCTCGTGCGGGCGCTGCGGGCGCTGGCCGAGGCCGACGCCCAGGTCAAGGGCGAGGGGCGGGACCCCGCCTACGCGGTGGAGCGGGCGATCACGACCATCGCCCTGTCCGGCCGCCGCTGAGCGGAGGTCCCCGGGCCGGACGGGCCCGGGGGACGACGGAGGCCCCGTCCCTGAGCGGGACGGGGCCTCCGTGCGGCCCACCGGAGCGGCGGGCGCGGTCCGCGGGGAACCGGGATCAGATCTTGGCGACCAGCTTGGCCAGGCCGGACTTCTTGTTGGCCGCGTTGTTCTTGTGCAGGACGCCCTTGCTGACGGCCTTGTCGAGCTTGCGGGAGACGACGCGCAGGGCGTCCTGGGCAGTCTCCTTGTCGGAGGCGCCGACGGCCTCGTCGACGCGGCGGACCAGCGTCTTCAGCTCGGACTTGTACGCGTTGTTGCGCAGGCGCGACTTCTCGTTGGTGAGGTTGCGCTTCTTCTGGGACTTGATGTTGGCCACGTATAACTCCTTGGCGATGGGTGCGGAATTCGGTCAGTGAGGGCAAACAGGACAGCCATGTGACTGAGTGGGAGTGGGGACGCCCGTGTGGCGACCGTCCTGCAGTGCCCGACGACCAGCGCGGACACACAGCAGAAAAGTCTAGCAGACCGCGCCCCGCCGCCGGGCGGCGCCGACACGGGCCGTCCCGGGCCGCCCGCTCAGCCGCGCAGGCCGTGGAGCCGCCCGGCCACCCGGTCGAAGAGGGGCTCGGGCAGGACCGCGCCCTCGCGCCGGACGTCGGCGGGCAGCACCTGGACCACGCGGTCGAGCTTGACCTCGGACGGCCGGCCCCGCGGGTCCCACGGCCCCGTCCCGACGTCCAGGTAGTCCGGGTCCTGCTCCAGCCCATTGCTGCGGTCCCGGGAGGTGAGCATCAGGCACAGCAGGTGGTCCCCGGCCCGGTCCACGACCAGCACGGGCCGGTCCTTGCCGCGGCGGTGGTCCTCCTCGAAGGGCACCCAGGTCCACACGATCTCGCCGGGGTCGGCCTCGCCGTCGGAGAGCGGCCGGTAGACGGGCCGCACCGGACCCGTCCAGTCCCCGGGGTAGGGGCGGGAGAGCCCCGCGGGGCGGCCGTCGCCGGCCCGGGACGGCACGGTGGGCCGGGGCCGCGCGGACGGCGAGGCGGTGCGCCGGCCCGGCCGGGAGGGCTCCGGGCGGCGCCGCCCGGAGCGCTGGTAGGCGTCCACGGCGCGGGCGGCGAGCCGGGTCAGGGTGCCGAGGTTGAGCTTCATGCGACCACTCTAGCCAGGGGCCCTCCGGCGCGGCCGGGGCCCCCGCGGGCCGAAATGGCTCTCCATGACCGAACGTGGGAAACTGGACAGTTGAATCCCCGGCGCGGTCCACCCGCCGGTAGCCCCAGGACCTGCCGGAAGCGACGTTCTCCCGGAGAAAGGACCGCCCGTGTCACCGCTGGCCGTCAATGCCCCGGTTCCCGCCTCGACCGACCCGTCGATCCTCCGAAACTTCTGCATCATCGCCCACATCGACCACGGGAAGTCCACGCTCGCGGACCGGATGCTGCAGGCCACCGGCGTGGTCACCACGCGGGAGATGAAGGCCCAGTACCTGGACCGGATGGACATCGAGCGCGAGCGCGGGATCACCATCAAGTCCCAGGCGGTGCGGATGCCCTGGAACGTGGGGGGCACGGACTACGCGCTGAACATGATCGACACTCCGGGCCACGTGGACTTCACCTACGAGGTCTCCCGTTCCCTGGCCGCCTGCGAGGGCGCGCTGCTGCTGGTGGACGCCGCGCAGGGCATCGAGGCGCAGACCCTGGCGAACCTGTACCTGGCCATGGAGAACGACCTCACGATCATCCCGGTGCTGAACAAGATCGACCTGCCCGCGGCCCAGCCGGAGAAGTACGCCCAGGAGCTCGGCAACCTCATCGGCGTGGACCCCGAGGACGTGCTGCGGGTCTCCGGGAAGACCGGTGAGGGCGTCGAGGCGCTGCTCGACCGGATCGTGGAGCTGGTCCCCGCCCCGCAGGGGGACGCGGACGCGCCCTCGCGGGCCATGATCTTCGACTCCGTCTACGACACCTACCGCGGCGTGGTCACCTACATCCGCGTGGTCGACGGCAAGCTGACCCCGCGGGAGCGGATCCGGATGATGTCCACCGGCGCGCAGCACGAGCTGCTGGAGATCGGGGTCATCTCGCCCGAGCCGAAGCCCACGGAGGGGCTCGGCGTGGGCGAGGTGGGCTACCTCATCACCGGGGTCAAGGACGTGCGCCAGTCCCGGGTGGGGGACACCGTGACCAACCACCAGCGGCCGGCGGCCGAGAACCTGGGCGGCTACGAGGACCCCAAGCCGATGGTCTTCTCGGGGCTGTTCCCCATCGACGGCTCCGACTACCCGGTCCTGCGCGACGCCCTGGACAAGCTCCAGCTCAACGACGCCGCCCTGGTCTACGAGCCCGAGAACTCCGCGGCCCTGGGCTTCGGCTTCCGGTGCGGGTTCCTGGGCCTGCTCCACCTCGAGATCGTCCGGGAGCGCCTCGAGCGCGAGTTCAACCTGGACCTGATCTCCACGGCGCCCTCCGTGAGCTACAACGTCACCCTCGAGGACCGCACCGAGCGCGCGGTCACGAACCCCTCCGAGTTCCCCGAGGGCAAGATCGCCGAGATCCGCGAGCCCATGGTGGCCGCGACGGTGCTGGCCCCGTCCGAGTTCATCGGCGCGATCATGGAGCTGTGCCAGTCCAAGCGCGGTCAGCTCAAGGGCATGGACTACCTCTCCGAGGACCGGGTGGAGCTGCGCTACCGGCTGCCCCTGGCCGAGATCGTCTTCGACTTCTTCGACCAGCTCAAGTCCCGCACCAAGGGCTACGCGTCCCTGGACTGGAAGGCCGAGGGCGAGGAGGCCGCGGACCTCGTGAAGGTCGACATCCTCCTGCAGGGCGAGCCGGTGGACGCCTTCAGCGCGATCACCCACCGGGACAAGGCGTACGCCTACGGGGTGATGATGACCGGCAAGCTGCGCGAGCTCATCCCGCGGCAGCAGTTCGAGGTGCCCATCCAGGCGGCCATCGGCTCCCGGGTGATCGCCCGCGAGAACATCCGGGCGATCCGCAAGGACGTGCTCTCCAAGTGCTACGGCGGCGACATCTCGCGCAAGCGCAAGCTGCTCGAGAAGCAGAAGGAGGGCAAGAAGCGGATGAAGATGGTCGGCCGGGTGGAGGTCCCCCAGGAGGCGTTCGTCGCGGCGCTGTCCTCCGACGAGTCCGGGGCGAAGGACAAGAAGAAGTAGTGGCCCCCGCCCAGCCGGAGGGCCTGCCGGGCCCGCTCGACGGACTGCTGCCGCCCTCCGCCGCGGTGGGCTCCGCCGACCGCACGCTCAGCCTCTACGTGCACGTGCCGTTCTGCGCGGTCCGGTGCGGCTACTGCGACTTCAACACCTACACGGCCGTGGAGCTCGGGGCGGGGGTGTCCCAGGACGCCTACGCCGGGGACGCCGCGGCGGAGGTCCGCTGGGCGCGCCGGGTGCTGGAGGACTCCGGGGTGGCCCCCCGCCCGCTGCACAGCGTGTTCTTCGGCGGCGGCACCCCCACGCTGCTGCCCGCCGAGGACCTCGCCGCGGTCCTGGCGCAGGCCGCGGAGAGCTTCGGGCTCGCGGCGGGCGCGGAGGTGACCACCGAGGCCAACCCGGACTCCGTGACGCCGGAGTCCCTCGCGGTGCTCGCGGCGGCGGGGGTGACCCGGGTGTCCTTCGGGATGCAGTCGGCCGTCCCGCACGTGCTCGCCGTCCTGGACCGCACGCACGACCCGGACAACGTGCCGCGGGCCGTGCGGTGGGCGCGCGAGGCCGGCCTGGGCGTCAGCGTGGACCTCATCTACGGCACCCCGGGGGAGTCCCTGGCCGACTGGGAGCACTCGGTGCGCACGGCGGTGGGCTACGAGCCCGACCACGTCTCCGCGTACTCGCTGATCATCGAGCACGGCACGAAGCTCGCGGCGCGGATGCGGCGCGGGGAGGTCCCGCCGATCGACGAGGACGACCAGGCCGACAAGTACGAGCTCGCGGACCGGGTCCTCGCCGAGGCCGGCTTCGAGTGGTACGAGGTGAGCAACTGGGCCCGGCCCGCCGAGGGCGCGGACGCCGGCGCCCACCGCAGCCGGCACAACCTCGCCTACTGGCGCAACCAGGACTGGTGGGGGATCGGCCCCGGGGCGCACTCGCACGTGGGCGGGACGCGCTGGTGGAACCTCAAGCACCCCGTGCCCTACACGAACCGGGTGCGGGCCCGGCAGTCGCCGGCGGCCGGGCGCGAGATCCTCGACGCGGACACCCGCCACCTCGAGCGGGTGATGCTGGAGGCCAGGATCCGCGACGGCCTGCCCACGACCGCCCTGGCCGGCGGCGGGCGGACCGCGGTGGCCGGGCTGATCGCCGACGGGCTGGTGGAGCCCGCGGCGGCGCTGCGCGGCTCGCTGGTGCTGACCCTGCGGGGCCGCCTCCTCGGCGACGCCGTGGTGCGGCGGCTGCTCGCCTGACGGGGGGCACCCCGGCCGGGGGGACCGGACGAGGAACGGACGCACCCGTCGGGAACGGATGCGTCCGTCAGGGACGTCCCCGGCGCGGACCGGCGTCAGCCGCGCGCGGCGCGCCCCCGGGACCGCTCGCGGAGGCGCTCGACGAGCCGGTCGTAGAGCCGGGTGTTGAAGCGGTAGAGGTGCGGTTCGCCGCGGTTGACCCGGACCCCGCCGATCAGGGAGCCGACGGCGAGCAGCAGCCACGCGGCGGCGGCGGCGAGCGCGAAGAACCAGCCGATGAACGGCACCGGGGCGAGCAGGATCCCGGTGACCACCACCAGGGTCGGCAGCAGCGTGAAGTTCATGGCCTCCATCGACTCCTGCTCCGTGAACGGGCCGCGCCCGCGGAAGACGCGGTGGACGAGGAACGAGGGGAGGAAGCCGATGACGCCGCCGAAGTGTGCCAGGGTCGCCCACTGGTGGTCCTCGGTGACGGTCAGCGGCTGGGCCACGGGGGAGAGGCCCTCGAACGGGGCCCCGGCGTCGTCGCGGCTCGATCGGGGGTCGGTCTGCACGGGCACGGATGTCCTTCGGCGGTGGGACCGCGGCAGGGCCGCGGAGGGTGGGTGGGACACGACCATCCTACCGACCGGCCCGGAGGGCGGAGGCTCGGCCCCGCGCCCGTGTGCCTTTGTGACGATCTGCTGGGCGTTGCCCGTGCGCGGGGGCGGCGGGTCAGGCGCCGGGGGCGGTGAGGAAGTCGATGAGCTCCTCGACCCGGCCCAGCAGGGACGGCTCGAGGTCGGCGTAGCTGTCCACGCGGGACAGGATGTGCTGCCAGGCCCGGCCGAGGTCGCCGGGGGTGCGGTGCGGCCACCCGAGGGCGGCGGCGGTGCCGGTCTTCCAGTCCGTGCCGCGCGGGACCACCGGCCAGGCGTCGATGCCGAGGGTGCGCGGCCTGACCGCCTGCCAGATGTCGACGTAGGGGTGGCCCAGCACCAGGACGTTGCCCGCGGCGCCGGGCAGGCGCATGGTCTCCGCGGCGATCCTCGACTCCTTGGAGCCGGCCACGAGGTGGTCGACGAGGATGCCGAGCCGCCGCCCGGGGCCCGGCCCGAACTCCCGCACGGCGGCGGGCAGGTCGTCGATGCCGTGCAGGGGCTCCACGACGATGCCCTCGACCGCCAGGTCGTGGCCCCACACCTTGGCCACCAGCTCGGCGTCGTGGTAGCCCTCGACCCACACCCGGGAGGCCTTCGCGGTGCTCGCGCGCAGCCCCTCGACGGCCACGGAGCCCGAGCGCGTGCGGGAGGGCTTGCGCGCCGCGGGGGCCCGGCGGGGCTCGACGACGACCACGGGCTCGCCCTCGAGCAGGAACCCCGGTCCCAGGGGGAACGCCTTGACCCGCCCCCTCCGGTCCTCGAGCCCCAGCACGCGCATCCCGCCGATGGTCTCCAGGGACACGACCGCGCCGACCCAGCCGGTCGTGACGTCCTCCAGGAGCATCCCCGGGGCGACCGGGACCTCCGCGGAGACCGGCCGGCGGCGGGCGAGGGCGTCGTCGTCGAGGCTGCGCGGCCCCCAGCCGTGGTGGCTCATGGTCGTCCTCCCGGGTCGCGGTGCCGCGCGTCCGGCGCGGATCAGCCGGAAGCGTACCAAACCGCGGGGGCGACCGGCCGTCGGACACGGGGGCTACACTGGACGCCGTTGGCACTGTGGCCACCCGAGTGCCAGGGCATCTTCGGGGGCGTGGACGAACCGGGGAGGAGCGACGTGAACCATCCGAGACGACTGCAGATCCTGCAGGCCATCGTGGAGGACTACGTGCACTTCCGCGAGCCGGTCGGCTCCAAGGCCCTCGTGGACCGGCACCGGCTCGGCGTCTCCTCGGCCACCGTGCGCAACGACATGGCCGCGCTCGAGGAGGAGGGCCTGATCACGGCCCCCCACACGAGTTCGGGCCGGATCCCCACGGACAAGGGCTACCGCACGTTCGTCGACCAGATCGCGGCCGTCAAGCCGCTCTCGGGTCCGGAACGGCGGGCCATCCAGCGGCTGCTGGACGACGCCGCAGACATCGACGACGTCATGGAGCGCACCGTGCGGCTGCTCGCGCAGCTCACCCAGCAGGTCGCGGTCGTGCAGTACCCGCACGCCTCCGGGGTCACCGTGCGCCACGTCGAGGTCGTGGACCTCGGCGCCGGCCGGGTGCTGGTGGTGCTCATCCCGACCAACGGCCGGGTGGCGCAGCGCGTCGCCGTGCTGCGGGCGCCGCTCGAGGAGTCCCAGCTGCTCGAGCTGCGCGCCCGGGTGCTGGCCGCCGCGGTCGGGCGCTGCCTGACCGCGGTGCCGGACGCCCTCGCCGTGATGACCGCGAGCACGGCCCCGCCGCTGCAGCCGGCCGCCGCCGCCGTGGCGGAGGCCGTCGGCGCCCTCGCGGCGGGCGGGGCCGAGCACCGCATGGTCATGGCCGGCACCGCCAACCTCGCCCGCTCCACCGGGGACTTCCACCTGAGCATCGGCCCGGTCCTCGAGGCCCTCGAGGAGCAGGTGGTGATGCTCCGGCTGCTCTCCGAGATGGAGCAGGACGCCCGCGGGGTGGCCGTGCGGATCGGCACGGAGAACGCCGAGGGCCCCCTGTCCGAGGCCGCCGTCGTCGCCACCGGCTACGGGCCGCAGTCCAAGGTGGGGGTCGTGGGCCCCATGCGCATGGACTACCCGTCCACGATGGCCGCCGTGCGCGCCGTCGCCCGCTACCTCTCCCGTATCCTCGGGGGCTGAGCCCCCGCGGGCCCCGTCCCCCGGGGCCCACCAGCGAAACCCACCACAGACCTCTCGACAGAACGGACCACGGTGAGCGATCACTACGAGACCCTGGGCGTGTCCCGGGACGCCAGCCAGGAAGAGATCAAGAAGGCCTACCGCAAGAAGGCCCGCCGGCTGCACCCCGACGTCAACCCCGGCCCGGAGGCCGCCGAGGACTTCAAGCGCCTCTCCCACGCCAACGACGTCCTCTCCGACCCCGAGAAGCGGCGCGTCTACGACGCGACCGGCAACGAGAACGGCACCGACACCGGCTTCGGCGGGGGCTTCCCCGGCACGGGGTTCGGCTTCGCCGACATCTTCGACACCTTCTTCCAGGGCGCCGGCGGCGCCGGCTCCGGCCGGCGCGGACCCGCGTCCCGCACCCGCCAGGGCCAGGACGCCCTGATCAACGTCCGGGTCACCCTCCGGGACGCGGTCTTCGGCACGGAGAAGAAGATCACCGTGGACACCGCCGTGGTCTGCCCCACCTGCGACGGCACCTGCTGCCAGGCGGGCACCCAGCCCGAGACCTGCGACGTCTGCCACGGATCCGGCCAGGTGCAGCGCCAGGTCCAGTCGATCCTCGGCACCGTGGTCACGGCGGCGCCGTGCTCCACCTGCCAGGGCTTCGGCACCGTCATCAAGCACCCGTGCCACGAGTGCTACGGCGAGGGCCGCGTGCGCGACCGCCGCCCGCTGACCGTCAAGATCCCCGCCGGCGTCTCGACCGGCAACCGGATCCGCCTCTCGGGGCAGGGCGAGGCCGGCACAGCCGGCGGGCCGAACGGCGACCTCTACGTCGAGCTCAAGGTCGATCCCGACCCCACGTTCGAGCGCCAGGGCGACGACCTGCACGCCCGCGTCCGGGTGCCCATGACCTCCGCGGCCCTCGGCACCACCGTGACCCTCGAGACCTTCGACGGCGAGCGCGAGGTGCCCGTCGCCCCCGGCACGCAGACCGGCCACACCGTCACCCTGCACGAGCTCGGGGCCACCCGGCTGCGCGGCGGCGGCCGGGGCGAGCTGTTCGTCCACCTCGAGGTCGAGACCCCCACGGCGCTCGACGACGAGCAGCGCGAGCTGCTCGAGCAGCTGTCCCGGCTGCGCGGCGAGGACCAGTCCACCGGCACCACCCTGAACTCCCCGGCCGGCTCCGGCGGCTTCTTCTCCCGGCTCAAGGACCGGTTCTCCGACCTGTGAGCCTGCCGGTCTTCAAGGTCGAGCCGGGCCGGCTCGCCGGTCTCGGCCCCGGGGCGGCGCTCACTGTCACCGGCCCGGAGGCCCGGCACGCCGTCACCGTGCGCCGGCTCGCGCCCGGTGAGCGGCTCGAGCTCGTCGACGGCGCGGGGACCCGGGCCACCGGGGAGCTGCGCGCGGGGGACCGGGACAGCATGGAGGTCGGCGTGGTCTCGGTGACCACCGAGCCCGCCCGCACGCCCCGGCTGGTCCTCGCCCAGGCCCTCGCGAAGGGCGACCGGGACCTGCTGGCCGTGGAGACGGCCACCGAGCTGGGCGTCGACGCCGTGGTGCCCTGGCAGGCCGACCGCTCGATCGTGCGGTGGAAGAAGGAGCGCGCCGCCAAGAGCCACGAGAAGTGGGTGCACACCGTCGCGGCGGCCGCCAAGCAGTCGCGGCGGGCCGCCTGGCCCGAGGTGCTGCCCCTGTCCACCACCCGCGAGCTCGCCCGCCTGCTCGGGGAGCCGGGGACCCGCGGCCTCGTCCTGCACGAGGAGGCGCACGACTCCCTCGCCGACCTGGCCGGCGCCGCCGGCGCCCCGTGGGCGGGGGCCGAGCGGATCGTCCTGGTGGTGGGGCCCGAGGGGGGCGTCGCGCCGGCGGAGCGCGAGGTCCTGGCCGGGGTGGGGGCCCTCGCGGTCCGGCTCGGCCCGGAGGTGCTGCGCAGCTCCACGGCGGGACCGGCCGCGCTGGCGGTGCTCAGCGCCGCGCTCGGCCGCTGGGCGTCCGGGACCTGATGAGTCCCGGGCGGCCGGTTCAGCCGGGGACGACCTCCACGTCCTTGTCGTCGCGCACGGTCCCGCCCTCGGCGTCCCGCCCGACGACCGTCACCACGTAGGGGCCCGGCTCCAGCTCGAGCTCGGCCCGAAACCCGGCGGTCCCGTCGCCCCGCGGGACCTCGTCCGCCGCGCCGCTCGAGACGCGCTCCCCGTCCGGTCCGGCCACGGTCCACCGGCAGTCCCGCACCTCGTCCAGCGCCCGTCCCGAGAGGGTGAGGGTCCCCTCGGACCGTTCGTCCTGCCGGGGCTCGTCGAGCCACAGCGGGGCCTCCAGCGCCTCGTCGGGGCGGAGGGGGCCGTCGAGGCGCACGGAGCCGAAGACCTCCTCGTCGGGCCGGCCGTCCACGAGCACCACGACCTCGGCCGCGGAGCCCTCCGGCAGCAGACCCGCCGTGGCCGCCGTGGCGGTCACGGTGTGCGCGAGCTGCTGGAGGGCCAGCCGGACCTCGCGGTCGTCCAGGTCCGGGCGGAAGGCCTCGGACGGCAGGTCCACGGTGATGGTCCCGCCCGGGGACGTCGAGGCGCCCACCCGGTCCACCGGGGACCACAGCGTCCGGTAGTCCGGGTCCTCCGGGGTCGCCCCGGTCATCAGCGCCGCCGCCGCCGCGATGGGGTCCACGGCCGCGGCCGCCTCGGAGGCGTCCCGGAACTCGCGGAACAGCCGCTCCTCGCCGTCCGCACGGCCCACCCAGTAGACGGGCAGCTTCGTGGTGGCCACCCGGCCGTCCGCGGTGCTCGCCGTGGTGGACGCGGCCGGCGCGGCGCCCGACGCGCTGACCGTTCCCTCGAGGGCGGTCTCCGGGCCGGTGCCGCACGCGCCGAGGACCAGGACGCCCGCGGCGGACAGGGCGAGCACGGGGAGCCGGCCGCGGGCGGACCGGGGCCGGGAACGGGCAGTGGCCATGGGGGGACGCGCACCTCGGCTTTCCGGGATCGGGTGGGGGGCGGTGCCGGCACCGGGGGAGGCCGCACCCGTCCCCCTGCCGGAGGACCGGACCATTCCAGCACAGGGCCCGTGGACGCCCCCAGCCGAGGAGCCCCGGCGGGCGTGACCGATACCAAATCGCAATGTGCGGCCGGCGACCTCCGGTGCCGGAGCCGCGCGGTACCCTGGGGAGAGGACGAGTCCCGTCCGCCGTCCCTACCACGGCGACCCACGAGAGAGCGAGAGCACGGCCCGCGCGGCCGGACCCATGACTGAGACGCTGCCCGGCACCACGCACCCCCTGACGGCCCGCACCGTCATCACCTTCCCCGACCGCGAGACGATGGTCCGGTGCCTCGGCTCCGGGGACGACACCCTGCGCCAGGTGGAGACGGCGTTCCCCGGCCTCACGACCAGCCCGCGCGGTCTCGAGCTCGGCATCGAGGGCCCCAGCGGGCCCGTGCGGATCGTCGCCACCCTCTTCGACGAGCTGAAGGTCCTGGCCGGCCGCGAGACCGCGGTCACCCCGCAGGTCATCACCCAGCTGCTCGAGCTGATCGGCAGGGACCTCACCGCCCGCCCCAGCGGCGCCCTGACGCAGAACATCCTCTCCGGCCGCGGCCGCAAGATCCGCCCCAAGACGCTGCACCAGAAGACCTACGTGGACGCCATCGACGAGCACACCGTGGTCTTCGGCATCGGTCCCGCCGGCACCGGCAAGACCTACCTGGCCATGGCGAAGGCCGTCCAGGCGCTGCAGGCCAAGGAGGTCTCCCGGATCATCCTCACGCGCCCCGCCGTGGAGGCGGGGGAGCGGCTGGGCTTCCTGCCCGGGACGCTCAGCGAGAAGATCGACCCGTACCTGCGCCCGCTCTACGACGCGCTGCACGACATGATGGACCCGGACTCGATCCCCCGCCTCCTGGAGGCGGGCACCATCGAGGTCGCCCCCCTCGCCTACATGCGCGGCCGCACCCTCAACGACGCGTTCATCATCCTCGACGAGGCGCAGAACACCACGCCCGAGCAGATGAAGATGTTCCTCACCCGGCTCGGCTTCGGCTCCAAGATGGTCGTCACCGGGGACGTCACCCAGGTGGACCTGCCGGGCAGCGCGTCCTCGGGGCTGCGCCAGGTCCAGCACGTGCTCAGCGGCGTCCCGGACGTCGCGTTCACGGAGATGACCGCGGAGGACGTGGTGCGCCACGAGCTGGTGGGCCGGATCGTCAGCGCCTACGACGCCTTCGACACGACCAACCGGCACCGCAACGAACGGCGCCGGCGCAAGGACGACGCCCGTGCCGCCCGCGACGCCGCGCCGGCGGCCCCGGACGCGGACGGGGCGGAGGCCTGATGGCCGTCGAGTTCGACCTGCAGGTCGACCCGCAGGACGTCCCCGCCGGGGACCGCGCGGCCTGGGAGGCGGTCGACGTCGAGCTGCTGGGCCGGCTCGCGGACCACGTCCTGGAGCGCCTGCACGTCCACCCCGACGCGGAGCTGTCCATCGCGGTGGTCGACGAGGACGAGATGGCCCGCCTGCACGTCGAGTGGATGGACCTGCCCGGCCCCACGGACGTGCTCTCCTTCCCCATGGACGAGATGCGCCCGGGGACCCCGGAGGAGCCCGCGGAGGGCACCCTGGGCGACATCGTGCTGTGCCCCCCGGTCGCCCGCCGGCAGGCCGAGGCCGGCGGTCACTCCGTCGCGGACGAGCTGTGCCTGCTCACCACCCACGGGATCCTGCACCTGCTGGGGCACGACCACGCCGAGCCCGAGGAGCGGCAGATCATGTTCGCCCTCCAGCGGGACCTGCTCACCGACTTCCTCGGCCGGCCCGCGCCGGTCGAGACCATGGAGTAGCGCCCCATGATGACCACTGCCGTCCTGGTCGTCGCGGCGATCGTGTTCCTGGGCACGGCGTTCGTCCTCACGGCCGCCGAGACGGGCCTCACCTACCTGCCCCGCGCGGACGCCGAGGCCATCGCCCGGGACGCCCCCGACTCCTCCGCCGCCAGGATCCTGGCCACCCCCACCGCGCACCTGCAGGCCCTGCGCTTCTGGAGCGTGTGGTTCGAGACGGCCTCCGCCGTAGCGGTGGCCCTCGCGATGTTCGACGGCCTCGACGACGTCTGGCTCGCCGGCCTCCTGGCCACCGTGGTGATGGCCGCCGTGGGCTTCGTCCTCACCGGGGTCTCCCCGCGCCAGGTCGGGCGAAGCCACGCCGCCGGCACCGTCCGGGCCACCGCCGGCCTGGTGCGCCTGCTGCGCATCGTGCTCGGGCCGGTCCCCGGGATGCTCGTGCGGCTGGGCTCCTCGGGCACCCGGGACGCCGGGAACATCGCCCCCGGCTACCTCACCGAGGAGGAGCTGCTCGAGTTCGTGGACCGGTCCACGGGCCAGGCCCTCATCGAGGACAACGAGGCGGAGCTGCTGCACTCGGTCTTCGACCTCGACGACACCAACGTCCGGGCCGTCATGGTGCCCCGCACCGACATGGTCTCCGTCGACGACGACGACACCGTGGACAACGCCCTGAACCTCTTCTTCCGCTCCGGCTACTCCCGCATCCCGGTGATCGGCGAGAGCGCCGACGACGTCCTCGGCATCCTGTACCAGAAGGACCTCGCCGAGCGGGTGCACCGGCTGGGCACCGGGCTGCGGCTCACCGGGCTTTCCGAGCTCGCCCGCGAGGTCCGCTACGTGCCCGAGTCGAAGAAGGTCAACGAGCTGCTGCGCGAGATGCAGCTCGAGTCGATCCACGTGGCGATCGTCGTCGACGAGTACGGCGGCACCGCCGGGCTGGTGACCCTCGAGGACCTCATCGAGGAGCTGCTCGGCGAGATCGTCGACGAGTACGACCGGGAGAAGCCCGAGGTGGCCGAGCTCGGCGACGGCCGCTACCGGATCTCCGCCCGGCTCAGCGTCGAGGACCTGGGCGACCTGTTCGGCCTCGACCTCGAGGACGACGAGGTGGACACGGCCGGCGGCCTGCTCGCCAAGTCCACCGGCCGGGTGCCCATCGTGGGCTCCCGCGCCACCGTCGAGGGCATCGTCCTCGAGGCCATCACCCTGGAGGGCCGGCGCAACCGGGTGGGCCAGCTCGAGGTCCGCCGGGACCCCGACTGGGTCCCCCCGGGCTCCACAGCCGTGGAGCCCGCCGCCCAGGAGTCCGAGGAGGAGACCCACCACCATGTCTGAGCCCACACCCGCCGTGCCCCCCGGGGTCGGCGATTCCACCACCGGGGAGCCGGTCCCGTTCCGCGCCGGCTTCGCCGTGCTGGTCGGCCGCCCCAACGCCGGGAAGTCCACGCTCACCAACGCCCTGGTCGGGCAGAAGGTCGCGATCACCTCGAGCCGGCCGCAGACCACGCGGCACACCATCCGCGGCATCGTGCACCGGCCCGAGGGCCAGCTCGTGCTCGTGGACACGCCGGGCCTGCACCGGCCGCGGACGCTGCTCGGCGAGCGGCTCAACGACCTCGTGGCGGACACCCTCACGGAGGTCGACGTCATCGGCTTCTGCGTGCCCGCCGACGAGAAGATCGGCCCCGGGGACCGGTTCATCGCCCAGCAGCTCGCGGCCTCCGGCAACAAGCCGGTCGTGGCGATCGTCACGAAGACGGACACCGTCTCCCGCGCCGAGCTCGCCGAGCAGCTGCTGGCGGTCACCGAGCTGGGCCGCTCCGTCATGGAGGCCGAGCACCGGGTCCGCGCCGAGCGCGCCGAACGGGCCGCCCGCAAGCCCCGCCACCGCTCCGCGGCCGCGCACGCGCCCCGTCCCGACGCCGACGACCCGGGCTGGGCCGACGTCATCCCCGTCTCCGCCGTGGACGGCTTCCAGGTCGACGCCCTCGCCGGGCTGCTCATCGGCAGGATGCCGGAGTCCCCGGCCCTGTACCCCGACGGCGAGCTGACCGACGAGCCCGAGATGACGATGGTCGCCGAGCTCGTCCGGGAGGCCGCCCTCGAGGGGGTGCGGGACGAGCTGCCGCACTCCCTCGCGGTCGTGGTCGAGGAGATGGTGCCCCGCGAGGGCCGCCCCGCGGACCGGCCGCTGCTCGACGTGCGGGTCAACGTCTACGTCGAGCGGTCGTCGCAGAAGGCCATCATCATCGGCAAGGGCGGCGCGCGGCTGCGCGAGATCGGCACCCGGTCCCGGACCGCCATCGAGGCGCTGCTGGGCACGAAGGTCTACCTCGACCTGCACGTGAAGATCGCCAAGGAGTGGCAGCGCGACCCCAAGCAGCTGTCCCGCCTGGGCTTCTGAGCCACCCGGGGCCCCCGGATCGCGCCCCCACCCCGCCGCGTCGCCCGCCCCGAGTCCCGGGGCGGGCGACTAGCATGACACCCGGCGCCCCGGCCGGGCGCCGTCCCCCCGACCACGGGCCCCGCGCCCGGGGCCTGCCAGGAGAGAGTCACCGTGTCCTCTACGCCCCCCGCCGCCCACGGACGCCACCGCGCCCGCCGATGGTCCCGGAAGCGCTGGGCCGCCGTCGGGCTGGTCGTCGTCCTGCTCGCGGTCCTCGGGGCCGGCGTGGCCGCGACCTGGCGGCTGCAGTCCAACCTGGACACCTCCCCGCTCGACCTCGGCGACGGGACCGGCCCCGAGGCCGGCCCGCTGGACATCCTCGTGATGGGCACCGACACCCGTGACGGCGAGGGCAACGACCGGTACGGCGACGACGAGGACAGCGCCGGCGCCGGCCTGACCGACGTCATGATGCTGGTGCACGTGAGCGAGGACCGCAGCGGCGTGACCGTGGTGTCCCTGCCGCGCGACCTGGTCGCGGACATCCCGCGCTGCACGGACCCCGAGTCCGGCGAGGTCCACCCGGCGGAGGAGGACGCGATGCTGAACTCGGCGATCGCCAACGGCGGCCCCGGGTGCACGGTCGCCACCGTCAACCAGATGACCGGCCTCAGGATCGACCACTTCATGCTCGCCGACTTCAACGCCGTCAAGGAGCTGTCCTCGACCGTGGGCGGCGTCGAGGTGTGCGTCAACGAGGCCGTCGACGACCCGAAGTCGGGGCTGGAGCTGCCCGCCGGCGTCTCCTCCGTGGAGGGCGAGCAGGCCCTGGCGTTCCTGCGCAGCCGCGCCGCCTTCGGCGACGGCGGGGACACGAGCCGGATCCGCTCCCAGCAGTCGTTCCTCGCGTCCATGGCCCGCAAGATCAAGGACGAGGGGACGCTGTCGGACCTGCCGAAGCTCTACGAGATCGCCGACGTCGCCACCCGCAACCTGCACGTCGACGAGGGGCTCGGCTCCGTCCCGACGGTGGTCGGCCTCGGCACGGCGGTCCGGGGGATCGACCTGGGCAGCATGGTCTTCGTGACGGCGCCCACCGAGCCCTACGCGCTGGACCCCAACCGGCTCCAGCTCGACGCGGACCCGGCCGAGCACCTCTTCGAGGCGCTGCGCGAGGACCGGCCGCTCACGTCGCCCTCCGCGGAGCCGGCC
This sequence comes from Kocuria sp. CPCC 205231, assembly GCF_040980965.1. NCBI lineage: Bacteria > Bacillati > Actinomycetota > Actinomycetes > Micrococcales > Micrococcaceae > Kocuria > Kocuria sp. CPCC 205231. Next base: position 12,957 of record NZ_JAVKPP010000013.1, on the reverse strand, counting down.
GACGAGCCGACCTCCTCCGCGACCCCGTCGCCCGACGCCGCCGTCCCGGCCCCCACGGTCGACCCGGCCACGGTCCCGCTCACGGTCGCCAACGTCTCCGGCGTCGACGGCCGGGACGCGGACATCGCCGACGTGCTCGAGGACGAGGGCTACACGGCCGTCGAGTCCGGCCCGCAGGCCACCGAGCTGCCGGGCACGCAGATCTTCTTCGGCGCGGGGTGGTACGAGGCGGCCGTCGAGGTCGCCGAGCTGCTCGGCGTCCCCTCCTCGCAGATCGTGCCGACCACCGACGTGGTGGGGGTGTTCGTGTCGGTGGGCCAGGACTTCCGCGAGGGGGACCGGCTCGAGCTCGGGGCGGGGCTGCCCGGGGACCTCAACGGTCAGACCGCGGAGCAGTACACCTGCCAGCAGGCGGCCGGCGACTGGTGAGAACGCGACCCGGCGCGCCGGACACCCCGTGATAGGTTGAACACATGCGGACCGGGACGCTCCTCCTCCTTACGTGCCGCAACGGGGCCTGACCCGAGGACTGGATGGCCGGCCTCCCGTTGCGGAGTTCCTGATGCCCGGCCACCCGCAGACGTCTCGAGCAGAACAGGCCCCTTCCATGCGCAACTACCAGCAGCCCTCCGGCATGCCGATCCACAAGTACGTGCCGTACCAGCAGCAGTTCCCGTTCGACCTCTCCGACCGCACCTGGCCGGACCGGGTGATCACCGAGGCGCCCCGGTGGTGCGCCGTGGACCTGCGGGACGGCAACCAGGCGCTGATCGACCCCATGAACTCCGACCGCAAGCTCAAGATGTTCGAGCTGCTCGTGCGGATGGGCTACAAGGAGATCGAGGTCGGGTTCCCCTCCGCCTCCCAGACCGACTTCGACTTCGTGCGCCGGCTCATCGAGGAGGACCGGATCCCCGACGACGTCACGATCCAGGTCCTGACCCAGTCCCGCGAGCACCTCATCGAGCGCACCTACGAGGCCATCGACGGCGCCGACAAGGCGATCGTGCACCTCTACAACGCGACCTCCACCCTGCAGCGGCGCGTGGTCTTCGACCAGGACATGGACGGGATCGTGGACATCGCCCTCACGGGGGCGCGGCTGTGCCTGAAGTACGAGGAGCAGCTGAAGAACACGTCCGTGACCTACGAGTACTCCCCGGAGTCCTACACCGGCACCGAGCTCGAGTTCGCGGCGCGCATCGCCAACGCCGTGGCCGAGACCTTCGAGATCGGCGGGGACCGGGAGATGATCCTCAACCTGCCCGCCACCGTGGAGATGGCCACCCCCAACGTCTACGCCGACTCCATCGAGTGGATGTGCCGCAACCTCTACAACCGGGACGCCACCGTGGTCTCCCTGCACCCCCACAACGACCGCGGCACCGGCGTGGCGGCGGCCGAGCTGGGCTACCTGGCCGGCGCCGACCGCATCGAGGGCTGCCTGTTCGGCAACGGTGAGCGGACCGGCAACGTGGACCTGGTGACCCTGGGCCTGAACCTGCTGACCCAGGGCGTGGACCCGCAGATCGACTTCTCCGACATCGACGACATCCGCCGGACCGTCGAGTACTGCAACCAGCTGCCCGTCCCCGAGCGGGCCCCCTACGGCGGGGACCTCGTGTTCACGGCGTTCTCCGGCTCCCACCAGGACGCCATCAAGAAGGGCTTCGACCGGATGGCCCGGGACGCGCAGGAGCAGGGCCGGGGCGTCGACGAGCTGGTGTGGGCCGTGCCCTACCTGCCCATCGACCCCAAGGACCTGGGCCGCACCTACGAGGCCGTCATCCGGGTGAACTCGCAGTCCGGCAAGGGCGGGGTCGCCTACCTGCTCGCCAACGAGCACGGGCTGGACCTGCCGCGGCGGGCGCAGATCGAGTTCTCCCGCGTGGTGCAGGAGCACACCGACACCTCCGGCGGGGAGGTCTCCGGCGCGGAGCTGTGGAAGGTGTTCGCGGACGAGTACCTGCCCACCGTCCAGGACGGGGACGCCGGGCGCTGGGGCCGGTACCGGATCACCAACATCACCACGACCTCCGAGGAGGACGGGGAGAGCACCCTCGAGATCGGCCTGGACGTCGACGGCGTCCAGCACCACCGCACGGCGCAGGGCAACGGCCCCATCGAGGCGCTGCAGACGATCCTCGCGTCCGAGGGCGTGGACGTGCGCGTGCTCGACTACAGCGAGCACGCCCTCTCGGCCGGCGGCGACGCCCAGGCGGCCAGCTACGTCGAGGCCGCCGTGGGGGACCGCGTCCTGTGGGGCGTCGGCATCGACGCGAACACCACCCGCGCGTCCCTGAAGGCCCTCGTCTCGGCGGTCAACCGGGCCGTGCGGGACGCCCAGGGCTGAGCGCCCGGCGCACCGTGCGACGGCGGGCCGCCCCGGACGTGGGGCGGCCCGCCGTCGTCGTCCCGCCCGGCCCGTCCCGCTGCGCCGTCGGCCTGCGCCGTCCGCCCCGCGTGGGACAATGATGCGGTGGCCAGGACGACGTTCGCATCACGCAGCTACCGGGACGACGCCGTCGTGCTGCGCACCTACAAGCTCGGCGAGGCCGACCGGATCGTCGTGCTCCTGACCCGGGACCACGGGCAGGTCCGGGCCGTGGCCAAGGGCGTGCGGCGCACGACCTCCCGCTTCGGCTCCCGGCTCGAGCCGTTCAACGTCGCCGAGCTGCAGCTGGTCACCGGTCGCAACCTCGACATCGTCTCCCAGGCGCTGGGCAAGCGCGGCTACGGGTCGGTCATCGCCGCCGACTACGCCAAGTACACCGCCGCCGCGGCCATGACCGAGGCCGCGGAGAAGTTCACGGAGAACGACGACGAGTCCGCGGCCCAGCAGTACCGGCTGCTCGTCGGCGCCCTGTCCGCCCTGGCCCGCGGGCTGCACGAACCCGGGGCCGTCCTGGACTCCTACCTGCTGCGCGCCGTGTCCACGGCCGGGTGGGCCCCGAGCTTCACCGACTGCGCCCGGTGCGGCGCCCCCGGACCGCACGAGGCGTTCTCGGCCCCGCTCGGCGGCGCCGTCTGCCCGGCCTGCCGCCCGCCGGGGGCCGCCGCCCCCGACCCCGCGACCGTCGAGCACCTCTCCGCCCTGCTCACCGGGGCGTGGGAGCGGATCGACGCCGTGGAGCCCCGCACGGCCCGGGCCGCCGCCGGGATCGTGGCCACCTACGTACAGTGGCACCTGGAGAGGGCCGTCCGGTCCCTGAACCTCGTGGAACGGAGCTGACCATGCCCGGCTTTGCCGCCCCGCCCGCCCATCCCAGCGGCGCCAGCGCCCCGCCGATCCCGCGGCAGTTCGTGCCGCAGCACGTGGCCGTGGTCATGGACGGCAACGGGCGCTGGGCGAACCAGCGCGGGCTGCCGCGCAACGAGGGCCACAAGGCGGGGGAGGCGGCCCTGATCGAGGTGATGGCCGGGGCCATCGAGATGGGCATCCCGTACGTCAGCGCCTACGCGTTCTCCACCGAGAACTGGAAGCGCTCCCTGGACGAGGTGACGTTCCTGATGAACTACACCGCCGACGTCATGGAGCGCCAGCTGCCCACCTTCCAGGAGTGGGGCATCCGGATCCGGTGGGCCGGGCGCAAGCCCCGCCTGTGGCGCTCGGTCATCAACCGCCTGGAGGAGGCCGAGCGGGCCACCCGCGACAACGACGTCGTCACCCTCACCATGTGCGTGAACTACGGGGGGCGGGCCGAGATCGCCGACGCCGCGGCCGCCATCGCCGCCGACGCCCGGGCGGGCGTCCTGAACCCGCGGAGCATCGACGAGAAGACCGTCCAGCGCTACCTCGACGAGCCCGACCTGCCGGACGTCGACCTCTTCCTGCGCTCCTCCGGGGAGCAGCGGATCTCCAACTTCCTCCTGTGGCAGTCCGCCTACGCCGAGCTCGTCTTCCAGGACGTGCTCTGGCCGGACGTCGACCGCCGCACCCTGTGGGAGGCCGTGGAGGTCTACGCCCGGCGGGACCGGCGCTACGGCGGAGCCGTCGACCGCGTCGCCGGCCCCGGCGCCTCCGCCTGAGGCCGGCGCCGTCGCAGACCGCGCAGCCAGGCGGCGAGATCCCTCTGCGCGGCCCGGCGCACGGCCTGCCGGGAGAGGTGCACGTCGTGGACGGCGCCCTCGTAGGAGCGCAGCGTCACGTCGGTGCCCAGATCGGGCGCGTGCCGGCGGATCTGCCGGACGTCCAGCACGGTGTCGGCCGAGCGCATCCGCTCGCTCCACCAGGGGCGGATGCACGAGCGGGCCGAGGTCTGCACCAGCACTGGAAGGTGAAGGTTCAAACCCTTCGCCACTTCACCCTGAGCCTGAAGGACAGCGTTGAGCCACCCCGGGGTGATGTCGAAGCTGGTCTCGGGCCGCCACCGGGCGTCGATCGGCCACTCGCCCTCCGCGTGCTCGCTGATCACCCGGTAGTAGTGGCTGCGCAGCCGGGCCCGCACCGGGACGTCCGGGCGCTGCTCGGCGAGCCGGGCCACCAGGCGGCGCAGGACGGCGCCCACGGCGTCGGAGCCGTGGCTGCCGATCCAGGGGGCGTTGAGGGCCAGTCCGTCGAGCCGGTCGGGGTGCCGTGAGGCCCACATCGCCGCGGTGAGCCCCCCGGTCGAGTGGCCCATCAGCACGAGCCGCCCCCGCGGACCGGGCAGACCGTCCTCGGCCATCACGCCGAGCGCCGCGGCGATGTCGTCGTCGTAGTCCGCGAGGTCCGTGGTGTGGCCCGGGCGGCCCTCCTCCACGGCGAGCACCTCGTCGGTGAGGTTCCGGCCGTAGCCGTGCAGGTCCAGGGCGTAGAACGCGTAGCCCGCGGCCGCGCACGTCCGGGCCAGCTCGGCGTTGAAGAAGTAGTCGGACCAGCCGTGCAGGTACAGCACGGCCCCGCGCAGTCGGCCCGGCACGAGCGGGACGTCCCCCGGCCGGTAGCGGACCACCGTGGCGGTGGAGTGGGGGGCGGAGCCGGGGTCCAGGTCCACGGTCCGCGCGCGGAAGCCGGGTCCCAGCACGTCGGGGACCCACGGGTCCGGGGGAGCACCCATGCCCTCACCTCGTGCGGGCGGCCCGTCGGGGCGCCGGTCCGTCAAGCCCCTCCGCGGCCGCCCGGCCGGAGGAGTGCCCTGTGGAAGACTGGGACCATGCGCTTCTACCCTACGTTCTTCACGGCTGTCTTCTCCCGGATGGACCCCGAACGGGCCCACCGGGTCGGGTTCCTCGGGATCCGGGCGGCGCGCGCCGCCCGGATCAGCACCGCGCTGCGGGTCTACACCCGGCCCGATCCCGCGCTCGAGGTGGAGGCGCTGGGCCTGCGGTTCCCGTCCCCGTTCGGGCTGGCGGCCGGTTTCGACAAGGGCGGCGAGGGGATCGGCGCCCTCACCGACCTCGGCTTCGGGCACGTCGAGATCGGCACCGTGACCGCCCAGGCGCAGCCGGGCAACCCCCGGCCCCGTCTGTTCCGGCTCGTCCGGGACCGGGCCGTGATCAACCGGATGGGCTTCAACAACGAGGGTGCGGCGGCCGTGGCCCCGCGCCTCGCGCAGGCGCGCCGCGAGCTCGAGGCGGACCACCGCGGCCGCGCCCGTCCGGTGCTCGGCGTCAACATCGGCAAGACCAAGGCGGTGCCGCTGGAGGACGCGGTGGACGACTACCTGCAGAGCGCCCGGGTCCTCGCCCCCCTCGCGGACTACCTCGTGGTCAACGTGTCCTCGCCCAACACCCCGGGCCTGCGCCAGCTGCAGGAGATCGAGAGCCTGCGGCCGCTGCTCGGCGCGGTGGGCCGCGCGGCCGACGAGGCCGCGGACCGGCACGTCCCGCTGCTCGTGAAGATCGCCCCGGACCTGTCTGACGAGGACGTGCTGGCCGTCGCGGACCTGGCCCTCGACCTGGGCCTGGACGGCATCGTGGCCACCAACACGACCATCGCCCGCACCGCGCTCGGGCTGGCCTCCGATCCCGCCGAGATCGAGGCGCACGGGGCCGGCGGGCTCTCCGGGGCCCCGCTGCGGCGGCGCTCCCTCGAGGTGCTGCGGCTGCTGCGCGAGCGCGTGGGGGACCGGCTGGTGCTGGTCTCCGTGGGCGGGGTGACCACGGCGGAGGACGTCCAGGAGCGCCTCGACGCCGGCGCGACTCTCGTGCAGGGCTACACCGCTTTCCTCTACGAGGGTCCCTTCTGGGCGCGCCGCATCAACCAGGGCCTGGCGCGCCGGGCGGGCCGCGCCTGGAGCTGACGGCTCACCGGGGCTGACGGCTCTCGTTACGACGGGGCGCCGCCGACCGCCGCCCCGTCGGCGGGCACAGGACTGCCCCCGGACCGTGCGGTCCGGGGGCAGTCCTGTCGCGGCCGGGCCCTGCGCCGGGCGCGGGCCGACCGGGGCTCAGGAGGGGCGCTCCCCGCGGGCGACCTGGGGCTTGGGCAGGCGGAGGCGGCGCATCGTGAAGGAGCGCATCGCGGCGTACCAGCGCACGCCGCGCTCCACGGTCCCGAACTTCGCCTGCATGGCCTTCTTCATCCGGGCCGTCGACAGCACGGCGTCCACGATGCCCAGGATCATCAGCGCCCAGATGAGGTAGACGCCGTAGGTGGCCACGTCCTGGACGGGGAAGAACAGGATGACGAGCGCGAGCAGCGCCACAACCATGAGGTACTCGCCCACGTTGATCCGGGAGTCCACCCAGTCCCGCGCGAACCGGCGCTGCGGGCCGCGGTCCCGCGGCCCGAGGAACCGCTCGTCCCCGGCCGCCATGCCGGCCTGCGCCCGCATCCGCTGCTCGCGTGCGGCGTCGCGGGACTGCGCCTTCGCTGCCTTGCGGTCCTCCGGGACCAGGGGCCGGCGCCGGGCCGCCTCCTGCTGCCGGCGGCTGGGCGTGGGCCGGCCCTTGCCCGGGGTCTGCCGCGGGGCGGCCACCGGTTCCGTCGGGGCGGCCGCAGCGGTCACCGACGTGGACCCTGCGCGGTCTGCTTCCTTCTTGCGTCCAAACACCCGTCAAGGATAGCCGACGGACCTGCCGGGCCCCGGACATAGGGTGGGTGCCATGAGCGAGCCCTGTGCCCCGACCGTCCCCGTCCCCGTCGACACCGTGCGCGCGGCCGTGCGCGCGGACATGCCGCGGACCCTCGAGCAGCTCGTCGAGCTGGTCGCGATCCCCGGCATCGCCTGGGAGTCCTTCGACGCCGCGCAGCTCGAGCGCAGTGCGGTGGCCGTGGCCGGCGTGCTCGCGGACGCCGGCCTGGAGGAGGTGGAGATCCTGCGCGTGCCCCTGGGCGACGGGCCGGGACACCCCGCCGTCGTCGCCCACCGCCGGCCCGCGCCCGGCCGGCCGACCGTGCTGCTCTACGCCCACCACGACGTCCAGCCCCCGGGCCGGCGCGAGCTGTGGGACTCCGAACCGTTCGTCGCCGAGGAGCGCGACGGCCGCCTGTACGGGCGGGGCGCGGCCGACGACAAGGCCGGGGTGATGGCCCACGCCGCCGCCCTGCGCGCCGCGACCGCCCACCGCGGCGACGACTTCGGCCTCGGCGTGACCGTCTTCGTGGAGGGGGAGGAGGAGGCCGGCTCCCCGTCCTTCCGGGACTTCCTGGAGGCCCACCGGGAACGGCTGGCCGCGGACGTCATCGTGATCGCGGACTCCGCCAACTGGGAGGTCGGCGTGCCCGCCCTGACCACGAGCCTGCGCGGGATGGTCGGCGCCGTCGTGGAGCTGTCCGTGCTCGAGCACGCCGTGCACTCGGGCATGTACGGCGGCCCGGTCCTGGACGCACCCACGCTGCTGGCCCGGCTCATCGCGACCTTGCACGACGACGACGGCGCGGTCGCCGTCGAGGGGCTGCTCGCCGAGGACCGCACCGACCTGGTCTACGACGAGGAGCGGTTCCGGGCCGACGCGGCGGTCCTGGAGGGCGTCCGGCTGGCCGGGCGCGGTTCGATCGCCTCCCGGCTCTGGACGCAGCCCGCGCTGTCGGTCACGGGCATGGACGTCACGCCCGTGGACACCGCCGCCAACACCATCGCCGCATCCGCCCGCGCGAAGCTGAGCCTGCGCACGGCGCCGGGCCAGGATCCCGCCGAGGCCGCGGAGGCCCTCCGGCGCCACGTGGAGGAGCACGCCCCGTTCGGGGCGCACGTGCGCTTCGAGCTCGAGGAGACGGGACAGTCCTTCCGCACCGACATGAGCTCGGAGTCCGCGCGGATCGCCCGGTGGGCGCTGGGGGAGGCGTGGGGCCGGCCCGCCGTGGAGACGGGCATCGGCGGCTCCATCCCCTTCACCGCGGACCTCCTGGAGGTCTATCCTGAGGCCGGCATCCTCATCACGGGCGTCGAGGACCCGGACTCCCGGGCGCACAGCGCCAACGAGTCGCTGCACCTGGCGGAGTTCGAGCGCGCGGTGGTCGCGGAGACGCTGATGCTGCTCGCCCTCGACGACGCCGCCCGCCCCGGGCGGCGGATCCGGGAATGAACCCGATCGCCTATCCGTTGTGCCCGTGACAGACCCGCCGCCGGTCCGACCCCGTGCGGCACCCCTCCACAGAAAGTGAGCATCATGAGCGTCACGACCGAGAACGGCGCCGCAGTGGACGGCCTGCCCACCCACGGCGTCCAGCTGACCGACGTCGCGTCCCAGAAGGTCCGCGCCCTGCTCGAGCAGGAGGGCCGCACCGACCTCCGGCTGCGCGTGGCGGTCCAGCCCGGCGGCTGCTCGGGCCTCATCTACCAGCTGTACTTCGACGAGCGCATCCTGGACGGGGACTCCGTGCGGGACTTCGGCGGCGTCGAGGTCATCGTGGACAAGATGAGCGTGCCCTACCTCGAGGGCTCCACGGTCGACTTCGAGGACACGATCTCCAAGCAGGGGTTCTCGATCGACAACCCCAACGCGGGGGGTTCCTGCGCCTGCGGCGACTCCTTCCACTGAGTCCGTCCGCTCCTCCCGAGAGGCCCGTCGTCCGTCCGGACGGCGGGCCTCTCGGCGTTTCCGGGGGGTCCCGCAGACCGCTCCAAGAGGGGCCTCCGAGCGCCGCGCGGAAGCTGACACTGTGTCACCAGATGTCAGCGACACGGGGTAAGCTCGGAGGGAAACATTCCACCTGACTGTGTCCGGGCTCTTCGAATCGGGGCCTTCGGCGCGCAGACGACGAGCACGAGAAGAAGAGGAAGGGCCGTCTGTGAGTTCGCACACACGAACCGACAGCCTCCGGCGCCGCACGGCGAAGGTGTCTGCGGTAGCAGTCCTGGCAGCAACCGCGCTGACGGGTTGCTCGGAAGAGGCGAAGCTCGGCTGGATGCCCACCGAGCGTGGCACCACCGACAACGCCGACATGATCCTCGACCTGTGGGTCGGGTCCTGGATCGCGGCCCTCGTCGTGGGACTGGTGACCTGGGGCCTCATGCTCTGGTGCATGATCGCCTACCGCCGGCGCAAGAACGAGACCGGCTACCCGCGCCAGGTGGCGTACCACGCCCCGCTCGAGGTCTTCTACACGATCGTCCCGATCGCCCTGATCATGTCCCTGTTCTTCTTCACCGAGCGGACCCAGGCCGAGATCACGGCCCAGCACGACAACCCGGACGTGACCGTCCAGGTCTACGGCAAGCAGTGGGCCTGGGACTTCAACTACCTGACCGACGACGTCTGGGACACCGGCATCCAGGGCCACCTCGACGGCGAGGAGGGCGTCCCCGAGCGGGTGCCCACCCTGTACCTGCCCGTCGACAGCGACGTCGAGCTGCAGGTCACCTCCCGCGACGTCATCCACTCCTTCTGGGTCCCCGCGTTCCTCGAGAAGGCGGACATGTTCCCGGGACGCACCAACAACATCAGCATCACCACGGGCCGTGAGGGCGAGTACTTCGGCAAGTGCGCCGAGTTCTGCGGCGAGTACCACTCGGAGATGCTGTTCAACGTCAACGTGGTCAGCCAGGCCGAGTACGACGCCCACATCCAGTCCTTGCGCGACGCCGGCCAGACCGGGGCCCTGGGCGAGGAGTACAGCCGCGACTCCTACCCGGGCGCGGACGACCAGCAGCAAGAATCTTTTAACAACTAAGGAGTACCGGTGTCCACACTCGAGTATTCACGGGACGAGGCAGCCACTGTCGCTCCGCGCGTGGTGCCCCGGTCCAAGGGACGGATGGTCGTCAACTGGATCACGTCCACCGACCACAAGACGATCGGGTACATGTACCTGATCTCCTCCTTCGCCTTCTTCTGCATCGCCGGCGTCATGGCGCTGCTGATCCGCGCCGAGCTCTTCGAGCCGGGCATGCAGATCCTGGAGACCAAGGAGCAGTACAACCAGCTGTTCACCATGCACGGCACGCTGATGCTGCTGATGTTCGGCACCCCGCTGTTCGTCGGCTTCGCCAACGTCATCGTCCCGCTGCAGATCGGCGCCCCCGACGTGGCGTTCCCGCGGCTGAACGCGCTGGCGTTCTGGTTCTTCCTGTTCGGCTCGCTGATCGCCACCGCCGGGTTCCTCACCCCCCAGGGCGCGGCCTCCTTCGGCTGGTTCGCGTACACGCCGTTGAGCAACTCCTCGTTCTCGCCCGGCGCCGGTGGTGACCTCTGGGTCTTCGGCCTCGCCCTGTCCGGCTTCGGCACGATCATGGGCGGCGTCAACTTCATCACCACGATCATCGCGATGCGCGCCCCCGGCATGACCGTGTGGCGGATGGGCCTGTTCACCTGGAACACGCTCATCACCTCGCTGCTCGTGATCATGGTGTTCCCGCCGCTGGCCGCCGCGCTGTTCGCGCTGGGCATGGACCGGACCCTGGGCGGGCACATCTTCGATCCGGCCAACGGGGGAGCGGTGCTGTGGCAGCACCTCTTCTGGTTCTTCGGCCACCCCGAGGTGTACGTGCTCGCGCTGCCGTTCTTCGGCATCGTCTCCGAGATCATCCCGGTGTTCTCCCGCAAGCCGCTGTTCGGCTACAAGGGCCTGGTGTTCGCGACCATCGCGATCGCCGCCCTGTCGGTGACCGTGTGGGCCCACCACATGTACGTCACCGGGGCCGTGATGCTGAGCTTCTTCGCGTTCATGACCATGATGATCGCGGTGCCCACCGGCGTGAAGTTCTTCAACTGGATCGGCACGATGTGGCAGGGCTCGATCACCTTCGAGACGCCGATGCTGTGGGTCCTGGGCTTCATGTTCACGTTCCTCTTCGGCGGCCTGACCGGCGTCATCCTGGCCACCCCGCCGCTGGACTTCCACGTCTCCGACTCGTACTTCGTGGTCGCCCACTTCCACTACGTCATATTCGGCACCGTGGTGTTCGGCATGTTCGCCGGGTTCTACTTCTGGTGGCCCAAGTTCACCGGCAAGATGCTCAACGAGCGGATCGGCAAGATCCACTTCTGGCTGCTGTTCCTCGGCTTCCACATGACCTTCCTGATCCAGCACTGGCTGGGCGTGGACGGCATGCCGCGCCGCTACGCGGACTACCTGCCGGAGGACAACTTCACCTGGATGAACCAGATCTCCACGGTCGGGGCGATGCTCCTCGGCGTCTCGATGATCCCGTGGTTCTGGAACGTCTACACGACCTGGCGCAACGGCACCAAGGTCGAGGTCGACGACCCCTGGGGCTTCGGCGGATCGCTGGAGTGGGCCACGTCCTGCCCGCCGCCGCGGCACAACTTCACCTCGCTGCCGCGCATCCGGTCCGAGCGGCCGGCGCTGGACCTGCACCACCCGGAGCTGGCCGCGGAGTCCCCGCAGCAGTCCCCGGTCGACGACGGCGCCATCGCCACGCGGAAGGGCTGAGCATGAAACTCTCCATCAAACTGTTCATCCTCATCGGGGGCTTCAGCCTCCTGGTGGCCGCGGTCTACGGCTTCCTCACGCGGTTCGACGAGCTCGTCGGGTTCCCGGCGCTGCTGGCCGTCGGCGCCATGTCCTTCATGCTGGCCGTCTACCTGTGGCTCGTGAACCGCAACACCGGTGGCGTCCTCCCCGAGGACAAGCTCGACGGCGAGATCGTCGAGTCCGCCGGCGAGTACGGACACTTCTCCCCGTGGAGCTGGTGGCCCCTGCTGCTCGGGACCGGCTGCGCCCTCGCGTTCACGGCGCTGGCCATGGGCTGGTGGATCCTCGGCCTCGCCGCCCCCCTGGCGGTGCTCGGCCTGGTCGGTCTGATCTTCGAGTACTCCCGCGGCGACCACGCCCACTGACACGGGCGGCTGAACGCCGACCGTCGACAAGGCCCCGGACACCCCAGGTGTCCGGGGCCTTTCGCGTCCCCGCGCTGCGGGCGGCCGTGGCCCGTCCCGGGGGAGACCTGAGCGGGCCACAGCGTGCCTCGGGCACGAAGCTGACGGCGGGGGAGCCGCTGCCGCGGCAGGCCCTTGAGCAGGCCGGCGACGACGCTCCGTGCGACGGGTGCCTGGTGCCCCAGGGCCCGAGGCAGAACCTCGGGTGGAGCCAGGGCCGGGTTCCCGGGAACCGGGGCCCGCTGCCGCCCGCGACCTCGACGACACGGTCCGGAGCAGCGGCCCGGTCACTCCGCCACGAGCGGCCCGGTGCGTCGTCCGGAGGCTCCGGTGCGTCGTTCAGGGGTTCCGGCGCGATCGGACGGACGATGCCGGATGGCACGTGGTGCACCGGTCGAAGGTCGAGGCGCACGACCATCCCCGGGCGGTGCACCCTGGCGACCGTCCGGACTGCGTCCTCTGCCTGGTCATGGTGCGCCTCGAGCGGCTCGGTGTTCCGCGCGGGACCGTTCTCGACGCTGACCGGGTCGTCACCGCCGCGCCGCAGGCTCCGCGATGCCAGAGGACACGGAGCGTCCTCCCGCGTCCGTCCGGTGCCGGACCAGCCCGCCGGGCCTGGGGGCCGCCGGAGACGCCTCGGAGACGCCTCGGAGACGCCTCGGAGACGCCTCGGAGACGCCTGTCGACGCCGGACGAATACTGAGCAGATGCGACGGTCGAAAAGTGAGCACTCGACGATTGGAGTGTGAT
>NZ_JAVKPP010000125.1:0-500 GCF_040980965.1 Kocuria sp. CPCC 205231 | reverse complement strand
CGGTCACCCCGACCCAAAGTTCGACCCGAACCCCCGTGATTTCCAATTGTTGGATGGCGGTCATGATTAGTGCGCCCCTATACGCGATGTCCTCTTTGTCGGTTCCGGCATTGAATCCCATGTCCGCAAAGATTCGCATGACCTTCCCTTTTTGTTCCGTCCGCTTTTGATTCATCATTGACTTAGGTAACCCCATCAATGCGTTAGGCACGATAGGTTGAAAGCCAACAACATCGTCAAACGTTTTGTTCCTTGGTCGAATCGGTTTTTCAATCATATCATCGACCGTTGCTTTGTACTTGTGCAATGAATTGGCACTTTTTTCGTCGCCATATTGCCGAAATTGCTCGGATTCTTTATAGTCTTTTGTTCCCGTGAATCCTTCACTTCCCGAATTCGATGAATCGTCGCGACCACTTACCCGCGGTTGCGCCAAAAGCTTTTCAAATTCTTGCATTGATTCGAATTGAACCATATCGCCGAAATGTTTTGACATGTCT
>NZ_JAVKPP010000124.1:0-503 GCF_040980965.1 Kocuria sp. CPCC 205231 | reverse complement strand
CGGGTGCGTCCGTTTTCAAGTACCGTCCCTCTCATTGCCTTGCCGTCAATACAGAGGATGTCTCCGGCACAACCGACAAGCTCATCATGGAAGGTGGAGGTAAATTCAGACATCCGCTCAGACATGGCTTCATCATCAATATGTTTGAATATACGGCAGAGCGTAGGTTCAGAAGGCACACCGTCCAACAAAATTCCTAAAGAGCGGAAGCGTTTCAGATTACGCTCGCCGAATCTGATTATATCCGGTCTTGTCATACACTTGCCCAGCCGTCCGAGTATTACAAGGAGAAGAATATCTTCCAGCTTGTATTTGTAGTTTCCCTTGTCTGTCCTGCGGTAATCCGGCACTGATTTCACAAATTCTTTCAGATGTTTCATTATGCTGCTACGACGGCAGGATGCATGTTCCTTTTTTAATATATTAGACATGCAAAATGTTACATATCAGTAAAATAAATCGTATTTTCGCATAGCGAAAATTAAGGCGGAAATCAAAAAACG
>NZ_JAVKPP010000123.1:0-503 GCF_040980965.1 Kocuria sp. CPCC 205231 | reverse complement strand
CGTTATGATGAAAAGTTCGGTGACTGGCTCTTGTCAACTTCGGATGGTTTCTTTTCCGTGAATTTCCAGACAGGAAAGTTGGAGTCCATCTCCAATACTCCACCAGTCAGTGTTATGGGATTGAATGTCCTTCAGAAAAACAAAGATGGTAAATGGTATTGCGGTTCGTTTAGTGGTCTCTTTGTTTGGGATAGAACTAAGGGGACAACCGTTGATTATTCTACCGGGAAAGCTGCTTTAAAGAACGCTGGCGCACCATTCGGAAAAAAGGCGATAGCAGGTATGAGTCAGGATTTCTCTGATACGCCTGTCATTGCTGAGTATAATGATGGAACCGACTTTGCGCCACAACCCGCTTATATGAACCAACTGCCCATGTCATTATGGAATGTGGCTCTGGAGGCTCATAGCGGTAGAATCTTCATAGGTAGTATTGCTACATATATATTTATCTTCGTGATGGGAATACTTGCCGTATGGTGTCTTTGGTCTGGGTATGTCAT
>NZ_JAVKPP010000122.1:0-507 GCF_040980965.1 Kocuria sp. CPCC 205231 | reverse complement strand
TGAATCCCTTGTAGGGTTTGGTGGTGTTCTGCGCCCAGATGATAGCGGTGTTGGTGGCAAAGCCTGTGAAGTTATTTTGCAGCATCTCCTTCAGTCCCTGTCCGCCACCCATCAGGGCGATGAGCATAAACACGCCCCAGAACACGCCGAAGCCCGTAAGCAGACTGCGGCTCTTGTTCCTCGTGATGGTGTCGAGAATCTCTTTATATGTATCTAAATCTAATCGCATAGCCTATTCTATATATATAATAAGGTGTAAGCAAGAATGAATTCAACATTCAACACTTAACATTCAACATTTTGCATTACTCCGCTCTCAGCGCCTCTATCGGTCGGATTCTTGCAGCCTTGATGGCTGGGATGAGTCCGGCGATGGTGCCTGCGATGACGATGGTGATGGTTGCGCCGATGCAGGTGCCGAGGCCCACCGTAGGGTTCACAAACATGGCGGCTTTAAACAGTCCGGTATCTACGGTGGTGTGACCGATGGTTGCATCCATGATTTCG
>NZ_JAVKPP010000121.1:0-507 GCF_040980965.1 Kocuria sp. CPCC 205231 | reverse complement strand
TTGGAGCCCGGGGCGATCGAGGTCTTGACCCACGGCTTCGCCTTCAGGCCCTTCTCGACGGCGTTGCGCGCCAGCACCGCCGCGGCCATCATGACGGACGGGTTGGACGTGTTGGTGCACGAGGTGATCGAGGCGATCGAGACCGCGCCGTGGTCGAGCTCGAACTCCCGGCCGTCGGGCATGGTCACGGGCACCCGTTTGGTCGGACGGGAGTCGTCGGCGTAGGCGTGGTGCTCCCGCGGGCGGTCCTCGTCGGGCTGCGGGTGCTCCGGGGTGTAGGCCGGGGCGTCCGAGGCCGGGAAGGACTGCGCCGAGGTGTCGTCGATGGTGTTGCCCGCGCTGACGTCGTCGTCCACGTGCGTCGCGTAGTTGCCCAGGTCCTCGTGGAACTGCGCCTTCGCGTCCGTGAGCGAGATGCGGTCCTGCGGCCGCTTCGGCCCGGAGATCGAGGGCACCACCGTGGAGAGGTCCAGCTCGAGGTACTCGGAGAACGCGATCTCCTCGGAC
>NZ_JAVKPP010000120.1:0-508 GCF_040980965.1 Kocuria sp. CPCC 205231 | reverse complement strand
CGCATCCTCGTCAAACCCACCCACATGATCGGCGGCTACGCGCAGCTGTCCTGGGCCTTCAACTACCTCGGGCCCACCGGCAACCAGCGCGACATCGTCTCCGTGGTCCGCAAGCGCTCCCAGGAGGTCCAGTACTGATGCGAGTCATGGCCCAGGTCGCCATGGTGATGGCCCTCGACAAGTGCATCGGGTGCCACACCTGTTCGGTGACGTGCAAGCAGGCGTGGACGAACCGCGCCGGCACGGAGTACGTGTGGTTCAACAACGTGGAGACCCGTCCCGGGCAGGGCTATCCCCGCCGGTACGAGGACCAGGAGAAGTGGAAGGGCGGCTGGGAGCTCAACCGCCGCGGCAACCTCAAGCTGAAGTCGGGCGGGCGCTGGGCGAAGCTCGCGGGCCTGTTCGCCAGCCCCGTCCAGCCGGAGCTCGACGACTACTACGAGCCGTGGACCTACGACTACGAGACCCTCACCAACGCCCCCGCCGGCACCGACTTCCCCGTCGCCCG
>NZ_JAVKPP010000012.1:0-130618 GCF_040980965.1 Kocuria sp. CPCC 205231 | reverse complement strand
GTGCTGATCAAGGACCGGCTGGCCCTGGAGCGGATGCGCACCATCGACGTGGTGCTCTTCGACAAGACCGGGACCCTGACCGAAGGGGCGCATGCCGTCACCGGCACGGCCCCTGTCCCCGGGGTCTCCGAGGGTGAGCTGCTGGCCTGGGCGGCGGCGGCCGAGGCCGACAGCGAGCACCCCGTGGCCCGGGCCATCGTGCGCGCCGCCGCCGAGCACCCCGAGGCCCCCCGGCTGGGCCTGCAGGGCACCGGTTTCCGCGCGGCCACCGGCCGCGGCGTGAAGGCCACCGTCGACGGGGCCGAGGTCCTGGTGGGCGGGCCGAACATGCTGCGCGAGCTCGACCAGGACACCCCCGAGCCGTTGCGGGCGGGCGTGGACGAGTGGACCAGCCGCGGCGCCGGGGTCCTCCACGTGCTCCGGGACGGAGCGGTCATCGGTGCCCTGGCCCTGGAGGACAAGGTCCGCCCCGAGTCCCGCGCCGCCGTGGCCGCCCTGCAGGACCGGGGGGTGCGCGTGGCGATGATCACCGGCGACGCCCGGCAGGTCGCCGAGGCCGTGGGCGCCGAGCTGGGCATCGACGAGGTCTTCGCCGAGGTCCTCCCGCAGGACAAGGACACCAAGGTCACCGAGCTCCAGTCCCGGGGGATGACCGTGGCGATGGTCGGCGACGGCGTCAACGACGCCCCCGCCCTGGCCCGGGCCGAGGTCGGCATCGCCATCGGCGCCGGCACCGACGTGGCCATGGAGTCGGCCGGGGTGGTCCTGGCCGGCAACGACCCCCGGTCCGTGCTGTCGATGATCGACCTGTCCCGGGCCAGCTACCGGAAGATGATCCAGAACCTGGTCTGGGCCGCCGGCTACAACGTCGTCGCCGTGCCCCTGGCCGCCGGGGTGCTCGCGCCGATCGGGATCGTGCTGTCCCCGGCCGTGGGCGCGGTGCTGATGTCGGCGTCCACGATCGTGGTGGCGCTCAACGCCCAGCTGCTGCGCCGCCTCGACCTCGACCCGGCCCATCTGGCCGCCGTCAGCGCCGAGGACCGCCGTCCCGCCGAGCAGTCCACGACTGCCCCCACCCACTGACCCACCGACACAACCGACAAGAAGAGAAAGACACCCCCATGAAGCGAACCACCGCCCTCAGCACCCTCGCCCTGGCCTCCGCCCTGGCCCTGACCGGCTGCGGCACCGGCGCCGACGAGCAGGACACCGGCACGAGCGCGGAGACCGCCGCCCCGGCCACCGCCGCCCCCGAGACCCCCAGCACCACCTCGGCCTCCGAGGAGCCGATCGCCGAAGAGCACAACGACGCGGACGTGATGTTCGCCCAGATGATGGTCCCGCACCACGAGCAGGCCGTGGAGATGAGCGAGACGCTGCTGGCCAAGGAGGAGGTGCCGGCCGAGGTCGCCGATTTCGCCCAGCAGGTGATCGACGCCCAGGGCCCGGAGATCGAGCGCATGAACGCCATGCTCGAGGCCTGGGGCCAGGAGCCCATGATGGAGTCCGGCGGCATGGAGGGCATGGACCACGGCTCCGGGGCGGGGATGAGCGGGATGATGAGCGAGGAGGACATGCAGGCCCTGGAGGACGCCCAGGGCACCGAGGCCTCCCGGCTGTACCTGGAGCAGATGACCGCCCACCACGAGGGCGCGGTCGAGATGGCCCGCGACCAGGTCGAGCAGGGGCAGAACCCGCAGGCCGTGGCCCTGGCCCAGGACGTCATCGAGGCCCAGGAGGCCGAGATCACCGAGATGGAGGGCCTGCTCCAGGGCCTGCCCAGCGGCTCCTGAGACTCCGCAGGTCGTCCGGGGCCGCTACAGGGCGGCCCCGGAACAGCGCCAACTACCACGGAAGGAACCCGTCATGATGTGGGGTGACGGCATGGGGTGGATGTGGCTGTTCTGGCTCCTGCTCATCGGGGGCACGGTGGTGCTGGTCTTCGTGCTGGTGAAGGCGTTCACCAGCGGCTCGGGCGGCGGCACCTGGCAGGGCGGCACCGCGCCGCCGACGACGGGTGCAGGCCCGCGCCGGTCCCGGGAGATCCTCCAGGAGCGCTACGCCCGCGGAGAGATCAACACCGAGGAGTACCGGGAACGCCTACGGACCCTGGAAGAAGGCGACCGGTGAGCCCGCTGAGCCGCCGCCAGCAGCTGTCCCTGGATGCGGCGGAGGAAGACCGGGCCGCATGATGTCCTTCACGATCGACGGGTAAGGGTACGACGCCGAGCGCACCGACCAGCGGGTCCGGGTGGGCACCGTGGAGGTGTGGACCCTGACCAACTCCAGCCCCCTGGACCACCCGGTGCACCTGCACGTGTGACCCCTGCAGGTCGTGGCCGAGGAGGGCCGCGACGTCTCCGCACCGCGGTGGCGGGACGTGGTCAACATCCCGGCCTTCGGGGGGGGGTCACCGTCCGGGTGGCCTTCGACGACTTCGGCGGCCGCCCCGTCTTCCGCTGCCACACCCTCGACCACGAAGACCTCGGCATGATGGGCACCCTCGAGGTCCGCTGAGCGGCGGTGGGCCCGACCCACCGACCTTGTCCGACAACCCCACCGCCGAGAAACGATCGCACCCCGGCAGGAAGGACGTGCAGCTCCCCATGAACGACAGCACGCAGACGCAGCAGAAGCTCTCCCTGACCGGATCCGTCGCCCTGGGCACGGGGGTGATGATCGGTGCGGGCATCTTCGCCCTCGTGGGGCAGGTCGCGGAGCTGGCCGGGGGCTGGGTGCCCTGGGCGTTCCTCGCCGGGGCCGTGGTCGTGGCGTTCAGCTCCTACTCCTACATCCGCTACTCGGCCACCAACCCGTCCTCCGGCGGGATCGCGATGCTACTCAAGGCCGCCTACGGCCCCGGGGTTCTCGCCGGGTCCTTCTCCCTGTTCATGTACGTGTCGATGATCCTGGCCGAGTCCCTGCTGGGCCGCACCTTCGCCTCCTACCTGCTGCGCCCCTTCGGCCTGCAGGACTCCGCGGTGTGGGTGCCGGTGCTGGCGGTGGTGGCCATCGCGGCCGCCGCCCTGGTCAACCTGGTGGGCAACCGGTGGGTGGAGCGCTCCGCCACGGTGACCGCGGCAATCAAGATCGTCGGGATCGCCGTGCTGGCGGTCGCGGGCATCCTCGCGGCAGGGGTGTCCTCCCTGGGCAGGCTGTTCACCGCCGCCGACCGCACCCCACCGGAGGCGGGCTGGCTGGGCTTCCTGGCCGGGACCACCCTGTGCATCCTGGCGTACAAGGGCTTCACCACGATCACCAACCAGGGCGCGGACCTGCAGCAGCCGCAGCGCAACATCGGCCGCTCCATCATGATCTCCATCGCCCTATGCACCGTGCTCTACCTGCTGATCACCGTCGCGGTCACCGGCAGCCTGACCGTGCCGCAGATCGTGGCGGCCCGGGACTACGCCCTGGCCGAGGCGGCCGAGCCGATGTTCGGCGCCTGGGGTGTGACGCTGACCGTGGTGATCGCCGTCGTCGCGACGCTGTCGGGACTGGTCGCGAGCCTGTTCTCGGTCTCGAAGCTCTACGACATGCTCCGCGACATGGGCCAGGCCCCCGGGCTGCCGGGGCAGGAGGGTCACCAGTCCCTCTACATCACGGCCGGGCTGGCGATGCTGATGGCCGCGTTCTTCGACCTGTCCCAGATCGCCTCCCTCGGCGCCATCCTGTACCTGGCCATGGACATCGCCATCCACCTCGGCATCCTGCGCCACCTCAAGGACGATGTCGGGGCCAAGCCCTGGATCCCCGGGATCGCGATCCTGCTCGACGCCGCGGTGCTCGTGCCGTTCGTGCTGCTGAAGGCCCAGTCGGACCCGT
This sequence comes from Kocuria sp. CPCC 205231, assembly GCF_040980965.1. Taxonomy (NCBI): domain Bacteria; kingdom Bacillati; phylum Actinomycetota; class Actinomycetes; order Micrococcales; family Micrococcaceae; genus Kocuria; species Kocuria sp. CPCC 205231. Next base: position 126,793 of record NZ_JAVKPP010000012.1, on the reverse strand, counting down.
TCACCCTGGTGGTCACCGCCGTGGTGGCCCTGATCATCGTCGTCGCACAGTGGGTCGTCGTCCGCCGGCGCGACGGGGCGAACAGCACCGGGCAGCAGCCCCACACTCACCCCTGAAGCCGGTCGCGCGACCGGCTCACGGTGAGGGGCCCGTCGGTGGACGGGCCCCTCACCATGAGCGTGCTCGTTCAGTTCTGGCCGGCCAGCCAGGTGCGGAAGTCCGCGATCTGCGCCTGTTGCGCGGTGATCCCAGCGCTGGAGGCCACCCGCAGCTGAGCATGATCAGCGCGGGACTGCAGCTCGAGGAACTCGACGATCCCGCCGTTGTGGTGCGGGATCATCTTCTGCACGAAAGCGACGTCGAAGTCCTCGCCAGCCTCAACAGCGGCCAGTTCTTCGACCATCATCCGGGTCTCCTCCTCCAGGATCTTCATCTCCTCCTGTGCTTCCTCCGGGGCCTGAGCCTTGGCCTCTTCCGGGGTCAACCCGTACCACTCCTCCAACCAGGTGGTGAACTGGTCGATCTGGTGCTGCTGGCTGGCGATGATGTTCTCCGCGTGGGTGCGGATGTCCGGGCTGGTCCCGCGCTCGAGCTCCAGCTGGGCCATCTCGATCGCGGCCTGGTGGTGGCCAATGATCTCGGCCAGGAAAGTGACCTCCAGCTGCTCGCCCTCCAAACCGGCCAGGGTCTCACCGAATTCGTAGGCGGTCGGGGAGGTGGGATCGGGGCCGAGCATGTCCTCCGGGGCCTGATCCTGGGCGTGGGACGAGACCGGGGTGGTCACCTGTCCGTGGGCGAACACTGGGGCGCTGGCCCCGCCCCACAGGGCCGTGGCGACGACAACGGTGGAGGCGGCGGCCGCCGTGCGACGGCCAGGGAACTGGATGGAACGCATGATGATGTCTCTCTTCCGCAATGAAGGAGCTCGACCCCGAGGTGCCGGCTTGGTCATCAGCCCCGTACCCTGCGCGTGAACAAACCGCGCGGGCAGAGCTGTACTGAACAAGGGGCGGGGGGAAGAGGGAACCCGCATCCGGGCACGCCCGATCAGCCCATCAGGCTCCTCTTTCACCGACGGAGGCCGGTCATCGGCGTCCGTGGGTCAGCGCGAGTCTGGGCTCAGCCCAGGGAGGCGACCAGTGCCGCACAGGCGGCCTCGCAGCGACGGCAGGCCTCAGCACAGATCCGGCAGTGCTCGTGCATGTCCGCGTGCTGCTCGCACTCATCAGCACACGCCTTGCACGCCATCTGGCAGACCCGGATCGCGTCCAAGGTGATGTTCGCGTCGTAGCCGGTGTGCCGGGAGAGCACCCGCCCGGTGGCCTCGCACAGGTCCGCGCAGTCGAGATTGGTGCGGATGCACTTGGTCAGCTCGGCGACCATGTCCTCGGACAGGCAGGCATCGGCACAAGCGGTGCAGGTCTGGGCGCACTCGAAGCAGGCCTCGATACAGGCCGCCAGCTTGCCCTGGTCCACTCCCCCGAGGTCCTTCGGGTAGGTCTCCAGCATCGCGCTCACGTGATGGGTCATGGCTTGCTCCTTCGTCGGTTCGGTCGAGGAGACGAACCGGCCGGAGCCAGCCCGCCATGTCATCGACAGTAAACTGCCGATTCTGTGTGACGCGACCCGAAAGCTTGAAGATTTGATGAAGATCAACGCCTCAAGAATCCGCGATCCCGCCTCACTACCTGGCCTCTACATCGGTGCAGCGGGCTGAATATGGAGATTTCATGAAGAAACCCTGCCCTAAGGCCTCGGAAGGGCACTTCCGAAGCCCTCCCAAACTGTGAGCCACCTTGAAAATCCTCCCCAACAATCTTGGTGCTGGCCCGGCCCGCGCTGAAGACTGCGCATGGTTGCAGAGCCCTGTCGCTGTCGGCTGCGTCCAGCGAAACGCGCGCCACCATGCCATGTGTCCTAGTCAGAGCGCTTTGAAAGACCGGTGTGAGCTACGCGACGGGTCCTGCTGCGTGACGGTTTCACTTCCTCGGGGCGTATTTTTCCGAGGCCGGAATCACAGCTTCCCGCTCCCGACTGAGGAGAGAATCCAGGCCGTGACCTAAACGTGACACTTTCGTTATGGATGGGCTACTGTCCACTGCGTGCCGATGACTGATCCGGTCGGCGCCCTCGTGCACATCGCCGAATTCTGCCGGTGCTCGAGGTTCCTGAAGAGATATCGCTTGGCAGAAGCGGGGGAACCATTTTCGGTCCCGGTGATCCGGGGCCTTGGGGTTAAGCCGGCAGAGCGCGTGCGCTCTGCCGGCCGGGTGTCTCCCACCCGCATCCGACAGCTCACCTCGTAGGCAAAGGGAGGAACTCACCCATGACTGTTTTCAAGCGCCACGCTGCCCGCCACCGTGCCGAGACCACCTCTCACGCCGTGCGCAACACCACGATCGCTGCCACCGCCGGTGCGGTGCTCATCGGCTCCATCGCCCCGGCCCAGGCCTACGCCGAGGTCCCCGCAGAGACCGCCCCCGCCTACGCGACCCCCGCGTCCGCACTGACGACTTACACCTCGGCGGCCTCCCAGCCCGCGGCCGCCCCGCAGACCGTCTCCACCGCCTCTTCCCAGGCCCCGGCCGCGCCCGAGCAGGCTACATCGGCCGTGGCGGTGTCCACCCAATCGGCGGACATCACCGAAATTACCGGCGCCTCCGGGATCGTGGGCACAGCGATGCAGGGAGCCGGCACCGGTTACGTCTGGGGCGGCACGGACTTCGGCGCCTGGGACTGCTCCGGCTTCACCCAGTGGGTCTACGCCCAGCAGGGCATCGACCTCCCCCGCACTAGCCAGCAGCAGTGGGCGGCCGGCACCCTGACCACCGACCCGCAGCCTGGCGACCTCGTCGTCCAGAACGGCGGGGCCCACATCGGGATCTACCTTGGTGGCGGCAAGATGATCTCCGCGCTGAATCCCACCCAGGGCACCTTCGTGCACAGCGTGAATGCCATGCCGACGGTCGGCTACGTCACCTTCCGCTGAGCCAACCCTCCGTCCGCCACGAATGCCGCTCGTGGCGGGCGGCGGGTGTGCCCCCCACCTGATCAGCATCCAGGATCGGTCGGTCAGAACCGGAGATGCCTGCACCCATCCACCGCCGGGGAACACCCCGATCTGGCCGCCTGATGGGCCCGCTCTTGAAGGTTCAGTGAAGATCTACCGCCCAGCCCTCCCAGCCCGGCGAAGCCAGCTGCGGCGGGGCTACCGTGGATGGATCGGTCCGCCTCGACCCGAGGCTGAACAGAGCAAACACCACGATGTGCAGGTCCAGTACGGGCTGCTGCGAAAGAGAGATTCGTCATGACGTCGACGTTCAAGCACCTGGCCGCCGGGACGGCCCTGGCGCTGGCCCTCAGCGGTGCCGGGGCGACCGCGGCGGTCGCGTCCCCGACGCACCAGCCTGCCTCCGCCTCCGCACAGACGGGCGCTGAGCGGCACATGAACCACGACCGCCACTTCGCCGTGATGATGGTCCCCCACCACCAAGGTGCCACCGACATGGCCGAGCTGGCCCTGCAGAAGTCCGAGCGTCCCGAAATCCGTGACCTGGCGGAGAAGATCATCGAGGCCCAGACCGAGGAGATCCAGCAACTGGAAGCAGCGGCCCAGCGGCTGGCCGCCGAGAACACCCCGGGACACCACCACCATGGACACGGCCACCACCACGGCCACGGGCACCACGTCCACGGCCATGGCCATGGCGGCCATGGCCAGAGCATGAATGCCGACATGCAGGGCGCCATGATGGGCGAGATGGACGGCATGGACGGCATGGACGGCATGGACGGCATGAGCCTCGAAGAGCTGGCGAAACGGTCCGGGGATGAGTTCGACAAGGCCTTCCTCGAAGAGATGATCGCCCACCACCAGATGGCTCTCGAGATGGCCGAGATGGAGCTGCAGATGGGCACCGACCCCGAGTTGCGAGCCATGGCGGAGAAGATGATCGAGGACCAGCAGGCGGAGATCGAGCTCATGCAGGGCTGGTTGGAGGAGTGGTTCGCGGCCTGATCCAGGACCACGAGCTGGGCCGTCATCGACTGGAACGGGCCGACACCGGGATGTCATGGTCCCCGTCGACCCGTTCCAGCCAGTCCAGTCCAGTGCGGTGATCCCCGACGCGGCACCCGATGGGCGCGCACCCTTCGCGCAGTCAGCAGCACCCCGAACGGTCACCGACCAACCGTAGGTTTGGCAGCACCGCGCCCTCTTGCCTCAGGACACGGCCCCCCTCCCCCTCGCCTGGGGTCCTGTTCCTCCAGCGCGCGCACCGTCACCGAGATGGCCGAGACCACCGGAGTCCCCTCGCCCGGTGGTGGTGGCCGGATCCCGGCCGTGTTGCGTCTGTCCGGGCTCGTGGAGGGGCGACACGCGATCTTCTCAGTGTCCGATATCCCTCTCATCGGCCCGGTGCAGGGGATCGTTAGCCACAGCGACCACCGGTTCACCGGTGAGCCCGGCCACGACGAGTCCACCCCCCTGTTTCGTTTCCGAGGCCTCAGACACGGTCGCCCTGGGACGCTGGGGCTCGCAGCACAGTGTTCATGTCACAGCGATCAGTACCGGGAGGACAGATGACGGATCCGCTCACCGGACGTGTGCTGGTGGTCGACGACGAGGTCGACCTCGCGCAGCTGATCGCGGACTATCTGCGCAAGGCCGGGCTGGAGGTCGTGATGCGCCACGACGGCACGGAGGCGGTGGCCGCGGTACGGAACTTCGCCCCGGACGTGCTGGTGCTCGACCTCGGGCTGCCGGGGATCGACGGGATCGAGGTGTGCCGTCAGGTGCGGACCTTCTCGGACTGCCACGTCCTGATGCTCACCGCCCGGGATGATGAGGTCGACAAGATCGTGGGCCTGTCGATGGGAGCCGACGACTACGTGACCAAGCCGTTCAGCCCGCGCGAACTCGTGGCCCGGGTGCAGGCCATGCTGCGCCGGGTGCGCACCCAGTCCGCACCCGTCCCGGAGCCGGCGGGCCAGGACCAGGGGCTGGTGATCGGGGACCTGGTGGTGGACGGGGACTCCCGCCAGGTGCACCTGGGCGGGGAACCGGTGGCGTTGACGAGGATCGAGTTCGACCTGCTCCTGTGCCTGGCTGCCCGCCCCCAACTGGTGCTCTCGCGCCGGCAGCTGGTGGAGATGGTCTGGGACACGCACTGGACCGGGGACGAGCACCTGGTGGATGTGCACATCGGACGGATCCGCAAGAAGCTCGGCGACGTAGCCACCAGGCCGACATTCATCCACACGATCCGCGGGATCGGCTACCGGATGGGCACCGGGCGATGAGCGCCGCCGTCTCCGACCGGACCCGGGCCTGGTCTTTGTCCTGGAGCCCATTGACGGTGCGATTGATGCTAGCCCAGACCGCAGTGCTGGCCATCGGGCTGATCATCGTGGTGATCACCGCGGTGCTGGTCGGGCCGAACATGTTCTATCACGAGCTCATCGAGGCCGGCCACGCCGATGAGGCCACCGGACTGGTGCACCTGGAGGACGCCTTCCGCTCGGTGAGCCTCACCGCCCTGACCATCGGGGGGCTCCCGGCGCTCTACATCGCCGGGATGCTCACCTTCTACCTCTACCGCACGATCGGGCGGTCCCTGGTCTCCTTCAGCACCGCCGCCCAGGAGGTGGCTGCCGGCAACTACGACGTGCGTGTCACCTCCACCAGCCTGGGCGCGGAGTTCGACTCCCTGGCTGGGTCTTTCAACGACATGGCGGCCAGGCTCGACGCCGTGGACACCACCCGGCGCCAGATGCTGGCCGATCTGGCTCATGAGATGCGCACCCCCCTGGCCAGTCTCAAAGGACATCTAGAGGGCATCGAGGACGGAGTGGTCGAGTGGGATGCACGAACCACGGGCATCTTGTACGCCCAGATCGCCCGGCTGGAGCGACTGGCCCGCGACATCCGCCAGCTCACCGCCGCCGAGGAAGGCATGACCCATCTGCAGCTGACCCTCCAGGACCCGGGCCGGCTGGCAGCCCAGGCGGCCGCGGCCGTCCAACAGGACGCCGCCGCTCAGAACATCTCGGTGACCTCCATCAGCACCGGCATGGAGGTCACACCGGTGCTGGTCGATCAGGAGCGGATGGAACAAGTGTTGGGCAACTTGCTGGAGAACGCCTTACGCCACACCCCATCCGGCGGGGCCGTCACCGTGCGCACCGACCACACCCCGGAGGCGGTCACTGTCACCGTCACCGACACCGGGGAAGGCATCGGCTCCGAGCACCTCCCGCACGTGTTCGAGCGCTTCTACCGCGCCAACACCGGCCGGGAGGCCCACCGCGTGGGCTCAGGCCTGGGACTGGCCATCAGCAAATCCCTGGTCGAGGCCCAAGGCGGGACCCTGGAGGCCACCAGCGGCGGCCCCGGACGCGGGACCAGCTTCCGGATCCACCTGCCCCGCCACACGCCCCCGGACTGACCCCAGCGTCACCAGACCGTTCCGTGACGGCGGCGGGCCGTGCCCGCCGCAGAGAGCACGTCTGCTGCGGCGGGCACGGCCCGTCATGTCGTGGCTACCGGTACAGCCTATCCGTGGCTGTCCTGGGCCGGCCTGCCCAGCACCAGCTGGCGGGTGCCTTTCACGCTGGTGCTGACCACCTTCTCCAGCGGTCCCTGCCCCAGGCTCCGGTGCCAGGCCACCGCGAACAGCGCCGCCACCGCCAGGTGGACCATGAACCACAGGTAGGGCAGCTCGTAGTGGGCCTCGAAGGACAGTGCCACCAAGTGGACGGTGTAGAGGGTCAAGGTCATCACGCCCATCGCCGACAGCGGTAACAACCATGCCCCGATCTTCGGGCCGATCAGCAGGAAGACGCCCAGCACCGCCAGGCTCACCCCAAGGCTGGCCGCGATCGCCAGCGGGGTGTTGGTGTGCGGGGTGGCGATCGCCAACCACCACACAGTCTCCGTGGGCAACGAGTCTGGCCCCCAGACCAGTACATCCTCCAGCTCGTGCTCGCCCATTGAGGAGGCATCCAGCAGCCGCTGGTAACCACCCAAGGCATAGAGCAGGACATAGGAAGTGGTCTGGGCGAAGATCGCCAGCCCCACGCCCACCACCACCAGTCGAGCTTGAACCTCCGTCTTGCGCAGATTCAACCGCCCCAGCCCCAGTCCGACCAGGAGATAGGTCATGTACGGCAGGGCCGGATAGGTCCCGGTCAGCAACAGCTGGGAGGCCGTGGCACCGGGCTGCGTGAGCAGATCCGTGAACGTGGGGTTGTAGGAGACGAATTCGGGCAACGCATTTTGGAGTCCCTGCATCAGCATCGGGGACACCACCCCGAAAAGCACTGCGGAGATGAACAGGGCCTTCGGGCCTGCATGCAGGAACGGAATCGCCAGCAGGAAGAACACCCCGTAGTAGATCAGGATGTTGTAAGCGGGCGGGTCCTCCGACATCAGCGTCCCGATCCACAACCCCACGATCGCGATCAGCACCGCGCGCACCACCAGGCCGATCCGGTCAGCGGTCATCGTCCTACCCTCGTGCGGGTGCCGCCCCCCGGAGGTCAGTGCCAGCCCCACCCCTGCCAGCAGGGCGAACAGGGCCGCTGAGTCCCCCGAGAACAGCCGCCACGACCAGCTCGCTTCCCCGGTCTCCTCGTTCCAAGCCGGTAGCAGATGAATGGCCATCAGCCCGATCAGCGCCAGCCCCCTGGCCGCATCGATCCCCACCAACCGGCGGGTGGGCCTTACCACCGCGTCTCCAAGACCCGCCGGCAAATGCCCTCCCATCCTCGATCCAGTACTCATCATTCCCCCTGTTAACGACAAGGTCCCGGTGCATCCGGGACCCTCTGTCCCAGGGTGGACGCCTCACTTGGAGTCCCCGTCGCGGGATTCTCAAGGTTCCATGAAGACTCCAAGGTCCATGGGCGACGCAGGCGCTTCTCCGTGCGACCGAAGCACGAAACGAGGAAAGGGAGACCCAGCGCAGGACCCGCGAGGTGGCCCGGGGTCCGTCGGACCCTGTGATCCGAGCCAGATCACCCCTTCACGTTAAAGACGGGCGCCCCAGCCCTGGGGAGGAATACTGGGGCACCCGAATGTCCGTGCACGAACGGATGAGAACGGGGTGTTCTCACTGGCAAACTATGCCCTCATCGACCCAGAAAAACAGGACGTAGAGCACCCAGCAGAGCAAGCTTCAGGGAATCTTCATGTCGTCTTGAGGGAAGCTCCACAATCCACTTCACATCCCGCCGTCACCTTTGAACTGCCATAGGCCCCGCGTCGACGTGTGGCCAACGAACGGCCCCTTCAAGTGCCGAAAGGGGACTGCCGCACCGATAAGTGCACCTATCGGTGCGGCAGTCCCCCTCGTCGGCTTTGTGACTCGAACGCGCCCGGCGAGATACATGGAGTGGGTCACCCGTTGCGAGCAGCGCCTGTAGCGCGGTAGCTGTGCGGGGCGCCTGCCGGGGCGGCACCGGTGATGTGCTCGGCGTGCGAGAGCGCCTCGGCCAGCAGGCGGTGCACGTGGGTGTCGGTCGCCCAGTAGTACGCGAAAGTGCCCTGCCGCCGGCTCTCCACCAATCCGGCCAGGCGCAGCTTGGCCAGGTGCTGGCTCACCGCCGTGGGCGCGGCGCCGACCAGCTCGGCCAGGGCGTTCACGCTGGACTCGCCCTGGAACAGTGCCCAGAGGATTTTCACCCGCGTCGCATCGGAGAGCATGCGGAAGGTTCCCGCAGCGATCCGGGCATGCTCATCATCGGGGGCAGGGTGGACCAGCTCGTCGTGCACGGCACCATGCTATCTGCGCCTTTGTATCTTCGTATCTACGTAGATACGCTTCCAGTGTGAAACCAGCCCGGTCCACCCCCGCACACGGCGACTCTCCCACCCACTCCCAGGACCATGGCCATGGTCACCATGAGGGTCATGGGCACCACGGCGGTTGGGCCCGGCTCAAGCACGCCCTCATCCCGCACAGCCATGACCACACCGAGGCCATCCAGACCGCTGAGCAGGCCAGTTCCATCGGCATCCGCGCCGCCTGGATCAGCCTGGCCGGGATGGGGGCCACGGCACTGCTGCAGATCGTCATCGTCTGGCTCAGCGGGTCGGTGGCCCTACTCGCTGACACCGTGCACAACCTCGGGCACCTGGCCACGACCATCCCGCTGATCATTGCCTTCCGCCTCGGCCGCCAGGCCCCCACCCGGCGCTACAGCTACGGGTTCCGGCGGGCCGAGGACCTGGTCGGGCTGCTCATCGGGGCCGTGATCGCCCTCTCGGCCGCGCTGATCGTCTGGGAATCACTGCGGGCGCTGACCACCCAGCAGGACATGACCCACCTCGGGTGGGTCCTGGCTGCCGCCCTTGTCGGGGCCGCCGGCAACGAGGTCGTGGCCCGCTATCGCATCCGGGCCGGGCGGCGCATCGGCTCAGCGGCGCTGATCGCCGAGGGCCAGCACGCCCGCACCGACGCCCTGACCTCCCTAGCGGTGGTGCTCGGGGTCATCGGCGCCTGGTTCGGGCTCCCGTGGGTGGATCCGGTGATCGGCCTGGCCATTGCCGCGGTGATCATCGCGGTGCTGGTCGGGTCGATGCGCACGGTCGTGCGCCGGCTCATGGACGGCGTCGAGGACGGGACCTTGGACTTGATCGAGCGCACGGCCGCCGCCGTACCCGGGGTCGCAGCGGTGGGCCGGACACGGGCCCGGTGGAGCGGGCACCGCCTGGAGGCCGAGGTAGCGATCGCCGTGGAGAACACCCTGAGCGTGGAGGCCGGCCACAACCTCGCCCACGCCGTCGAGGAGCACCTGCGCCTACACGTCCCCCATCTGCAGCAGGCCACCATCCACGTCACCCCCGCCCAGACAGCCACCACTTCCCGGACGATCCCGTGACGCATCGGACTCAGATGGTCCTCGCTTGCGGCAGCTCCCGGATCCGCCGGTAGAGGGTCGCCCGCGACATCCCCAGGTCTCGAGCGACCTGGGTGGCCGGCTCCCCGGACTCGATCAGGCGCAGGGCGTTGCGGATCTGGGAGTCGGTGAAAGTCTGACGCCGCCCGCCCAGGTCCTTACCGGCGGCCCTCCGTTTGGCCACCGAGTCGGTGATCCGCTCCCGCTTGATCTCCAACTCCATCTGCGCCAGGGCGGCCATGACGGTGAAGACCATGGAACCCATCGGGGTCGCGGTGTCCACGTCTCCCCCACCGAGGTTCAGCACCCGCAGCCCGGCACCTGTGCCCCGCAGCTCTTCGGCGAAGCTCAGCATGTTCTGAGTCGATCGCCCCAACCGGTCCAGCGTGGTGATGACCAAGGTGTCGCTCTCTTCGAGGGCGGCCACTGCTTTGTCGAACTGTGGGCGTGATGCACGGCCTCCAGACACTCCACTGTCCATGTAGATGTCATCGCGTCGCACGCCGGCATGTAGCAGGTCGGATACCTGACGGTCCGCATCCTGCTGCCGTGTCGATACCCGGGCATACCCGATGAGCTTCCCCACGTCCACCTCATCTGTCTCGTAACTAACGTTGAGTATCGAATTCTAGAGGCATGGATAAAGCACAAGGATGCGAGACAGGCCGAACCGCGGAAACATGCGGGTGCAGTTTTTTGCGACGAGACGTCTTGCATCCCATGGCTTGAGAAACGAGTCGCTGTCATCTTGTTCAGTTTGCTTCCTGAGTGATCAGCTCAGTGGTTACTCTGGAATATCGCCGACGGGGTTCCCTCCCGACCCGGCGTCGCGGTCCAGCCCCGGCCGTCTCGATCCTTGACCTGTGAACAGGAAAAAGGCATGACATCCTCTGTCTCCGGGGCTCTGGCAGTCGAACTGCGCCCCCATTCCCCCGCCCACTGGATCGCCACCTACTACCCCATGGTGGAGACTCCCGCCGGCCGCTGGGCCGACGTCACCTGGATCCTGCATCAATGTCGGATACCCCCTCCCGCTTCTGTTGCACTGCCTCGGGCGCAATGGCTGGAGCTGCGCAGCCCCGATCCGGGTCACCACGGTTACGCCAACCACCCTGCGTGGAGGGCGGCCCTGGCGAGCGGCTACGCGGCAGCGCTGGCCGTCTACATCGCCGAGGCCGATGACGTTCCCGCACCGACTCAGCAGGCCCAGCGGCCTCGAGCCGGTACGGTCGTCGTCCCGGCCGGACAGGTCTCGGAGTGGGTGCTCGAGGACCTCGACGAGGAGACCATGCAGATTCCCAGGTGACCCTGCCGTTGGCCACCCGTCATCACCGCCGCTTTCCTGCACCGGCCCTGCACTGGTCGACAGGTTTGGGTGTGCGCTGTGGAATCGGTGCCACCACAACCCCGTGATGAGCAAATCTGCGAGGCAGGTCTGTAGATGTTGAGCTCGTGGGCGGCGCGGTCGAGGACATTGCGCTGGAGGCGAGACAGGTGCAGGGCCTCGTACAGGTAGGCCTGTATCTCCACCTCCCCGGCGTCGCGCCCGAGGTCGTAGTGGTGCCGGCTTGAAGCAGGGGACGGTGGTTCCACCGCCGTCCCGGACGCAGGGCCCGGAGCGTTCCGAGCCACGCGCTGCCCCCTGTCAGGTCCGTGGTGCTGCGGCCGGCTCACCACCCTCCCCTGGCGGGAAGGAGAGGAGGCGTCCGGTCGTGGTGCTCGCCACACGAGGCAGGCGCTCGGAACGACCCGGCCGCCGCCTGCGGTTCAGCACCACCACGAATCCCGTGGGGTGCTGGGGTTCAATTGCTGATGGCCGGGGCGGCGCAGATGTATGTGGTCTCCAGCGCCTGGGCGGCCAGGAACCGGGCGGTGTCGGCGCGGGTGATCGAGGGCCCCACCACGTCCCGGTGGGTCATCCCGACGTGGCGGACCCCGCGTACCGGTCCGTCCGTCAGCGGCGCGTGGCGCACGAGCGTCCAGCTCAGTGCGGAGGAGGCGATGGCATGGAAGTCGGCGGCCGCCTCCCGGCACAGCTGGGGGCACCACCCCTGCCAGAGCAGCCGGGCGGTCCGCCGCCAGGTGTCCGGGTAGCGGGTGTGGTCGACCAGGGTCGCCGGCTGCAGACCGATGTACCGGGTGCGCCCGTGGCCAGCCATGCTGTCCACGATGGCGCGGGTCGCGTCCACGGTGAGGTTCGGCCGCCGCCGGCTGCGTTCGGCACACAGCACGTCGATCACCACCTCGTTGTCCGCCACAGCCGCGTCGATCACGGCCGCGTCCAACGGGTCCCCGACGCGCAGGTGCACCCGGTCGGCCCACTCCGCCGGTGCCTGGGCCGGATCAGTGAGCACGGCGCTGACCCGGTGTCCCCGGAAGACGAGGTCCGTGACGGTCTCACGGCCGACGTCCGTGTCCGCCCCGAACACCACGACCTTCACCGAGCCTCCCACCCGGCACGTGCCGCCCGACCGGTCCCGCTGAGCAGAACGCCACCGGCCCGCGGCCGCTGGTCGGTGGTTGCATCTGGTTCCGGCAGCACGAGATCCACCCGCCCCCCGGGACGATCGCGGCACTGCTGGTCGATGCCGGCGCGCAACAGCGCCACGGCCGCCGGTTCTGGGGGACCGCCCGCGGTGAGGTCGACGAGGACCTCCGCGGCGGGGGTGAGGGTACGAGCCCGCTCGATGACCGGGTGCAGGGCCTGTTGGTTGGCGGCGCTCAGGCACCCGGTGACGATCAGGCGCAGGCGCCGGCCGTCGAGGTCCACGCGCACCAGCACAGAGAGTTTGGGGTCGGACACAGCAGATCTTTCACGGCGGTCCCCCGGGAAGAGGAAGGGTGGGGCCGGCTGTTCGACCACGTCACAGCCTAGACCATTCCCGACGCGACAGCCGGGGAATGGATCTGCTCGGACATCTCCCTGCACCAGTGATCGGGGACGCCGTGCCGGTCCGGGTGTTGCTCCGGCGGATCCTTGCTGGCGTATCGTTGAGGACGAGGGGCGGCCGAGCACTGTTGGTCCCCTGCACGGGGTGACCCCCTGGCTCGCGCGTCCTGCATGGGCCAGGAATTGCCCGACCGACCGGGGAGCCCCCAATGGAACCCACTACCGCTGCTGCAGCGGACGCCACCGATCTGAGCGCGGTCTTCGCCCGGATCCAGGGGATGTTGCTGAGCCAGGAATCAGCTCAGGCCGCTGCCGCCCAGCTCGCCCTGGCGGCCCGGGATCTGATCGACTCCGCGGCCGGGGCCGGGGTCTCGCTGATCGACGAGACCGGACGCCGGACCTCCACCGCGGCCACCGACACCTTGGTGGAGACCGCCGACACAGCCCAGTACGAGCTGGGGCTCGGCCCGTGCTTGAGCGCCTGGGCCACCGAGTCCGTTCAGCGCCTCGAGGACACCGCCGCGGATACTCGGTGGCCGGAGTGGTCCCGCACGGCGGCCGGGGCTGGGATCGCTTCGGTGCTCAGCGCCCCGGTGCTCTACCGGGACAACTGCCTGGGGGCGATGAAGATCTACGCCACCGCCGGGAACGCGTTCAGCGCCCGGGCGGAGCAGCAGCTGGTGCTGCTGGCCTCCGCCGCCGGCACCCTTCTCGGGGCGGCCCAGGGCAGTGACACCCCACAGCGGCTCAGCGCCTCGCTGCAACAGGCCATCACCAACCGCACCGCGGTGGAGACCGCCACCGGGATGCTGATGGAGCGCCACGCCACCGATCACGAGACCGCTCGGCGGATGCTGATCGGCGCTTCTCAGGCCCAGGGCCGGCCGCTGGCGCAGATCGCGCGCCGGGTCGTGGAACGAGCCGCGGACACGACCAGCTGAGGAGTGCGGTGGCGATGGACGACAGTGCTGCAGGCCGCCAGCAGGCCCACCTGGTGCGCCAGGCCCTCGAGGCCGCCGGGATCGAGGTGGGGCAGCTGTGGGTGCACTACTTCAGCATCGGCGGCGACGCCGGGGAGATGGAGGTCGATGCCTTTCTCCACCACTCCCTGACCCTGCCGGTCCTGCAGCGCGATCTGCTGGCACATGCCACCAACGAGCTCCTGGACGAGCAGCGGCCCCAGCGGATCCCGCAGACCTCGGACCTGCTCGACCACGACGACCAGGACGGCATCGGGCAGGACGAGCACAGCACTCGGGACCAGGACAGCGCAGAGGAGTCCTGACGCGCCCCTGCACGAGCAGGTGACCTCAGCGGTCCCGGGACCGCGGTGCAGAACGAGCGGGCCGGCGCGGCAGCGAGAGTTCCCCGGTCTCGACGACCTCGGTGGCGAGCTCGGCCAGCTTCCGGTTGCTGTCCTGACTGGCCACCCGCAGCAGCTCGTGGGCCTGGTCCCGCGTGAGCTTGTGCTGGGCCATCAGCACCCCGATCGCGGTGCCGATCTACCGATTGGACCGCAGCGCGGCCTCCAGGTTCTCGGCCCGCTGCCGGCTCAACTCCATGGACACCGCCCACCCGGCGTGGGTGGCCAGCAGCGTGCCCGCCCACTGGGTGTGCGCATCGAAGGCGTCGGTGACGTCGGAGTAGAGGTTCAGTCCCGCGATCAGCTCCGGATCCGACACCAGGGTCAACCGGTAGGCCAGGGCGCTGCGCACCCCGAACTCCGCGGCGGCCCGGGCCCCGTACACCGGCCACCGGGGGTCGTGGGCCAGATCCGGCGAGCAGTGCACGCTGTCCTCCAGCACGGTGTCCACGCACGGGCCGCCCCCCAGCTCGTACTGCAGCGCGTCCGCCGCGCACGCCGTCTCTCCGGTGGTGGCCAGGGTGCGGAACTTTCCCTGGCGCAGCGTGGTGATGCTCGCCCATCGCACCCCCGGCAGGGTCTGCACTGCGTACTCGATCACCGCCTCCACCAAGGTGTCGGAGGCTGCATTGCGCATCCGCTCTCCCAGGCCCACTACCGCATCGGCGATCTCGGCCAAGCCGGCAGGATCAGCCGACGACGTCGTGCCCGAAGAAGTCATAACTGCCCCCAAAAAACGTCCAGTGGCGACCACGCACCCCCGGACTCTTCACGGCTTACTGCTGAAGCACTCCCCAAGTCTATCCATCCCGGACACCGCCACAGCGTGACTGCCGTCGTCCGCGCGCTCAACGGCACATGCCCGGCCGTCGAAACCCGCGCACAGCCCCACCTCCCGTTGCGGGCAGGGTGCTACGACGTCGGGGGCCCGCAGCGATCCCCGTGCCCCGGTGTCGAAACTGTTGCGACCGCGTGCCGACCGTTGGTGTTCCGGTTCGGCCGGACGAGAGGTCCTGATGACGGGCTCAGATCCAGAGACGCGGCTGCAGGAGCATCGTGACCGGCATGGACCCGAGCAACCCCCGTTCCTGTGCGAACGTGGTCCGCTCGTCGAGGAAGTCGAGGACGAGATCAGCATCGCCGGAGGTGAATGCGGCTCTCATGAAGTGCACCGCGTGTTCGGGGTCGTGTTCCCACATCTTGAGCAAGGGCCTGTCGTACCAGCGGAAGCGTGGGGACGGCCGGGGAGCGTCGGGTGACCCGGTGGAGGCCAGCGTGGAGGCGAGGTGCTGGGTCTGACGAAGGATCCGGGTGAAGCCGTAGCCCGTGGTGGCCTTGACGGCCCCGGCGGGACATCCGGTGCGCACATGGCGGCCGCGGGGAGAACGGGGGCGGATGCCCAAGGGGATGGACCCTCGCTCCACGGACAACGACGAGAACTCGTTCACACCCCAGACCTTGCGCAGGTAGTCCGACGTTGCCTGCTCGAACGTGAATTCCGGGGTGGGAGTCCTCCCCGGCATGATCCGGGTGACTTCGACGACGGCTTCTCGGGCTGAGAGCGGCAGGACGCAGTGGAAGTGCACGGGGTGGTGCTCACCGGACCGGAAATCGATGAAGGTGGCAGTCGACGGGTCGAAGGAGTCGTGCGCAGTCCGCACCCGATGAACCTCACCCGACATGAGCAGTGGTGCCGTGATCCCGGTGGGGGGCAAGGTGCTGTCGAAGCAGTGGGATGCCGTGACGAGCCGGCTGTCGGAGAGGGCCACGTCCACCGAGTCGGCATGAGCCCGTACTCGTGAAACCCGTGCGTCGAGACGGCTGATCTGAGGGTTGGCATCGATGACGTCGTCGAGGCATCGGAAAACGTCCCGTGACGAGGTGAGGCACAGGCGGTGGCGCTCGAGCGGCAGCACCCGCTGGGCAGGTCCTGCGTCAACCGCGAGGTTCGTGAACGTGGCTGCGGGCGTCAGGGGCAACGGGAGGGCGCCGTCGTGCCAGTAGATCAGGGAGCGGTGCGGGTATCGATCTCCGGCGTCGTCGATGATGAGGATCCGCGCCCCGGACAGCCCTGGTTCCCGGCTCAGGAAGAAGGCGAGGCTGCGCCCGGCAAGTCCACCGCCGGCAATGACGACGTCGTACTCCCTCGCTGGGTGGGTCATGAGCAAGGCACTCCTTCTCCGGACGCAGGCATCTCTGCGGCCACTCCCGAAACCGTCAGTGACCCTCGGGGCGATGTCCAGTCTGGCCGATCCGTCAGGGGTCGTCGACGTCGTCATCGGCGGCGGCACCCGCGTCCACACCCGTTGCACGGGAGGCTAGTCTTGGTCGCACCAGTCCGCCCACCACGACAGAAGCCGGCCCTTGGACAACCCACTCCTGCGCCCCAGCCCGCTCCCCTACGAGCTGCCCGACTTCGGGCGGATCAAGGAGGAGCACTTCCTGCCGGCCTTCGAGGCTGCGATGGCCCAGGACCTCGAGTGCGTGCGGACGGTCCTGGCCGACCCGGACCCGCCCACCTTCGCCAACACCATCGAGGCCCTCGAGCGCGGGGGTCTGGCCCTGGACCGGGTCGAGTCGGTCTTCTTCACGCTGACCGCCGCGCACAACACGGAGGGCATCCAGCGGATCTACCAGGAGCTCGCCCCGCGGCTGTCGGAGCACAAGGCGGACTTCACGCTCAACAAGGAGCTCTACGCCCGGGTCCGGCGGGTGGACCGCACCGACCTGGAGCCGTGGCAGCTGCGCGCCCTGGACGAGTACGTCTCCTGGTTCGCGAACTCCGGTGCGGAGCTGACCCTGGACGACCAGCGGCGGCTCCGGGAGATCAACGACGAGCTCTCGGAGCTGAGCATCGGCTACGGCAACGACCTGATCCGGGAGGTCAACGCCTCCGCCGTGTTCGTCGACGACCGCGCGGAGCTGGACGGGCTGTCCCCCACGGACGTCGAGGCCGCCGCCTCCGCGGCCGCCGAGAACGGGATGCCGGGCCGGTACCTGCTCACGCCCTCGCTGTTCACCGTGCAGCCCGTGCTGTCGGTGCTCACGGACCGCGCGCTGCGCCGGCGGATCCATCTGGCCGCAGTCAACCGCGGCACCGGCGAGCACGGCGGCGAGGGCTCGCAGAGCCGCACGGACCTGCTGCCCGTGGCCGCCCGGATCGCCCGGCTGCGCGCGGAGCAGGCCGGGCTGCTCGGCTACCGCAGCCACGGCGACCACGTCATGGCCGGGAACACAGCGCCGTCCCAGGAGGCGGTGCACGAGATGCTGGAGCGGATCACCGGCCCCGCCGTGCGCAACGCCCTCGAGGAGCGGGCGGAGCTCGAGCAGCTGGCCGGGCACCCGATCGAGGCGTGGGACTGGCCGTTCTGGGCCGAGCGGCTGCGCCGGGAGCGCTACGCCGTGGACGCCTCCGCGCTGCGGGAGCACTTCGAGCTGGAATCCGTGCTGGAGCACGGGATCTTCCGCACCGCCCGGGAGCTTTACGGGCTGGTCTTCACCGAGCGCCCCGACCTGGACGGCTACCTGCCGCAGGTGCGGGTGTGGGAGGTCACCGACGAGGCGGGCCGCGGCGTGGGGCTGTTCCTGGGCGACTGGTTCACGCGGCCCACCAAGCAGGGCGGCGCCTGGATGGGATCGCTGGTGCACCAGAACCGGCTGACCGGTCAGCGCCCCGTCGTCGTCAACAACGCGAACTTCACCCGGCCGCCCGCGGGCAGGCCCAAGCTGCTGACCCTGGACGAGGTGGTGACGGTCTTCCACGAGTTCGGCCACGCGCTGCACGGGCTGCTCTCCGACGTGCACCTGCCCTCGTTCTCCGGGACGAAGGTGCCGCGGGACTTCGTGGAGTACCCCTCCCAGGTGCACGAGATGTGGGTGCTGCACCCGGAGGTGCTCCGGCACTACGCCCGCCACCACCGCACGGGCGAGCCGATCCCCGAGGAGACCCTCGCGGGCCTGCGGGAGGCGTCCGCGCACGGGCAGGGCTACCGGACCGTCGAGTACCTCGCCTCGACCTACCTGGATCTCGCGTGGCACGGGATCGAGGACCCCGCCGAGCTGCCGGACCCCCGGACCGTGGAGCAGGAGGCGCTCGCCCGCGCCGGGGTGGACGTGGACGGCATCGCCCCGCGCTACCGGACCGGGTACTTCAAGCACATCTTCGCCGGCGGCTACTCCGCGGGCTACTACTCCTACATCTGGTCCGAGATCCTCGACGCCGACACGGCGCAGTGGTTCGCGTCCCGCGGCGGACCGACCCGGGAGAACGGGCGGCGCTTCGCCGAGGAGGTGCTCTCCCGGGGCAACGAGACCGCCCCGATGGAGGCCTTCGAGGCCCTGCTGGGACGCCGCCCGCACCTCGGCGCGCTGCTGGAGCGGCGCGGACTCCAGCCGCGGGAGGAGTTCGTCCACCAGCGGCGCGGTGCTCCCGCCCAGGACGCCCGCGGCTGAGCGCCGCGGCGCCCGGGGGCGGACGCCCCGGGTGTGACGACGACGCGGATCAGGCCGCGGGCCAGGCGTCGGCGATGTCCTGGCGGGTGTCCCCGAGGGTCTGCATGATGGCCTTGGTCCCGGCGAGGACCGGCATGAAGTTGGCGTCCCCGTTCCAGCGTGGCACCACGTGCTGGTGCAGGTGCCCCGAGAGGGAGCCGCCGGCCGCGGCCCCCAGGTTGATGCCCACGTTGAAGGCGTGCGGGGACGCGACGCCGCGGATCGTGGCGACCGCGGTGCGGGTCAGATCCGTGAGCTCCCGCAGCTCCGCCGGCTCGAGCTCCGTCAGATCGGCCACGTGCCGGTACGGGCAGACCATGAGGTGGCCGGGGTTGTACGGGAACAGGTTGAGGATCACGAAGCAGTGCTCGCCGCGGTGGACGATCAGCGACTCCTCGTCCGCGCGCTGCGGGCCGTTGCAGAAGGGGCACCCGGGGTCCTCCCGCACGGACGGGTCCTCGCCGCGCACGTAGGCGAGCCGGTGCGGGGTCCACAGCCGCTGGAAGCTGTCGGGCACCCCGGGGATCTCGAACTCGTCCTGGCGGATCCAGTGGTGCGGGGGCCCGGCGTCGGGCGCCGTACCGGTCACTGCCCCACCCCGGCCGTCTCCGCGGCGGCGCGGGGGTCCTCGGCGGCGGCGGCCGTCGGCTCCTCGTTGATCCGGCGCTGGACGTGCGCCACGATCCGCTCCACGGCCTCGCCGACGGGGACGCCGTTGTCCTGGGAGCCGTCGCGGAAGCGGAAGGACACGGCGTTCGCCTCGGCGTCCTCCCCGCCCGCGATGAGCACGAACGGGACCTTCTCCTTGGAGGCGGTGCGGATCTTCTTGGGGAACCGGTCCGAGCCGGCGTCGAGCTCCACGCGCACGCCGCGGGCCCGGAGCGTGTCCACCACGCCCTGCAGGTAGTCGTTGAAGGCCTCGGCCACCGGGATGGCCACGACCTGGACGGGGGCCAGCCACGCCGGGAACGCCCCGGCGTAGTGCTCCACGAGCACCCCCATGAACCGCTCCACGGAGCCGAACAGGGCACGGTGGATCATCACGGGCCGCTGCCGGGTGCCGTCGGCGGCCTGGTACTCCAGGTCGAAGCGCTCCGGGAGGTTGAAGTCGAGCTGGATGGTGGACATCTGCCAGGTCCGTCCGATCGCGTCCTTGGCCTGCACCGAGATCTTCGGGCCGTAGAACGCGGCGCCGCCGGCGTCCGGGACCAGGTCCAGCCCGGACTCGGCCGCGACCTCGGCGAGGGTGTTCGTGGCCTCCTCCCAGAGCTCGTCCGAGCCCACGAACTTCTCGGGGTCCTTGGTGGAGAGCTCGAGGTAGAAGTCGTCCAGCCCGTAGTCCTTGAGCAGGTCCAGCACGAAGCCGAGCGTGGTGGTCAGCTCCGCCTTCATCTGCTCCCGGGTGCAGTAGATGTGGGCGTCGTCCTGGGTCATGCCCCGCACCCGGGTCAGGCCGTGCACCACGCCGGACTTCTCGTACCGGTAGACCTGCCCGAACTCGAACAGGCGCAGCGGCAGCTCCCGGTAGGAGCGGCCCCGGGAGCGGAAGATGAGGTTGTGCATCGGGCAGTTCATGGGCTTCAGGTAGTAGTCCTGGCCCTGCTTGGTCAGCTCCCCGGTCTGCGGGTCCCGCTCCTCGTCCACGTGCATCGCGGGGAACATGCCCTCGCGGTACCAGTCGAGGTGGCCGGAGACCTCGTAGAGGTGGCCCTTGGTGATGTGCGGGGTGTAGACGAACTCGTAGCCGGCCTCCGTGTGGCGCTCCCGGGAGTAGTCCTCCATGGTCTTGCGGATGATCCCGCCCCGGGGGTGGAACACCGGAAGGCCGGAGCCGAGCTCGTCGGGGAAGGAGAACAGGTCCATCTCCGAGCCGAGCCGGCGGTGGTCGCGCCGCTCCGCCTCGGCGAGGCGGTTCTTGTACGCGGTGAGGTCCTCCTTGGACGGCCACGCGGTGCCGTAGATGCGCTGGAGCTGCTTGTTCTTCTCGGAACCGCGCCAGTAGGCCGCGGCCGAGCGCATCAGGGCGTAGCCGTTGCCGATCAGCTTGGTGTCCGGCAGGTGCGGGCCGCGGCACAGGTCCTTCCAGACCGTCTCCCCGGTCTTGCGGTCCACGTTGTCGTAGATCGTCAGCTCGCCGGCGGCGACCTCCACGGAGGCGCCCTCCGCGGCGGCGTCCACGTCCGCGCCGGAGCCGGGGCCCTGGGACAGGCCGATGAGCTCGAGCTTGTACGGCTCGTCCGCCATCTCGGCGCGGGCCTCCTCCTCGCTCACCGCACGGCGGCGGAAGGACTGGGTGGAGTTCACGATCCG
Organism: Kocuria sp. CPCC 205231; assembly: GCF_040980965.1. NCBI lineage: Bacteria > Bacillati > Actinomycetota > Actinomycetes > Micrococcales > Micrococcaceae > Kocuria > Kocuria sp. CPCC 205231. The sequence goes on along the minus strand of NZ_JAVKPP010000012.1, from coordinate 105,839 downwards.
CTGCATCCGCTTCTCGATGGCCTTGAGGTCCTCGGGCGTGAACGCCTGCTCGACGTCGAAGTCGAAGTAGAAGCCGTCGGTGATGTACGGGCCGATGCCGAGCTTGGCGTCCTCGTGCAGCTGCTGCACGGCCTGGGCCATGACGTGGGCGGCGGAGTGGCGCAGCACCTCGAGGCCCTCGGGCTCGGAGATCAGCACCCTCTCCACGGCGTCCCCGTCGGCCAGCCCGGTGGCGAGGTCCTTGAGCACGCCGTTGACCCGGGCCACCACCACGGAGCGGTCCTCGCGGTACAGGTCCGCGGCGGACGTCCCAGTCCCCACCGTGCGCTGCTCGCCGTCGACGGTGATCGTGAGGGGGGCGGACTCGGGCTGGTGCTCGGGCACGGTGGTCATGGGGAAGGTGCTCCTCGGGTCGGGATCGGCACGCACCGGTACGGGGGGCGCGTGGCAGCGGCACCGGCGGGCGGCGCGCACTGCATCGATGGTACCTGTCGGCCGGTGGGGACCGCGGCGGTGAGATGATGGCCGGCGGAGGTGAGGCCACCCGATGCCCGCAGACGTTCCCGGACCGCCCGACCCGCCCGCACCGGGAGGGGAGGTGCCCTCTCCCCCGCCGCACCGGCTGTGGACCGCCGGCTTCGTGCTGATGTGGGCGGGCCAGTTCCTCATCTCCATGAACTTCTACTTGCTGATGACCGTCATGGCGCTCTACGCCATGGAGCGCTTCGGCACGGACGAGGCGCTGGCCGGGGTGGCCACGAGTGCCTTCATCGTCGGGGCGGTCCTGGCGCGGCTGCTCACCGGCAAGTACATGGAGCTGCTCGGGCGCCGGCGCGTGCTGCTCGCCGCGCTCGTGCTGCTGGCGCTGTGCGCCGCCGCCTACCTGCTCGACACCGGCTTCTGGGGCCTGCTGGTGGTGCGGGTGCTCAACGGCGTGGGCTTCGGCATGGCCACCACCGTGCTGCCCGCGTCCGTCCAGGCCCTCATCCCCGCGCACCGGCGGGGCGAGGGCACCGGGTACTTCATGCTCTCCACCACCCTGGCCGCCGCGCTGGGTCCCCTGGCGGGACTGAGCCTGTCCACGGCGGTGGGCTACGACACGCTCTTCGGGGTGTGCACGGCGGTCGCCCTGCTGGGTCTCGCCGTGGGAGCCGTCACCCGGGTCCCCGAGCTGAGCCTCTCCGCCGAGCAGCGGGCGGGGCTGCGGTCCTTCTCCGTGGGGCAGTTCGTGGAGGCGCGGGCCCTGCCCGTCTCGGCGCTCATGCTCTTCGTGGGCGTGGGGTACTCGGCGGTCCTGTCCTTCCTCAACCCGTTCGCCGTGCAGGCGGACCTCGTGGGCCCCGCGGGCGCGTACTTCGTGGCCTACGCCGTCACCGTCCTGGTGAGCCGCCCGTTCGCGGGCCGGCTGCAGGACCGGCGCGGGGACAACGCGGTGCTGTACCCGTCGCTGCTGCTCTTCGTGGTGGCGCTGCTGCTGCTCGCGGCCGCGGACTCGCCGTTCCTCGTGCTCGCCTCGGGCACGGTGCTGGGCGTGGGCTACGGGGCGGTGCTCTCGGCGGCCCAGGCCGCCGCGGTCCGCTCGGCCCCGCTCACCCGCGTGGGGCTGTCCACCTCGACCTACTTCCTGTGCATGGACGTGGGCGTGGCGCTGGGCCCGATGCTCATGGGGGCCCTGGTCCCTGCGCTGGGCTACCGGGGGATGTACGTGGCGGCCGCGGCGGTGGTCGCGCTGGGCCTGGTCTACTACGCGGCCGTGCCCGGCACGCAGGCCCGGCGGGCAGCGGGGTGAACCGTGTCCAGCACGACGACGGGGCCCCCGTCACCGGAACGGTGACGGGGGCCCCGGAGTCGATCGGGTGCGATCAGATGCGGTCGCGGCGATCGTCGTCGGTCAGGCCGGTGCCGCGGTCGCGGTCGGTCAGGCCGGTGCCGCGCTCGGCGTCCGTCTCGACCTCGACCTGCTCCTTGCGGACCTCGGCGTCGACGCGCTCGGTGTCGCGGACGGTCTCCTTCTCCAGGCCGACCTTCTCGACCCCCACGGTCTCCTTGGCGACGACGGGACGCTCCTCGTGGAGGGTCACCTCGACGTCCTCCTCGCCGATGGTGCCGGCGGTGGCCTCGGTGCCGCTCAGCGGGGTGCGCTCGACACGGACCTCTTCGCGCTCGAGGGGCACGTCCACGGTCTCGTTCTCCGTGACCACGTACTTGCGCAGACGGGCGCGGCCGGTCTCCTGACGCTCCTTGCCGACGTGCAGCTGCTCCTCGTGGCGGACCACCCCGTTGTCGACACGGTCGGTGCGGTCACGGTCGGTGAGCCCGGCGGTGCGGTCACGGTCACGGTCGACATCGGTACGGTCGCGGTCGACGTCGGCAATGCCCGAGGTGCTGTTGCGGTCGGTGTACCCGTCGTTCTCGGGGTAGCCGGCAGTGCCGGTCGCCGGGACGGCATTGCGGTCGGTGTCCGCGGCGTAGCGGTCGTCGCGGTCGGCGAGACCTGCGGCGCCGGCGGTCCCGGCGGCACCAGCGGTGCCGGCAACGCCGGCGGTGCGGTCACGGTCGGTGCGGTCGCGGTCGTCGGTGCCGGAGTAGTTCATCTTGTAGTAGCGGTAGATCTCCTCCTCCTCGGCCGGGGAGAGGTGCTGGTCCGCGTCCACGTTCGGGGCGTCCTTGACGACGTCCTTGGTGTAGGGAAGGACGAGGCGGTCGCCGTCCTGTCGGGCGCCGTCGGCCGGGACGAAGCTCTCTTTGGTCCCGAACAGACCGGTGTTGACGGTCACGAAGGTGACCTCTTCGGTGTTGTCGTCCAGGAAGACCTGCTCGACCTTGCCGATCTTGTCGCCGTCCGACCCGTAGGCGGTGGCGGACAGCAGTGCGTTCACGTCGTACGTAGCCATGAGAACTCCTTCTCTATTCTGCGAGGCAACGGGCTCCCCTGGACGGGGGGCTCGCCGCGGACGATCTCCGCCCGGGAGGCGGGGTGCAGCTCGTCCGCTGTTATTAGTAACCATACTGGCAATCAGTTCGCTGGCCAATGGCTTCACCGAGAGTGAAACCCCTGGATCCGGACGGTCTCCCGGCTCATCCTGCCCCGGCTCCCCGCAGGCTAGGCGGGGCCGCGGCGCGCACCGCGGCCGGGGTTCCGGGGTCGGCGAGGTCCCAGGCCTGCTCGGCGCTGATGCTGATCCCCCGGGGCCCGGTGCGCCGCGTCCGGCCCCGCACCAGCAGCATCCGCGTGCCGAACAGGTGCTGCCCCGAGCGGGCCTGGGCGTCGGAGAAGAAGGCGCAGTCCACCGCGCCCGTGCCGTCGTCGAGGCTGACGAAGACCACCCGCCGGCCGCTGCGCATGGGCGGGGTCATGGTCGAGACCCGCACCCCCGCCACGAGCACCTCGGACCGGTTGCGCAGCTCCAGCAGCCGCTCCGCGGGCGTGACCCCGAGCTCGCCGAGCAGGGGCGCCCAGCTCTCCAGCAGGTGCGCCGAGACGTCCACCGCGAGCAGGTCCAGCTCGGTGCGGACCTTCTCCGCCAGGGTGGGCTCGGGGCGCTCCGCGGGCAGGGCGCGCAGCTCGAGGTCCCCGAGCGGAAGGGCCAGCTGTCCCTCGACCTCCCCGGCCGGCCGGGCGGGCCGGCCGCTGTCCGCCCGGGCCCGCAGGGCGTGCACAAGGTCGGCGCGGGACGCGGGGCCGCCGGAGCGGCGCAGCAGGCCGTCGAAGGCCCCCACGGCGGCGAGACGCTCGAGGGTGCGCCGGGCGGGACGGGCCCGCTGCCGCAGCTCGGCGAGCGAGGCGTAGGGCTGCCCCGCCACGATCCGGCGGACCTCGGCCCGGGAGACCCCGTGGATCCCGGTGAGGGCCAGGCGCACGCCCAGGCGGGCGGGGTCGTCGTCGAGCCGTTCCACCCGGTAGTGCTCGTCGGAGCGGTTGACGTCCACGGGCAGGACGGGGATGCCCATCCGCCGCGCCTCCCCCACGAGCAGGCGCTTGGGGTACATCCCGGGATCGTGCTCCCACAGCCCCGCGAGGAACGCCTCCGGGTGGTGGGCCTTCAGCCACGCGGACTGGTAGGTGGGCACCGCGAACGCCGCGCCGTGGGCCTTGCAGAAGCCGAACGAGCCGAACGCCGCCAGGGTCTCCCAGACCCTGTCCACCACATCCAGGGGGTAGTCCCGCGCACGGGCCCGCTCGCGGAAGAACTCCTCCACCTCGAGCTGGCGCTCGGAGCCCAGCCGGCGGCGCAGCTCGTCGGCCCGGGCGAGACCGCATCCGGTGAAGGTGTCGAGGATGCGCAGGACCTGCTCGTGGAAGACGGTCACGCCGTGGGTCTCGGCGAGGATCGGGTCGAGGGACGGGTGGATCGAGACGGGCGCGGACCAGCCGTGGCGGTGCTCCAGGTAGGGGCGCACCATGTCCGAGTGCATCGGCCCGGGACGGAACAGGGAGATGTCCACGATGAGGTCGCGGAAGCTCGTGGGCGCCATCTTGCCGATGAGCTCGCGCTGGCCCGGGGACTCGATCTGGAAGCACCCCAGGGTGTGGGTCGAGCGGATGAGCTCGAACGTCCTCCCGTCGTCCACGGGGATCGCCTCGAGGTCCAGGCGGGGCCGGTCCGGGTGGGTGCGGGCCACCTCGTCGACGGCGTGGGCGAGCGCCGACTGCATCCGCACGCCGAGGATGTCGAGCTTGAGCATGCCCATGGGGTCCATGTCGTGCTTGTCGAACTGGCTCATGGGCATCCCCGTCCCACTGGACTGCACCGGGGTGCGGTCCAGGAGGCTCAGGTCCCCCAGGATCACCCCGCACGGGTGCATGGAGATGTGCCGGGGCAGCCGGTCCAGGCGCTCGGTGAGGTCCACGAGGAGGTCGAGCTGCTTCTCCTGGGCCACCTGCTCGGCGAAGTCCCGCAGCTCCGGCTGGCGGGCGATGGTCTCCCGCAGCGCCGAGGCCGGCAGGTGCCACAGCTGCTTGGCCGCGCCGTCCACGGTCTCGGGGTCGATGCCGAGCGCCAGCCCGGCGTCCCGGACGGCACCGCGGGCCCGGTAGGCGTTCTGCATGCTCATGAGGCTCACCCGTTCGGGGCCGAAGCGCTCGAAGATCCGCCGGTAGACGCGGTGGCGCTCGGCCGACTCGACATCGATGTCGATGTCCGGGAGGGTCGAGCGGTCGTTGGAGAGGAAGCGCTCGAAGAGCAGCTCGTGCTCGAGCGGGTCCACCTGGGAGACGTCGAGCAGATAGTTGACGAGCGAGGACACCCCCGAGCCGCGGGCGGCGTGGCGGACCCCCATCTGCCCGATCATCGCCGAGACCTCGGCCACGGTGAGGAAGTAGGAGGCGAAGCCGAGGTCCTCGATCACCCCCAGCTCCTGCTCCAGCCGGTCCCGCACGGCCCGTGTCATGCGGCGGCCCGGGTAGCGGCGGCCCAGCCCCGTCTCGCACCGGGCCCGCAGCTCTGCGGGCGCCGGCCGGTCCAGGCCCAGCACGGAGGCCTCGGGCACCACCGGCCGCCCCCAGCCGCAGTCGGCGACCGGGTCCAGCCGGCACCGGTCGGCCACCCGCTGGGTGCCCGCCAGCAGGGCCGCGGCCCCGGCCGCGCCGAGGTCCGCGGCCCGGGCGATCTCCGCGGCGAGCGCGCGCATCTGCCGGGCGGACTTGAGCCAGCCCTGGCCGTTGGGCTGCAGCGGCTCCGGCGCCGTCGTCCGTCGGGACGTCCCGGTCCGCCCGGTGGCCCTGCCGCCGGGGGCGTGGCCGGTGCGCGCCCCGAGGGTCTCGAGCGGGGTGAGGGCGCGGGCGGCGTCGAGGACGTCGGCGGTGGCGGCCTCGGCGGGCGTGGCGTAGCGCACCGCGTTGGTCAGTACGGGGGTCAGCCCCGCCTCGAGGGCGGCGCGCAGCATCCGGGCCGCGTGGGAGGTGCTGCACGCCGTGCCGGGGGCGGCGAGGTGCGAGACCACCTCCACGGCGAGCGCCGGTGCGGGGAGCAGGGTCCGCCACCGGGCCAGGGCGGCGCGCCCGGTGCGGTAGCGGCGGGCCGCGAGCTCCTGCCCGACGTCGGAGGAGGGCCCGAGCAGGACGGTCAGGACCGGCTCCCCGTGCCGGGGCGAGTGTGCGGCGGCCGCGATCTCGGCGGCGGTCACCCCGGGCGGGCCCGCTGCGGCGTGGGCGGTGGAGACGAGCCGGCACAGGGCGGCGTAGCCCGCACCGGCGGTGCCGCCGGCCGCCAGGACCACCACGCGGCCGAGGGCGCGCTCGCGGCCGGGGTCCAGCAGGGCGAGGTCGGCCCCCAGGACCGGGTCGATGCCGTGCTCCCGGCACGCGCCCAGGTGCTTGATCGCGCCGTAGAGCCCGTCCCGGTCGGTGCAGGCGAGCGCGTCCGCGCCGTCCGCCGCGGCGGCGGCCGCCAGGACGGCAGGTCGGCTGACCCCGAAGTGGGCGCTGAAGGCGGTGGCGACGTGCAGGTGCGGAAAGCTCACGCCCCCATTCGAATACGTGTTCGAATCTTAAGTCAATTGCAAACCGCCGGGGCCGCGAGAACTCCGGCTCCTGGGCGTCCGTGGCGGCGCACGCCGGCCCAGGAGGACGCCGGACCCGGGCGGGACACGATCCGCCCACGGCCCGCAGGGGCGCCGCGCACGGGGACGCCCTCGTTCCGGGACGGGGGATGCCGCACTTCTGTGGCATGTTGTTTCCTGCACCCACGGGCAGGACCGAGGGGCCCGCACCCCCGCCGCACGGACGCAGGAGGAGACGACGATGGACGTCCGGCAGCTCATGTACTTCCTGGCCGTGGTGGACCACGGCGGCTTCACCCGCGCCGCGGAGCAGCTGCTCATCGCCCAGCCCTCCCTGTCCCAGACGATCAAGGGCCTCGAGCGGGAACTGGGGGTGCCGCTGTTCCACCGGATCGGGCGGCGGGTGGTGCTCAGCGAGGCCGGCGAGGAGCTGGTGGGCCCGGCCCGGGTGGTGGTCCGGGACCTGGAGGCCGCCCGGTCCGCCGTCGACGACCTGCGCGGGGTGCGCAGCGGCCGCCTGGACGTGGTCGCCATGCCCTCCCCCGGCGTCGAACCGCTCACGTCGATGATCGCCGCCTACGCGCGGGCCCACCCGGCCGTGACGGTCAGCGTGGACGCGGCCTTCACCCCCGAGGAGGTGGCCGACGCGGTGCGCACCGGCCGCGCCGAGATCGGCGTCCTGGGCTCGGAGCACCCGTTCCGCTCCGCCGAGGTCGAGGTGATGCACCTGGAGCAGCAGCCCCTGGTGCTGATCGTGGCACCGCAGGCGGACACCTTCGGTGACGGGCACGCCATCCGCCGGGAGGACCTGGCCGGGCACCGGGTGGTCGTCTCCCAGCAGGGCTCGCTGATGCGGCGGCTGGTCGACGACGCCCTGGCCGGCGGGGTGCCGGTCGAGATCGCCGCCGAGGTCGCCCACCGCACCTCGGTCCTCCCGCTGGTGCTGGCAGGGGTCGGGCACGCGGTGCTGCCCTCCTCCTGGACCCCGCTGGCGCGCGCCGCAGGGCTGCGGGTGCTGCGGATCGAACCGGTCACCGTGCTGCACGTGGCCGTGCTCAGCCGCCCGGCGCACCTGACCCCGGCCGCCCGAGCGTTCCTGGCGGTCGCCGCCGAGCACGCGGCCCGGCACGCCGCGGATTGCTCCCGGGCACCGGAGGGAACGGCGCCGGACCGGGCCGAGAGGGCGGGCCGGCCGGAGGGGACGGCGCCGCAGGACGCGCCGCGGATCGTGTCATAGGGGATTCCTATCCGGGGGATGGGATTCCGGTCTTGGACCTCATGGTGCTCGGGGCGCTCTACTGGAACCCGGTGCCGCACTGCGCTGCGGACACCACGAGCAGAGCACCCGAGAAGGAGAGCACCCCATGGCCGAGCACCAGGTCTTCACGATCGCCTCGATCCCTGCCGACGGCGTGGGCCAGGAGGTCGTCGCCGCCGGCCGCACGGTCCTGGACGCGGTGGCCGAGCAGTCGAACGGGGCGTTCTCCTTCGACTGGACCGAGTTCCCCTGGGGCAGTGCGTACTACGCCCAGCACGGGGTGATGATGCCGGCCGACGGGCTGGAGACCCTCCAGGACTTCGACGCCATCTACTTCGGGGCCGTGGGGTGGGAGAACGTCCCCGACCACGTGTCCCTGTGGGGGCTGCGGCTGAACATCACCCAGAACTTCGACCAGTGGGCCAACATCCGCCCCGTGCGCTTCCTCCCCGGCGTGGTCTCCCCGCTGCGCAAGGCCGACGACACCGAGCTGGACTGGGTCGTGGTGCGGGAGAACAGCGAGGGCGAGTACGCCGGGCTCGGCGGGCGGAACCTCGCCGGCCGGGGTCCCGGCAACGAGGTCGCCGTCCAGTCCTCCCTGTTCACGGAGAAGGGCTGCGAGCGCATCATCCGCTTCGCCTTCGACCTCGCCCGCACCCGCACGGTCAAGAAGGTCTCCAGCGTCACGAAGTCCAACGCCCAGCAGTACGGCATGGTGCTGTGGGACGAGGTCTTCGCCCGCGTCGCCGCCGACTACCCCGACGTGCAGACGGAGTCGGTGCTGGTGGACGCGATGAGCGCCAAGTTCGTCCTGCACCCCGAGGAGCTCTCCGTGGTGGTGGCCTCCAACCTCAACGCCGACATCCTCTCCGACCTCGGCTCCGCCCTGGCCGGCAGCCTCGGCCTGGCCGCCAGTGCGAACCTCGACCCGGAGCGCCGGTTCCCCTCGATGTTCGAGCCCGTCCACGGCACCGCCCCGGACATCGCCGGCCAGGGCATCTGCAACCCGATCGGGGCGATCGCCAGCGCCGCCCTGATGCTGGACCACTTCGGTCTGCACGCCGAGGCCCGCCGGGTGGAGGCCGCGATCGAGGCCACCACCGCCGCCGGGCACCTCACCCGTGACATCGGCGGCACCGCCGACACCGCCGAGATCACCCGGGCCGTCGTCGACGCCCTGGCTGCCTCGCTGACCTCCGCCTGAGGCTTCCCGTCCCTCCGGCCCCCGCCCCGCCCGGGACAACTCCGAGGACCGGCCGGCGCCGCGCCGGGCGCGGCGGTCAGCGTCCAGTGGCGCAGATCGCCCGCTCGATCAGGGAGGCGCTGCGGCGGTCGATCTCGTCCTCCACGAGCCTGCCGGGCGCCTCGGGGTACCAGCCGAGGTCGTCCCGCACGTCGGCGGCGACCTCGGACCCACCGCCGCGGGGGGCCACCCGGAAGGTGGCCCGCAGGGGCAGGGCCCGCCACCCGAACTCGGAGGCCGTCCCGCGCCGGCGGAAGGTGACGTCCGAGCCCACCGAGACCTCCACGCAGCACTCCTGGGAGCGGACCGCCGGGTCGAGGTCCTCGAACGCCGTGCGGATCCGCTCGAGGGCCTCCTCCGGGGGCATCGGGCACGTCCACGCCCGGGTCGTGGTGATGCGCGGCCGGTTCGGGGACCGGCGCGCCAGCCAGGGGACGAGGAACCGCTGGCCGAGCACCAGCGCGACGACGACGAGCGCCGCCGCTCCGAGCGCGAGCTGCGCCACGGAGATCACGCCCCGGAGGAGGAGCTGGACCACGAGGAGGACGACCACGGCCGACCCGGCCGGCCCGGCCAGCCGGTACCGTCCCCCGGCGGAGCGTCTGGCAGACACGCGACCTCCCTCCCCCGTCCGGACCACGGTGCCCCTCGGCTGTCCTCCGTCGCTGCCATTCTTGCCCGCGCGCACCCCCGGACACCAGGTGTGCATCCGTAAAGGGGACAGGCTCGCGGGGCGCTCCCCGGGTGCAGGGAAGATCGGGCGGCGCGGCCCGGCGCCCCGCGGTGTCGCCCGCCCTGCCTATGCTGAGGTCCGGCGACAGCGAGGCGGCGCCGGACCGGCGGCCGCGACGACGGAGGGGTGTGGGCCATGACGGCGACCTATCGGTACGACGTGGAGGTCCTGCACCTGCTCGTGTCACCGGCGCACGCCTACTTCGGCCGCGCCCGGGACGGCGCGGCGGAGGTCCCCACCACCGACGCCGAGCGGGTCGAGCTGGTGGCCGGCAAGGGCGTGGTGGGCGACCGGTTCTTCGGCAAGGCCGCGCACATGGACGCCGCCGTCACCCTGCTCGCCGTCGAGGCGCTCGAGGCTATGGCCGCGGACCTGGGCACGGACCCCTTCGACCCGCTCCTGACCCGGCGCAACGTGGTCCTCCGGGGCGCCCACCTGGCCCCGCTGCTGGGCGAGGAGTTCGCGCTGGAGTCCCGGGGCGCCCTCGTGCGGCTGCGGGGCGGGCGCCCGGCCCACCCCTGCGTGTGGATGGACCGGGTCCTGGCTCCGGGCGCGCACGCCGCCATGCGGGGGCGAGGGGGCCTGCGCTGCCGGCCGCTGTCCAGCGGCGACCTGCACCGCGGACCGGCCGTGCTGCACAGCCCGGTCCCGCTCGAGCCGGAGCTGGCCGGCGCGGCCGTGCTGCGGCGCCCGTCCCGGCTGCCGTAGCCCGCCCACCCGGGACCGGCGCCCGGGCCCGCGCCGGGTCAGGCCTGCGCCAGCTGGGGCAGCACCGTCTCCCCGAAGGCGTCGAGGAAGCGGCCCTGCTCCTGCCCCACGTGGTGGAGGTAGATCTCGTCGAAGCCGAGGTCGGCGTACTCGTGCAGCCACTGGGCGTGCCGGCCGAGGTCGGCGGAGACGTTGACCGCCCCGGCGATCTGCTCATCCCCCACGTCCTCCTGGACCGCCTTGCGCAGGTAGTCCTGGGGCGAGGCGAGCTCGGCCATGGTCACGGGGTCGAAGACGTTGGTGCGCCACTGGTCGAAGGCGATCGCGCGGGCCTGCTCCGGGGAGGGCGCCCAGCTCAGGTGCACCTGCAGCGCGGTCCGCCCGGTGCCGCCGGCCTCGCGCCAGGCCTCGAGCATCCGGCGCAGGTCCTCGAGGGGCTGCTGGACGGTGATGAACCCGTCGGCCAGGGGGGCGAAGCGGCGGACCGTCGCCGGGGTGAGCGCGGCCACGCGCAGGGCGGGCAGGACCTCCGGCGGGTCCCAGACCCGGGCGCGGTCGGCGTGGAACGGCTCGCGGCAGGACACCTCCTCGCCCGCGTGCAGCCGGCGGACGGCGTCGAAGCTGCTCTCGAGGAACCGCTGCCGGTGCTCCTTGGCCGGCCAGTCCGGGGTGACGGCCCGCTCGTTGAGCTTCTGCCCGCTGCCCAGGGCGGTCCAGATCCGACCGGGGAACATGCGGGCGAGGGTGGCCGTGGCCTGGGCGGTGACCACGGGGTGGTAGCGCCGGCCCGGGGCGTGCACGAACCCGAAGGGCAGGTCCGTGGTGGCCAGGGCGGCGCCCAGCCAGGACAGGGCGAACCCGGAGTGGCCCTGGTGCGGCGACCATGGCTCGAGGTGGTCCGAGCACATGGCGGCGCCGAAGCCGGCCTGCTGGGCGTGCTCGACGTCGCGCAGCAGCTGCTCGGGAGGGATCTGCTCGTGGGAGGCGTGGAAGCCGATCGTCGCCATGGGGTCCTCCGGTCGAAGGCGGGAACAGGACAGTGGGATCAGGTCACGGGGATCAGGTCACGGGGATCAGGTCACGGGGATCTGGACAGCAGGAGAGGGAGGACGGGACCGGGTGGGGACGGGTGCCGGGTCAGCCGGCCGCCGCCCGGAGGTCCTCGGCGGGGGTGCAGACGTTGCGCAGCTCGCCGATGCCCTCGATCTCGGTGACGACCTCCTGGCCGTCCCGCAACCAGATCCGGCGGGGCTTCTGGGCCAGGCCCACGCCGGCGGGAGTGCCGCAGGCCACGAGGTCCCCGGGCTCGAGGGTCAGGAACCGGCTGAGGTACTCGACCAGCTCCACGGCGGAGAAGATCATCCGGTCGGTGCCGGAGTCCTGGTGCCGCACGCCGTCCACGGTGCAGCGGATCGCCAGTCCCGCCTCGGGGTCGATCTCGTCGGGGGTCACCACCACGGGGCCCACCGGGGTGGTGCGGTCGAAGTTCTTGCCCTGGAACCACTCGGAGGTCCGGCCCTGCCAGTCCCGCACCGAGATGTCGTTCATGATGGTGTACCCGGCGATCGCGGCCCGCGCCTGGTCCGGCGTGGCGTGGCGCAGGGGCGAGCCGATCACCACGGTGAGCTCGGCCTCCCAGTCGATCTTCTCGGACTCCTCCGGCATGGCGATGGGGTCGGTGGGGCCGATGAGCGCGGTGGCGTACTTCGCGAAGATCGTGGGGTGCTCCGGGATCTCCTGACCGACCTCCTCCGCGTGGTCGTAGAAGTTCAGCCCGGCGCACAGGATCTTGCCCGGGCGCAGGACGGGCGTCGCCAGGTCCTCCGGGGCCGGCGCGGGGCCCGGCTCCCCCGGCAGCCGCAGGTCGCCCCCGGCGAGGAGGGCCCCGACGTCGGGGACGGGGAGGTAGACGGTCCGCCCGTCCTCCTGCCGGAAGGCCTGGGTGGTGCCGTCTCGTCGCACGGTGCCGAGTCTCACGGGTGCTCCCTCACGTTCTGCGGTGCGGTCTCCACCGACGATCCTATGCACCTCCGGCGGGAGGGTGCACCGCGGCGGCCTACGCGCAGCGCACCACGCGGATCCCCGAGGCGCTCGTGGCGGCGAGCAGCCGCCAGCGCCCGGTGTCGAGGGTGTGGACGAGCTCGAGGGTCAGCAGCTCGGAGCGGGTGTTCAGCTGCACCTGGACCCGCCACATCTGCTGGTCCACCGCACCGATCCCCCGGTCCTTGGGCAGCCGCGCGTCCTCGGACCACCAGGCGCGGCGCTCGTACCAGCGCACGGGTCCCTGGGCCACCAGGTAGTCCCGCCCGCGCCAGCGCACGCCCACCGGCACCCCGTCCGTGTCGCAGTCCACGTCGACGCTCTCCGTCAGGAAACCCACGACGGCTCCTCTCTCCCTCGGCCCGGCGCCCGTCCCCGGTGCGCCCTGTTCCCTGGAAGCTAGAACACCTGTACGACACGCTAACCCGGAAGAGCGCGGAAAAGGAACAGGTGTTCCCGTGCAGGCCTCGTTCCGACCTGGCCGTTCACTTTTGCGATCGAGGACGGCGAAGCATGGACAAGCCCAGCGAAATGGATACGCTGAATGCACGGAGGGCCTGCCCTGCGCGGCCCTCCCGGACGTCCCCTGTCCCTCGTCCGCCCCGCCGGAGCAACCGGCGTCGACCTCACGGAGGCCTTCCATGACCGGAACCATCACGCTGATCGCCCACACCGCGGCGAACACCAAGAAGCCCGCGGTGAATCTGCGTCCGTCCGGCCCGGAGGACGCCGAGAGCCTCGCCCAGCTCTACTACTCCTCCTACGAGCAGGGCGGGGTCTCCAGTCTGGAGGAGGCCCGCCAGGTGATCCGGGGAGTCTTCGACGGGGAGTACGGGCCCTTCCTGCCCGAGGCCTCGCCGGTGGTGGTCGACGACGACGGGACCGTGGTGGCCGCCGCGCTCGTGCTGTCCCGGCGGGTCGGCGACGACCTCCCTGACGTCCCCTACATCTTCGAGCTGTTCACGGCGGCCTCCCGCCGCCGCCAGGGCCTGGCCGAGCAGCTGGTGCGCTGCGCCATGGGCACCCTCTACGACAACGGCTACGACCAGGTCAGCCTGCGGATCGCCGAGGACAACGCGGCGGCGCTCGCGCTCTACCTGACGCTCGACTTCAACCGCTGGGTCCCCGAGACGGACGACGTCTGAGCCCGGCGGGCGCTCCGGACCGGGGGACGCCGGAGGGGACGCCGGCACGAACAGGACCCGGCACCAGGCCGTGGAAGAGGCCTTGGACCCGCGATGCGGGTCCCGGGCCTCTTCTGTGACCGGCTCAGAGCGAGAACTCCTCCCGGACGGGGGGATCGGCGGCGATGTCGACGAACCGCGCCCAGCGGGGGCGCACCGCCACGAGCCGGGTGCTGTCCTTGTCCGTGGCCCCCGGGTGCCGGGACTCCAGCACCTCGCCGGCGTCCTGCGCGGCGGAGCCCTCCAGCACGGCGGCCTCGCCCTCGAGCTGGAACTCCTGGCCCGTCCCGGAGACCACCACGAGGGAGACCCGGGGATCGGCGAGGAGGTTGGCGTACTTGCGGCTGCGCTCGTTCGTGCCGAAGACCAGCCGCCCGTCCCCGAGGGCCGCGAGGTTGATCCACGCGGACTCGGGGCAGCCGGCGCCGCTGTTGGTCGCCACGACCCCGCCGCCGTGGACGCGGACGAAGTCGGCGACCCGGTCCACGGGCTCCCGGGGGCTCAGAACAGGCTCCGCTGCGGCTCGACGAGCTCCGGGGAGTTGTTGCGCACGTTGCCGACCGCCGGGCCCACCGGGTCGAGCACCCAGCGGGCGGCCGTCCGGTGCGCCTCGGCCCGGACCAGGTCCACGAGCTGCGGGGCGTCGTCCTCCCCGGGGCGCAGCCAGTCCCCCACGTGCTCGGGCGCCAGCGGGATCGGCATCCGGTCGTGCAGACCGTGCAGCTCCGTGAGCACGGGGTGCTCGTCGGAGGGCTCCGGGGAGTCGGTGGTGAGGATGGAGCAGGACAGCAACCAGGTGCTCCCGCCGCCGTCCCTGCCCGGCTGCAGGGCCGCGGAGTGCAGCTCCGTGCCCTCGGGCACCCGCCACCACTCGTAGATCCCGGCGAACCAGATGGTCTCCTCCGGATCGGCCGGGTGGACGTAGTAGGGCTGCTTGCGCCCGCCCTTCCCGGCGCCGGGCTCCTTCTTCCACTCGTAGTAGCCGTTGGCCGGGACCGCGCACCGGCGGGCCGGGACCGCCTTGCGGAAGGACGGCTTCTCGAGGACGGTCTCCGAGCGGGCGTTGAACATCTTCGACCCGACCGCCGGGTCCTTGGCCCAGCCCGGGACCAGTCCCCAGCGGGCCACGTGCAGCTCGCGCACCAGCTCCCCGTCGTCGTCCCGGCCGTTCCCGCCGGTGAGGCGTTCCAGGACGATCGGCACGTCGGTGGTGGGCGCGGTGTTCCAGTTGGCCCGCAGCCGCTCGGTGTCGGCCTCGCCCAGGCTCTCGTCCGGGACCGCCCCGGTCGCGGCGACGAGGTCGCCCACGGCCCGGGCGATGACGTAGCGTCCGCACATCTGCTGCCTCCTCGGTCTGCCCGGCCCGCGGCCGGGGCTCAGTCGGTGAGCGGCCCGTACCCCAGGTACCGGGAGTA
Source organism: Kocuria sp. CPCC 205231 (assembly GCF_040980965.1). Lineage (NCBI taxonomy): Bacteria > Bacillati > Actinomycetota > Actinomycetes > Micrococcales > Micrococcaceae > Kocuria > Kocuria sp. CPCC 205231. Next base: position 90,757 of record NZ_JAVKPP010000012.1, on the reverse strand, counting down.
CATGCCGTACACCTTGCGGATCCCGCGCTCCACGTCGGCCACGGTGGTGCCCGGGCGCAGGTCGTCCACGGCCCCGGCGGTGGCCGGGTCCCAGTCCAGGTCGAGGGCCGAGTAGACGTCGGTGAGCACCGAGCGGATGGGCTCGGACTGCTCGACCACGAGCACGGTGCTGAAGTACCAGGCGCCCGCGACCACCCGCTGGGCCGTCCCGGCCAGCTTCACCTTCCGGCCCGGGGTGGACGACGACGCCGGGTGCGTCCCGTGCACGCTGTGCTCGCCGGCACAGTACTCGCCCGGGATCTCGCCGACGTCGGCCTCGACCTCGAGCTCCTCCAGGGCGGCCACGATCATGTCGCCGAAGAGCCGGTAGCGGTCCTGGATGCCCGAGGTGGGGTCCTCGGCGGCCTCGAGGTGGTCGATGATCAGGCACCCGCCGTGGTAGGCCGCGGCGCGGCCCCCCACCTTGCGTACCAGGGGCTCGAACCCGCTCTCGCGGGCGGCCCGGGCGGCGTCGGGGAAGCCCGGGCGCAGCTCGTCCCGGCGGCCGAAGGCGACCGTGGGGGCCGGTTCGTACAGGCGCAGGACGGGCCCGCTGCGGCGCACGTCGGCGAGGAGGGTCATGGCGCTCTCGTAGTCCTGCTGGGCGCCCAGGGACTCGCGCTGGCGGAGAAGTTTCATGCTGGCCCCAGTCTAGTGGCGGATCCGGACGGTCCTGCGGCAGGTCACGCCCCGGTGATCCCGCTGCCGCGGAACCAGCGCCCCAGGGCCAGGGCGCTGAGCTCGACCTTCTCGGCCCACGCGACCGCCTCCTCGTCGGCGGCGTCCGAGACGTGCTTGACCATCCGCAGCGGCACGCCCAGGTGCCGGCAGGCCACCGCGATCGCCCAGCCCTCCATGTCCACGAGGTCCGCCCGGGCGGCCAGGGCGTCCCGGGCGGGTCCGCCGGCCACGAAGGAGTCCCCGGTGGCGAGCACGGGGCCGTCGCCGCCGAGCTCGATGACGTTGTCCACGGGGATCCCGGCCGCGCGCAGCAGCTCCTCGTCCACGTCCCGGTTGATGATCCGGGAGGGCTCGAGCACCCCGGTCAGCCCGTGCTTGAGGGCGCCGGCGCTGCCGATGTTGAGCACCGTCAGCTCCGCCCGGCGCGCGGGGTCCGGGCAGCGGGTCAGCACCGCCTCGGTGGTGCGCACCGCCGCGGCCGACATCCCGACACCGGTCAGGACCAGGTCGATGTCCTCCGGGAAGTACTTGGTCTCCAGGGGGTGGGCGGCGAGAACGAGCAGCTGTGGCACCCCGTCACTCTATCCGCACTCCCTCCCGCCCCCGCCCGGCCTGACCTCCCGGCGGGGAGGTCAGGCCGGGCGGGTGGTGAACAGCGCGGCGAGCCGCCGGTCGGAGTCCGCCTGGGCGTCGAGATCGTGCGCGCCACCCGTCACGAGCAGCTCGTCCGCCCCGGTGCGCGCGAGCAGCCGTTCCAGCTGGTCCCGGACCTCCGGGGCCGTGCCGTGGACGGAGGACGTGAGGGTCTCCTGCACGAGGGCCCGCTCCCGGGCCGTGAGCCCGTCCGGCTCCGCGGGCCGTGCGGGCGCCAGGGGCGGGAACTCGCCCCGCGTGCGGGAGGCGGCCAGGGCGCGGGCCTCGGGCAGCAGCAGTTCACGGGCGGCCGCGCGGGTCCGCGCCACCGCGACGTTCGCCGAGACCACCGCGTAGGGCTCCGGCCACCACGACGACGGGCGGAACTGCGCGCGGTACCGCTCGAGCACCGCGGCGCCGCCGCCGGGGCCCTCGCGGAAGATCGCCGGGCCGCCGAGCACCACGGCGAGTCCCGCCCGGGCCGCGGTCTCCACCCCGGCGCCGGTCGCCAGGACGAAGACCGGCGTGGCGGCGTGGTTGCGGGGCCGGGCGGTCACCGGGGCCGCGCCGGAGAGGTGCGCGAGCAGCTCGGCCAGGTCGTCCCCGAAGCGGTCCGCGGCCTCCTTGCCGGTGCGCAGCGCGTCCCGGACCGCGGCGGTGAAGCCGAGGGAGCGGCCCACGCCGAGGTCGATCCGGCCGGGGTGCAGGGCCTCGAGGGTGGCGGCCTGCTCGGCGACCACGAGGGGCTGGTGGTTGGGGAGCATGATCCCGCCGGAGCCGATCCGGAGACGTCGGGTCCGGGCGGCCAGAGCGGCCATCAGCACCGCCGGCGCGGACCCGGCGATCCCGGGCACCGCGTGGTGCTCGGCCACCCAGAACCGGTGGTAGCCCAGCTCCTCCGCGCGCTCGGCCCGCTCCAGGACGCGGGCGAGGTCCTCGGCCTCCGTGGAGCCGTCCCGGGTGTTGGCGCGGTCGAGGAGGGAGAGCGGGACGTCGGAGAGGGCCATGGTGCGCACAACCCGGGCGGCGCCGGAAGCATTCCGGGCCGCTGCCGGAGTCCGGGACGGTCAGGGCCGGCGCCGGACCTGGATCCGTCCCTCCTCGACGCGGGTCTCGTAGCTGGGCTGCGCGGCGGTCGCCGGTCCGCGGACCACGGCGCCGTCCGCGAGCCGGAAGGTGCTGCCGTGCCAGGGGCAGGTGACGCAGCCGCCGTCGACCGTCCCCTCCTCGAGCGGGCCGCCCAGGGCGAGGGCCCTGCCGGCGCCGCGCCGGCCCCGGAGCCGGGCGGCGAGCGAGGCCGCGTTGAACGTCAGGGCCACGCTGTTGGCGGTCGCGTGCACCAGGCCGATGCGCCGGTCGGCGCCCTGGGTGTCGGACCAGTCGTTGAGCCCGGTCGCCGCCGTGGGAACGGCGGCGGCCAGCCCCGCGGCCACGAGCACGTCGGCGGCGCGGGCCGTGCCGGGGCCGCCGGCCAGGTCCAGCACCGCGGCCATGGTCCACGCGCCGGGCGGGACAAGGACGTCCTGGTGTGTGAAGACCGGTGGCGCCGGGAGCCGTTCAGCCGGCGCGGTCGAGGGCCTCCTCGGCGGCGACCCAGCCGAGCATGGCGCACTTGACGCGGGCCACGAACCGGGAGACCCCGGCGAAGGCGGCGGCGTCGCCGAGGACCTCCTCGTCGGGGACCACGGTGCCCCGCGAGCGCAGGAGGTCCCGGAACGCGCCGATCATTTCCACCAGCTCGGCCCGCGTCATCCCGGGGGCGGTCTCGGCCAGCACGGAGGCCGCGGCCATGGAGATCGAGCAGCCCTCGCCCTCCCAGCTGAGTCGGGTCACCACCGGCTCCGCGTCCCCGGGGCCGGTCGCGAGCTCGACCCGCACGGTGATCTCGTCGCCGCATGTGGGGTTGTACTGGTGGGACTCCCCGGCCCCGTGCCCGGGTGCCGGGGCGGCCAGGCCCTCGCCGGAGCGCCGCTTGGCGTGGTCGAGGATGACCTCCTGGTACATCCCGTCCAGCGCGCTCATCGCGTGTTCTCCAAGCGGAAGTAGCCGCGGACCCCGGCGAGCTCGGCCAGGAACCGGTCGACGTCGGCGGTGGTGTTGTACAGGTAGGCGCTGGCCCGCGTGCTGGCGGTCAGCCCCAGCGCCCGGTGCAGCGGCTGGGCGCAGTGGTGGCCCACCCGCACGGCCACCCCGGCGGAGTCCAGCACCTGCCCGACGTCGTGGGCGTGCACCCCCGCCACGTCCACGGCCGCCAGACCCACCCGTTCCGCACCCGGGGGCGGGCCGATCAGCCGGATCCCCTCCAGCTGGGCGAGACCGACCGCGAGCCGCTGCCCCAGCTCGTGCTCGTGGGCGGCGACCCGCTCCATCCCGATGCCCTGCAGGTAGCGCACCGCCTCGGCCAGGCCCACGGCCTGGGCGACCCGCTGGGTGCCGGCCTCGAAGCGGGTGGGGGCCGGCAGGTAGCGGGCGGACTCCATCGTGACCTTCGTGATCATGGATCCGCCGGTGAGGAACGGGGGCATCGCGTCCAGCAGCTCGGACCGCCCCCACAGCGCTCCGATGCCGGTGGGACCGAGCATCTTGTGCCCGGAGAACACCGCGAAGTCGACCCCCAGGGCGGGGAGGTCCACGGGCAGGTGCGGCACCGACTGACAGGCGTCCAGCACGGTCAGTGCCTCCGCCGCCCGGGCCAGCTCGACGAGACGGGCGACGTCGGTGATCGCACCGGTGACGTTGGAGACGTGGCTGAAGGCCACCACCCGGGTGCGCTCGCCGATGACCTCGACAGCGGCCCCGAGATCGAGGGCGCCGGTCTCATCGACGGGGATCCAGCGCAGGGCGGCCCCGGTGCGGGCGGCCAGCTCCTGCCACGGGATGAGGTTGGCGTGGTGCTCGGCCTCCGTGGTGACGATCTCGTCGCCGGGGCCCAGCCGGAAGCGGGCGGCGTCCTGCCCCCCGCGTCCGGCCGAGGCGTTGGAGAAGGAGTAGGTGATCAGGTTGATCGCCTCGGTGGCGTTGGAGGTCCACACCAGCTCCCGCTCGGTGCCGCCCACGAACCCGGCCACCACCCGGCGGGCCTCCTCGTAGGCGTCGGTGGCCTCCACGGCCAGGGCGTGGGCGCCGCGGTGGACCGCGGCGTTGCGGTGCAGGTAGAAGTCCCGCTCGGCGTCCAGGACGGCCAGGGGCTTCTGCGAGGTCGCCCCGGAGTCCAGGTAGACCGACGGGCTGCCGGCCAGCAGCGGGAAGTCCTCCCGCAGCGCACGCACCTCGGGATCGGTCAGGGGCAGCACGTGGTTTCCTTCCATGCTCCGACACTGTACGGCCCGGGCCCCGGGGTTCTCCGGCCGGACGCCTCCCGGCGTCACGGGCGGGCTACCGGTGGCGGGGGCGCAGATAGGTGTTGCCGTTCGCGTCCTTCTCGACCACGAACTCGTCCTGCAGGTCCTGGTACCACTGCTGCGTCTGCTCGCTGGGCTGGTCCTGGCCCCGGAGGTCGCGGGGACTGCGCACGGCGGGCCCGTAGAACCGCATGGCGAAGTCGTCGAAGCGCCGGAACAGGCTGCGCCGGGGCTCATCGTCGTCGGCGTGCTGGTGCTTGCGCATGGTGTCCTTCCGGGTGGCGGGCCGGGCCGTCTCCCCCCATGATCTCCCGCCGGTCCGCGGAAGGCGAACCCGGAACGGTGCGCGAGGAGCCCCAGCCGGCGGTACGGGACGACGGCGGCCCACGGGGCGACCGGGTGGGCGGCCTGTCAGGAGAACGCCCGGACGTATTGACGACCATCGATGCTGGTGGCACTCTTCCACATAGACGGACGTCGATACCAAGGAGCGTTCGTCGCACCCGAAAGGAACCCGTCATGTCCAGAGTCCAGCTCGCCCTGCGTGTGGCCGACCTCGAGCGCTCCATCGAGTTCTACTCCACCCTGTTCCGCACGGCCCCGGCCAAACGGCGCCCGGGCTACGCCAACTTCGCCATCGCGGAGCCGCCGCTGAAGCTCGTGCTGCTGGAGGGCGAGCCCGGTGACGACACCCGCATGGACCACCTCGGCGTGGAGGTGGAGAGCACCGAGATCGTCGAGGCGGCCGCGCAGCGCCTGGCCGACGCCGGCCTGGCCACCAGCCCGGAGGAGCAGACCACCTGCTGCTACGCCGTCCAGGACAAGGTCTGGGTGACCGGACCGGGCCGGGAGCCGTGGGAGGTCTACACCGTCACCGCCGACGCCCGGCCCGACCTGGAGGGCAGGACCGGCCGGGAGCTCTCCGAGGTGGGCGGCGACGGCTCGTGCTGCACCTCCGACCCCCGGCCGGAGCCCGTCAGCCCGTGACGGACCCGCCGCGGTCGGCGACTCCGGCGGGTGCCGCCGACCGCGGCGGGCGCAGGACAGCCCTCGCCGCACCGCCGGAGCGGTGACCGGAGCAGTGGCCGGGGTGGTGGCCGGGACAGCCCCGTGGACCGGGCCGTCCAATGGCGTCACGAAAGGGAACGCCCCTGGTGACCACCTGGTTGCAGGAGTAAACTGACACCCTCAGCTGTTGCGCCTCGGCGCCGGGACGTCGTTCCCGGTGCCACCGGTTCCCCGGGGGCGCACCGCGTCCCGGGGGACGTCTCCCGGCCGGCCGGGGGCCGGCCGAGGACTCCGGCACGCGCCACCGGCGCCCGTGCCGACGATCCGTCTCATGACCTCGGGGACCCGCCATGAAACACCCACTCCTCTCGCGCGTGCTCACCGGCGCGTCGGCCACCGTGCTGGCGACCGCCGGGCTCGCCGTGGGCGCACCCGCCCACGCCGCGACCGCGCAGCCCATGTTCTCCTACGCCCAGGGCTGGCGCACCGACCAGCACGTGCGCGAGCTCGCGGACGTCAACGGCGACGGCCGCGCCGACGTCGTCGGCTTCGGCGGCGCCGGCGTCCAGGTCGCCTTCGGCCGGGCCGACGGCACCTTCGGCGCGCCGCGCATGAGCGTGCGCGACTTCGGCACCGCGCAGGGCTGGTCCGGCGCACGGCACGTGCGCACGCTCGCGGACGTCGACGGCGACCGCCGGGACGACATCGTGGGCTTCGGCGACGCCGGCGTCTACGTGGCCTACTCCCAGGGCGACGGCAGCTTCACCGCGCCGCAGCTCAAGGTCCGTGACTTCGGCTGGAACCAGGGCTGGCGCGTCGACCGGCACCCGCGCGAGCTCGCCGACCTCAACGGCAACCTGACCGCCGACATCGTGGGCTTCGGGCACGCGGGCGTCACCGTCTCCCACGGACTGTCCAACCGGACGTTCACCGGGACCGGCAAGCGCATCGACAGCTACGGCTGGGACCGCGGCTGGCGGGTCGACAAGAACCCCCGGATGCTCGCGGACGTCGACGGCAACAGCACCGCCGACATCGTGGGCTTCGGGGACGCCGGCACGTACGTCTCCTACTTCTCGGCGCTCGGGGACACGTTCACCCAGCCCGCGCTGGAGATCCGCAACTTCGGCTACGCCCAGGGCTGGCGCGTGGACCAGCACCCGCGGATGCTGGCCGACGTCAATGTCAACCCCGCCGGCAACGCCGCGGCGGACATCATCGGCTTCGGCTACTCCGGGGTCTCCGTGGCGCACTCGCTCAACGGAGGGAACTACACCGGCGTGGCACTGCGGGTGAACGACTTCGGCCAGGCCCAGGGGTGGCGGGGCGACCGGCACCTGCGGACCCACGCGGACATCAACGTCGACGGCATCCAGGACCTGGTGGGCTTCGGCAACGCCGGGGTCCACGTGGCCCACGGCCGGGCGGACGGCACCTTCGCCCCGGTGTACCTGAAGGTCGCCGCCTTCGGCTACGACCAGGGGTGGACGGAGGACCGGTATCCGCGCCTGCTCGGTGACGTCAACGGCGACGGCCGCGACGACGTCGTCGGCTTCGGGCACTCGGCCACGTACGTGCAGCTCTCGTGAGCCCGCCGGCCGCGATCCGTCGCGGCCGGGCCACGGCTCCGCCCCCGTCCGCACGGACAGGGACGGGGCCGTGCTACGTGACGGGCTTCGGCTCCGCGCCGCGCTCGTGCACGTAGGCGGCCATGGTGATCACGGTGACGAGCTGCACGGCGACCACCACGAAGGTCCAGCCGCCCTCCGCGACGACGTAGACGGCGGCGGAGACGGCGAGCACCAGCGGCAGGACGCGCGACGCGGCGAGCGCGCGGCCGGACTCCCCGGGTGCCCCCGGCGGGTCGGGGCCGGGGCCGTGCCCGGCGGCCGGCTCTGTGTGCTCCGGGTGCCCAAGGTGCTCCGGGTGCCCCGGGGGCTCCGGGGCGGTTTCGGCGGCGGGCTCGATCCGTCGGCGTCGCGCGGTGTGGACGGTGCTGACCAGCACCGCCACGTAGAGGGCCGCGACGAGACCGGTGACGAACAGCATGACGGTGCCGTCGTCGTCTCCGACGTACAGCCCCACGACGAGACCGAGGGCCACCGGCAGGAGCCAGAGCCCCAGGAGCAGCCTGTCGCGCACGGTCAGCACGAGGCCCTCCCCCCGTTCGACGATCCCCGTGACCGCATCCTCGCACCCGGCGACCCCGCGTGTCTGACCCCTCATCCGGGGATGGCGCGGGCGTCCCCGGACGGCGCGGTGACCTCCGGCGTCACACACGCGGGGGCCGCCGTCCTCTGCGGCGCGCCGTGCGGTGCCGGACGGGCACCGCACGTAGAACAGGAGGGTGCCCCGCGCGATCCCCCGACGCGTGCCCTCCCCCAGGCGCACTTCCTCTCGTCCCCCCAGGAGCACCATGCGCAACACCCTCTTCCCCTCGCCTGCCCCGGGAGCGGACCCGGCGTCCCGCCGCGGTGTCGCCGCGGGCCGGTGGATCGTGGCGGGGCCGCTGCACCTCGTCCTGGCGATCGGGCTGGTGGCGGGCTGCGCGTCAAGCACCGCGTCCACCGACCCGGCCCCCGGCCCCGTCCCGGGGACCGTGACGACGGTGCCCGCCGCCCCCTCCCCGAGCGCCGAGCCCGGCAGCACGCCCTCGCCCACGGCCTCGAGGACACCGGGGACGGTCACCACGGTCACCCCGTCGCCGAGCTCCGCCCCGGAGCCGTCGGAGACCCCCGTCCGGGCCGTCGCCCCGCCCTCGGGGGCGTTCCTCGCCCTGGAGGACCTCCCGGTCGCCGCCGCCGGGACGATGTCCGACTACGACCGCGACGCCCTGTTCGGCGGGTGGATCGACGCCGACGGCGACTGCGAGGACTCCCGCAACGAGGTCCTGGCCCGGGACCTGACCGGCATCACCTCCGCCGACGGGTGCAGGGTCGACACCGGCACCCTCGCCGACCCGTACACGGGGGCGTCCATCGACTTCGTCCGCGGGGTCGTGACCTCCGCCGACGTCCAGGTGGACCACGTGGTCTCGCTCGGCAACGCCTGGGTCACCGGGGCGCGCCGGCTCTCCCCGGCCGACCGCGTGGCCCTCGCCAACGACCCGCTGAACCTGCTGGCGGTCGACGGCCCGGCCAACGGCTCGAAGTCCGACCAGGACGCCTCGCGGTGGCTGCCCTCGAACCGGGCCTTCGCCTGCGAGATGGTGGCCGTCCAGATCGCGGTGAAGACCCGCTACGGCCTGTGGGTCACCGCCCCGGAGAGGACCGCCATGGCCGAGGTGCTCTCCGGCTGCCCCGACCAGCAGCTGCCCGGCGGCACGCCGTTCGGCGACATCCCCGGGGGCGCCGGGGCCGCCCCGGCGCCCGTCGAGAAGGCCCCGGCCGATCAGGCTCCCGTGCCCGCGGACGTGCACTACGCCAACTGCACGGCCGCCCGGGAGGCCGGCGCCGCACCGCTGCTGCGCGGGGAGCCCGGTTACCGCGAGGCCATGGACGGCGACTCCGACGGCGTCGCGTGCGAGTAGGACGACAGCGGGACGGGGACCGCACGACGGACGCCACCCGCTGCGTCGCCGCCCCCACCGTCCCCGCGGCCGCCGCCGGCCGGCGCCGGGGACGCGCGGCCGCGCTCAGCCCTGCCAGGCGGTCCGACCACCGGCGCGGCGGGCGAACTCCGCGGCGCGGCGGCGCGGCAGCGCGTCCCACAGGGACCCCGCGGCCATGCCGACGAACCACAGGCACGGGAACCACCAGCGCCCGCCGCCCAGGTACAGATAGCACGACACGACGAGGACGAGGGTCAGCGCGATGTTGAGGAACATCAGCGTCATCTGGTGCGGCACAGCGGCCCCCTTCACAGTTCTGCGGCATGCCCTCCGCATCGTGGCACGGCCCGCCCCTCCCCGTCTGACCCCTCTTGGGTGGGCAACTCTCCGGCGGGCCACCCCGGTTCGCCGCCCGGCCCGCCTACAGTGGGAACCCCGCCCCCCAGCGAAGCAGAGGCACCCCATGAGCACGAAGGCCGTCGTCACCAGTCTGTTCCTCGCGTCCGGTCTCGCCCTGGCCGGCTGCGCCGGCGACCCCCCGGTCCAGGAGGACACCCCCGCCGCCCGGACCTCGCCCTCCCCCACGGGCACGGCCCCGGAGCCGACGCCGGAGCCGACCCCCGAGCCCACGGAGCCCCCCGCGTCCGCGGAGCCCGCGGAGCAGCCCGACGACGCCGACGAGGAGCCGGCCGCGGAGTCGCCGGCGCAGCCCGCGCCCGCGGAGCCCGTGCCCGCCGACGCGTGGTCCGCTTTCTCCACGACGCCCGAAGGACAGCCCTACGCCGGGACCGTGTCCGGGATCGAGCAGCAGGCGGCCCCGGGCGGCGGTCTCGTGCACCGGCTCACCGCGGACACGAACGACCGCGCCGTGGCCGTCGAGATCTGCCGGGCCTACCAGTCAGCGATGAGCACCGGCCAGGACCGGATCGACGTCGTCGACACCGTCGGGCAGCTCCTGGCCTTCGCCCCGGGCGGCCCCGGGACCTGCCAGGTGCAGGTCAGCACGGACGTCGGGGCCGTGCCCTTCCCGGCGAAGTTCAGCTACGAGGAGGCACTGGCCGCGTGGCGGAGCGGGGTGCCCTACTACGACGCCTTCTGCATCAACTACGACCCGGTGACGGAGGCCGGCGCCGCCCAGTGCACGGGCATCGAGAACGGCACCGTGGACAGCGTGACCGGGGAGTACATCGGCGGCTGACCGCGGGCCGGCGCCTCAGGTCCCGCAGTAGGTCGTGTAGGCGCCGAAGTCCTCCGGGGGGCCGGCGGCGTAGCGCTCCAGGCCCGGACGCTCCTCGTAGGGGGCGGTCACCGCCTCCAGGAGCCGTCCCAGCGGGTCGAGGTCGCCGTCCACGGCGGCGGCGAGGGCCTCCTCCACGAGGTGGTTGCGGGGGATGTGCACGGGATTCACGCGGTCCATCGCCTCGGGGTCCGGCCCCACGGCGAGCCAGCGCTCGGCCCAGGCGTCGAAGGCCGGCAGGTCGAGGACCAGGTCGCGCGCGGCGGTCGCGGCGGTCGCGCCGGTGCGGGCGGTCCCGGCGAGGGCGCGGAAGAACGAGGTCCAGTCGACGCGGTTCTGCTGGAGCAGCACGAGCAGGTCGTCGACCAGGAACGAGGCGACCTCGTCGTCGAGGTCCTCGGGCAGGCCGAGCTTCGAGCGGATCCCCGCGGACCAGGCCGCGCTGTACTGCGGCGCGAACGCCCCGAGCGCCCCCTCCGCCAGGGACACCGCCCGGTCCTGGTCCTCGTCCAGCAGCGGCAGCATGGCCTCGGCGAGCCGGGCGAGGTTCCACTGCGCGGCGACCGGCTGGTTCCGGTAGGAGTAGCGCCCGCCGTGGTCGATCGAGCTGTAGACCGCGGCCGGGTCGAAGGCGTCCAGGAACGCGCACGGCCCGTAGTCGATGGTCTCCCCCGAGATGGTCGTGTTGTCGGTGTTCATCACCCCGTGCACGAACCCCAGGAGCATCCACCGGGCCACGAGCGAGGCCTGGGCGGCGACGACCGCCTCGAACAGCGCGAGGTACGGGTGCTCGGCGCCGGCGGCGCCGGGGTGGTGGCGGCTGATGGCGTGGTCGGCGAGCCGGCGCAGGAGGTCGGGGTCGCCCGTGGCGCGGGCGTACTGGAAGGTGCCCACGCGCAGGTGGCTGCTCGCCACCCGGGCGAGCACGGCCCCCGGCATCAGGGTCTCGCGGCGCACCTGCCGCCCGGTGGCCACCACGGCCAGGGACCGGGTGGTGGGGACGCCCAGGGCGTGCATCGCCTCGCTGACGATGTACTCGCGCAGCATGGGCCCGATCGCCGCGAGACCGTCGCCGCCGCGCGCGAACGGCGTCCGCCCGGAGCCCTTGAGGTGCAGGTCCCGCCGGCGGCCGCCGGCGTCCACGATCTCGCCCAGCAGCAGGGCGCGCCCGTCGCCGAGGCGCGGGGAGAACGCGCCGAACTGGTGCCCGGAGTAGGCCTGCGCCACCGGTGTCGCCCCCGGCGGCACGAGGTTGCCGACCAGCAGGCGTGCGCCCTCCGGGCCGCTGAGCCACTCCGGGTCCAGTCCCAGGTCGGCGGCCAGGGGCTCGTTGAGCACCAGCAGCCGGGGCTCGGCGACGTCGTCGGCCCGCCAGGGCACGGACAGCTCCCCCAGCTCCTGGGCGAAGCGGCTCTCGAAGGTGACGGTGGACAGGGCTGCGGTGCTCACACCGTCCACGGTACCCCGCGGACCCGTCGCCGCCGAGGGGTCCGCGGGATCAGGAGTGCTCGGCGGTCCGCAGCACGGCCACGAGGAAGTCGCTGTCCGCCCGGAACGGGCGCAGGTCCCAGGTGGAGAGCAGCACATCGGGCACGAGCCCGGCCCGCTCGGCGTCCTGCAGGAACTCCGCGAACGGGTAGCCGCGGCCGGCGCCGAAGCCCACGGCCACCCGGCCGTCGGCGGCCAGGTGGAGGCGGAGACGGCGCAGCACCTCGAGGCGCGTGCTGGGGGCCAGGAAGGCCATCACGTTGCCGGCGCACACCACGGCGTCGAAGGGCTCCGGGACGCCCCGGGCGGGCAGGTCCAGCTCGGCCAGGTCCCCCACGAGCCACCGGGGACCCGGGTGGTCCTCCTGGGCGGCGGAGACCAGCGCGGGGTCGACGTCGACCCCGACGACGGTGTGCCCGCGGCGGTGCAGGTGGCCGCCCAGCCGGCCGGGACCGCACCCGGCGTCGAGGATCCGGGAGCCGGGCGGGACCATGGCCTCGACCAGCCGCGCCTCCCCCACGACGTCCTCACCGGCGGCCGCCATGGCCCGGAACCGTTCGACGTACCACGACGAGTGCCCGGGATCCGCGCGCACCTTCTGCATCCACATGCTCTGCTCGACCACACGGCCAGGGTACCGCCCGCCAGGCGGCCTCCCGCGGTCCGGTCGCGGCGGGCCCGTTGCGGGGCCTCGAGCTCCGCGACCCGGTTGACGGGGTGGTTGCCGTCGTCGTCGACGTCGCGGTTGGGGTGGACCACCATCTTGCCGCCGGCCAGCCAGCCGACACGGGTCATGCTCGCCCCCGTGATGAAGGGCGGCGCCGCGTGCCCGCGCTGCAGGAGACGGCGGGCCAGATCGGCGGACTGCTCTGACCGGCGGTGACCGGGCCCGCCCTCTTCCCTCCGTTTTCAGGCTACAGCGCGCCGGGGGGCTTGCGGCAAGACCCCGGTCGGGCCGCAGAATGCTCGGGCCGGGAGCGGCACCTGCGGACGGAGGGGCAGCAGATGGACGAGCACGAGGTGGTGGTCGTCGGCGGCGGGCCGACGGGTCTGATGCTGGCGGGAGAGCTGGCGCTGGCGGGGGTCGACGTCGTCGTCCTCGAGCGGAGGACCGGTCAGGAACTCGTCGGCTCGCGCGCCGGCGGGCTGCACGCGCGGACCATCGAGGTCCTCGACCAGCGCGGCGTCGCCGACCGGTTCCTCGCTGAGGGCACGACCGCCCAGGTCGCCGGGTTCGCCGGCACCCCCCTGGACCTCAGCGACTTCCCCACCCGGCACCCCTACGGTCTAGCGCTGTGGCAGAACCACATCGAACGGCTCCTGGCCGGCTGGATCGGCGAGCTGGGGGTGCCGGTCCGCTACGGGCACGAGGTGACGGGCGTGGCCCAGGACGGCACGGGCGTCGACGTCGAGCCGGCCGACGGCCGGCCGCTGCGGGCGCAGTACGTCGTCGGGTGCGACGGAGGGCGGAGCCGGATCCGGAAGGCGGCGGGCATCGGGTTCCCCGGGTGGGACCCGACGACGAGCAGTCTGCTCGCCGAGGTGGAGCTGGCCGAGGAGCCGGAGTGGGGCATCCACCAGGACGCCGTCGGCAAGCACGCCTTCCGCCCGCCCCAGGACGGAGGGCCGGCGGGGGTCATGGTGACCGAGCACCATGTGGGGCCCGGCCGCGAGCCCACCCTGCGCGATCTCCGCGCGGCGCTCGTCGCGGTGTACGGGACGGACTACGGGGTGCACAGCCCCACCTGGATCACGCGGTTCACCGACACGACCCGGCAGGCGGCGTCCTACCGGAACGGGCGCGTCCTGCTGGCCGGCGACGCCGCGCACGTGCACGCCCCGGACGGTGGGCAGGGCCTCAACACCGGGGTTCAGGACGCGGTGAACCTGGGCTGGAAGCTGGCCCAGGTCGTCGGAGGGACCTCACCGGAGGACCTCCTGGACAGCTACCACGCCGAACGCCACCCGGTGGCCGCCCGCGTGCTGCGCCTCACCATGGCGCAGGTCGCGCTGCGCCGCCCCGACGACCGCGTCCGGGCCGTGGGCGAGACGGTCGCAGAGCTCCTGGCCATGGACGAGCCGCGCCGGCGGTACGCGGCGACGATGTCCGGCCTGGACATCCACTACGACCTCGGCGCGGGACACCCGCTGCTCGGGCGGCGCATGCCTGATCTCGACCTCCGCACGGCCGGCGGCCCGGCGCGGGTCTTCGCCCTCCTGCACGCGGCACGGCCGGTGCTGCTCGAGCTCGGCACGCCCGGCGGTGTCGACATCGGGCCCTGGGCGGACCGCGTGCGACGGGTCATCGCCGCGCACCACGGCCGCTGGGAGCTCCCGGTGCTCGGGCCGGTCACCCCGCCCACCGCGGTGCTCATCCGGCCGGACGGGCACGTGGCCTGGGTGGGCGAGGGCGACACGTCAGGGCTCGAGGCCGCGCTCACCACGTGGTGCGGCCCGCCGGCCGGTCACCGTGCCGTCAGCGCAGATCGAACCGGTCGAGCTCCATGACCTTGACCCACGCGGCGACGAAGTCGCGCACGAACTTCTCCTGCGCGTCGTCGCTCGCGTAGACCTCCGAGATCGCCCGCAGCTGGGAGTGCGAGCCGAAGACCAGATCGGCGGCGGTGGCCGTCCACCTGAGCTCGTCCGTGGCGAGATCGCGGATCTCGAAGACCTCCTCCGAATCCTCGGACGCCCTCCACTCCGTGCCGGCGGCGAGGAGATTGACGAAGAAGTCGTTGGTCAGCGCCTCCTTCCGGTGGGTGAGGACACCGTGCTCCGACTGCCCGTGGTTCGTCCCCAGGCTCCGCATGCCGCCGACCAGGACCGTCATCTCGGGGGCGGTGAGGTTGAGCATGTACGCGCGGTCGAGCAGCAGCGTCTCGGGCGAGAGCCGCACGTCGGACTGCACGAAGTTCCGGAAGCCGTCGGCCTGCGGCTCGAGCACCGCGAAGGACTCGACGTCGGTCTGCTCCTGCGCGGCGTCCGTGCGCCCGGGCCGGAACGGGACCTGGACCGGGTGACCGGCGTTCCGGGCCGCGCGCTCGACGGCCGCGCAGCCGCCGAGCACGATCAGGTCGGCCAGCGAGATCCTCGTGCCGTCGGACCGACCGCCGTTGAAGTCCTCCCGGACCTGCTCGAGGACGCGCAGCACCTCGGCCAGCCGCCCCGGCTCGTTCACCTCCCAGCCGCGCTGCGGCTCGAGCCGGATGCGGGCGCCGTTGGCCCCTCCCCGGTTGTCGGTGCCCCGGAAGCTCGCCGCGGAGGCCCACGCCGTGGAGGCCAGCTGCGCCACGGTCAGCCCCGAGCCGAGGAGGGTCTCCTTCAGGGCGGCGACGTCCTCGTCCCCGACCAGCTCGTGGTCGACCGCCGGGACCGGGTCCTGCCACAGCTGCGGCTCCGGGACCCACGGCCCCAGGAAGCGCGTGACCGGGCCCATGTCGCGGTGCAGCAGCTTGTACCAGGCCTTGGCGAACGCCTCGGCGAACTCGTCCGGGTGCTCGTGGAACCGCCGCGAGATCTTCTCGTACACCGGGTCCGCCCGGAGCGCGAGGTCGGTCGTCAGCATCGTCGGCCGGTGCTTCCGCCCCGGGTCGAAGGCGTCCGGGACGGTCTCGGTCGCGTCCTCGGCGACCCACTGGTGGGCCCCCGCCGGGCTCTCGGTCAGCTCCCACTCGTGGCCGAACAGGTTGCCGAAGAAGCCGTTGCCCCACTGGGTCGGGGTGCTGGTCCAGGTCACCTCCAGACCGCTGGTGATCGTGTCCGGCCCCTTGCCCGTCCCGTAGCTGCTCCTCCAGCCCAGGCCCTGCCCCGTGACCGGGCACGCCTCGGGCTCGGGGCCCACGTGGTCGGCGGGCCCGGCCCCGTGGGTCTTCCCGAAGGAGTGCCCGCCGGCGATGAGCGCGACCGTCTCCTCGTCGTTCATGGCCATGCGGCCGAACGTGTCGCGGATGTCCCGGGCGGACGCGAGCGGGTCGGGGTTGCCGCCGGGGCCCTCGGGGTTGACGTAGATCAGTCCCATCTGGACCGCGGCCAGCGGGCCCGAGAGCTCGCGATCGCCGGCGTAGCGCTCGTCGCCGAGCCAGGTGTCCTCCGGGCCCCAGAACATCTCCTCGGGCTCCCACACGTCCTCGCGCCCGAAGCCGAAGCCGAACGTCCGGAAGCCCATCGACTCGAGCGCCACGTTCCCTGCGAGCACCAGCAGGTCGGCCCACGAGATCTTCCGGCCGTACTTCTGCTTGACCGGCCACAGCAGGCGCCGGGCCTTGTCCAGGTTGGCGTTGTCCGGCCAGCTGTTGAGCGGGGCGAACCGCTGGGCGCCCTCCCCGGCTCCCCCGCGGCCGTCCGCGATCCGGTAGGTGCCGGCCGAGTGCCAGCTCATCCGGATGAACAGCCCTCCGTAGTGCCCGAAGTCGGCGGGCCACCAGTCCTGCGAGGTGGTCATGAGCTCGACGAGGTCGCGCTTGAGCTCCTCGACGTCGAGCGTGGCGAACTCCTTCGCGTAGTCGAAGTCGGGGCCCAGCGGGTCGGTCGTGGTCGAGTGCTTCCGCAGGACGTTCAGGTCCAGCTGGTTGGGCCACCAGTCCTGGACCGTCCGCGGCTGACCGGTCTTGGGGGTGGGCGCGTCGATCGCCGGGTTCTCGCTCTCGCTGCCGTGCACGGGAGCATCAGGCGTCTGGGACATGGGTCTTCCTTCCAGGATGGCGGTACCGGTCCGGGGCCGGCGGTGGCCGGGTGGGGTGCTTGGCCGAGGGGCGCCGCTCAGGGAACCGAGCCGGTCCCGCCCCGGCTACCAGCACATGATGGCGGTGTCCCCGGACTGTCCTGCCCAGGCGAGCCTGACGCGGACGACGTACCGCCTCCCCCGGAAGAGCTTCGCCGACAGGGTGGAGTTGCGGTCCTCCCCGCTGTCGTCGTCGCCGGCGAGGAAGCGCAGCTCTCCGTCGACCTCCTCGAAGAGCACCAGGGTGGTGTCCGCCGTCCCGAAGGTGGCGATCTGGTGCTTCCGCGACAGGGCGGGGGTGATCTCGAAGTCCGCCTGCTGCCCCGGGACCAGGGTCAGGGGCGTGGACCGGAACGGCTCGAGCGTCGGGAGCACGTCCGGCAGGACCGGGTAGAACTTCCGCACCCAGTCCTGGTCCTTGGCCGACAGGCCGCCCGGAGGGCTGATGCCCGGCTGGTAGCGGGCGGGCTCCTTGATGAGGCCTCCGGGGAAGGAGTACTGCATCACCGAGTCGGGGTCCCAGGTCGAGCCCTCCACCTCGTCCTGGCCCAGTTTGCGCAGGACGTTGTGGTGCGTGGTCTCCGGGGACCAGTGGTTCGGTGCCCCGGCGAAGAACGCGTAGACCTTCGCCTCGTCCCAGACGATCCCGGCGAACGGGTTCTGGTGCTCGTGGGGCAGGCCCATCGTGTGGCCGATCTCGTGCAGCGCCGTGGTGCGCCCGTACTCGTCGGTCAGGTCCCAGCCGAAGTTCATGGTCGCGTCCTGGGTGCCGATCGTCAGGACGTCCCTGCCCAGATAGGACCACGACCCGTCGGCCTGGTCGAAGGAGATCCGGACCTCGGCCTCCCCCGGCTCGTCCACCTCCTGGAACCCGAGGCCGATCTCCAGGTCCTTCCACTCCCGGAACGCGCTGCGCACCGCCTGGCGCTGCGGCTCGGGGCCCTCCCGGAACGCGTAGCGGAGCACTGTCCCGTTGACCCACTTCTGGGCCATCACCCGGACGAGGCGCTGTCTGATGCCCACCAGCCCCTCCGGGAGGGGACGCACGATGCGTGGCTTGGCAGCACAGTAGGGACGAACTGAGGAATTCATCGTTCTCGGCTCCTGGACAAGCGCCTGTCGTGTGATCGCGACTCCCGCACGTCCCGTTCGGGGTGGCAGGAGGACCCCCGGCAACCGTTCTCCAACGCTTTTTTGCGGCGTACTGAGAATACCGGCGGAGTGATGTGCATCGACATAATCACGGGTGGGTCGCACGTGAAAGCAGACGGACGTTCCCGTGCTGCGGCTGTGACCATGTGACGCCGAGATGAAGAATTCCGGTGCACGGGTTCGTGCCCTGGTCAGAGCGTGTTTCGGTGTGCTGACGGGAATACCAGGGAATTTCCGCGACCGCTGATTGTTGTCCGGCGAATTCTTTCCCGTCACACGGGGCCCGATATCGGGCAGCCGTTCCGTGCCCGCACGGCATTTGCTGTACTGACCTCGGGGATCGAACCTGCCGAAGGGGCGTGGACAGCATGGAACGGTATGCCGACCTGGTGCTGGAGGGCGGGGGCGTCAAGGGCATCGCCCTGGTGGGAGCCATCGAGGTCCTCGAGGAGCACGGCTACCGCTTCAAACGGGTCGCCGGCACCTCCGCCGGAGCGATCGTCGGGGCCCTGGTCGCCGCCGGCGCCCCGGCGAGCAAGCTGGTGGACATCATCGGCTCCGTCCAGTACCCGGACTTCCGCGACGGCTCCCGCCTCACGCGCTACACCGCGGGCAAGGCCGCAGGGATCCTCGCCCGCAACGGCATCTACCTCGGCGAGCACCTCCGATCCTGGTTGCAGTCCCAGCTCGACGAGTACGGGGTGCGGACCTTCGCCGACCTGCCCTACACCGACGAGGAACGGCCCCCCGCCCCGGAGCGGTCCTACCGGCTGGTGGTCACTGCCTCGGACATCAGCAGGGGCCGGCTGCGCTACCTGCCCTGGGACTACGACGACTTCGGCCGTGACCGGGGCGCCCAGCACGTGGTCGAGGCGGTCCGGGCCTCGATGTCCATCCCGTTCTTCTACCGGCCCGTCCGCTGGGACACCGCCGACGGGAAGAAAGCCTGGCTGGTCGACGGCGGGATGCTCTCCAACTTCCCGATCGCCGCCTTCGACGCCCCGCCGGGCACCGTTCCGAGGTGGCCGACACTGGGCATCAAGCTCTCGGCCCATCCGGACGCGGTCCAGGGCAAGGGTTACCCGATCAAGGGGCCGGTGAGCATGAGCCGGGCCATGCTCAAGACCATGACCGGCTTCTACGACCAGATGCACATCGAATCCCTCGACGCCCAGGCCCGCACGATCTTCGTCGACACCGGCGCCATCCGTGCCACCGACTTCAACCTCACCGACGAGGACCGGGACTTCCTCTACCGCAGCGGCCGGGCCGCCGCCGAGAAGTTCCTCGACGGCTCGGCCACCCGCCCACCGTGGGACTTCGACGCCTACATCGCCGCACACCGCTGAGGCGTGCGCAGGCCTGCCGATCCGGTCGAGCCGGAGTGCCGGCCCCGTCCCGCCCCCCGGCCGGAAGCCCGGGCTCACCGGGCCGGCGGTGGGACTCGTTCATGCGGAGGACCGGGAGGCAGTGACGCCGTCCGCGGCGTCCTCCGCCGCGACCTGGGCGTACGACGCCGAGACCCGGCGGTAGACCGGGGTCAGGAAGGCCAGCAGCGCGGCGGCGACCATGACGATGCCGGCCACCAGGAACACCAGGGCGATGCCGCGCGAGGTGCCCTCGCCGAGCAGCGGGGCCAGCTGGGCGCCGCCCTCCGCGGACCGCGAGTACGGGATGATCCAGAACTGGGCGATCGGTGCGATGAGGAACGCGGTGACCGGCGCCGCCGCGGACTCGAACGCCATGGCGAAGCCGAAGACACGGCCCTGCCGCTCCAGCGGCACGACCCGCTGGATGACCGTCTGTTCCGCCGCCTCCACGAACGGGAAGAGCACCATGTAGAGCCAGATGCCCAGGACATACAGCCAGGCCCACTCCCGCACGGTGAACACTGCGCCGAGCACGCCCATCGCCATCACCGCGAACAACATGGTGCGCAGCGGATTGGACCCCAGCCCGAACTTGCCGATCAGCGCCCCGCCCACGATGAAGCCGGTGGCGCCGAGTGCGAAGACCGCGCCCCAGATCTCCACGGGGAACATCTCCAGACCGTACGGGTCCATCAGGGCCATGTAGACGCCGCCGATGAAGTTGTTGAACGTCGAGAACAGGATCAGCGCGAACAGCCCGGACACGGCCAGCACGGCGGCGAACGCCCCCCGCAGGTCGAAGCTGCCGTGGGCGTCCGTGGCCGCGGCACGCACCTCCTCGGGCATGCGCAGCGTCAACAGGTGCGCGAAGGCCACGGCCGTGAGCGCCACGGCGACCACGACCGTCCAGCCCATGCCCAACAGTCCGACCGACAGCCCGGAGAGCACCGAGGTCACGATGAACATCAGGCCCTGCACCATGCCCACCAGGCCGTTGGCGTTGGCGCGCCGGTCCGGCTCGATGAGGATCGTGACCGTGGTGGACAGGGCGATGTTGCGCATGTTCTCGACCACCGCCCCGATCAGGACGACCAGGGCGAAGACCCAGATCCACGGGCGGGTCAGGTCCGCCATCGAGGCCGCCGGGGCGAGGAGGAACAGGATGCCCGCCAGCACGAACATCACCAGGGTGAAGGCTGCGGCGAAGCGCATCACGGCGAGCTTGCGGTAGCGGTCCACGAAGGTGCCGAAGCTGATGCTGGAGAGCGCGATGAGCAGCATGTAGGCGCCGCCGACCACCCCGGTGGCGATGACGTTGCGCGTCTCCAGATACACCCAGAACGTCAGGGCGAACCAGAGGTAGCTGGTCGTGATGTTGGCGAGGGCGGTGTTCACCAGGATCCCGGCGAAGGTGCGGGACCGCTGCGCCGGGCTGCGCACCGAGGTGTCCACGGCCTCGGGATCGATCAGCCCCGACCCCTCGGCGGCATCGATGGGAACGGACGTGGCGGTCGCGTCCGCGGGAAGCGCCGCACGGCCTGCGGGTGCCGAGGCGGCCCGGGACCGGCCCGGTTCCTGCTCGTTCATGCGGCTCAGTCTAGTGACGGGCGCGGACAGGCCAACGGCTCGGAGCCGACGACGGAACACCGCCGTGACCGCCCGGCAGCCCTCCACTCCCGGGTCCGGCCGAGCACGCCGCACCGGACGATCCCCGCCGGACAAACCCGCCGTTCTGAGGCCGACGAACCCGCGCTTCGTGCTGAGGACGCACGAGGATCCTCGCTCGCGCGTGGGCGCGCCGTCATCCGGGGGCAACGGGTTGACCCCCGGATCCCGTGGCGAAAAACTGGGCACCACGGATGTCGTCGGAGCACACCGAAGGACCACGTCATGGGCATCATCCAGGTCGACCTCTTCCTCACCCTCGACGGCGTCTACCAGGCGCCGGGCGGGCCCGACGAGGACCGTGCGGGCGGCTTCGAGCTCGGCGGCTGGCAGGCGACGTACTTCGACGACGAATCGGGCGCGACGATCGGCGCCGGGATCGAGCGCATCGACGCACTGCTGCTCGGTCGCCGGACCTACGACATCTTCGCCGGCTACTGGCCGGACCACGGCGACGCCGACCCGATCGCCGCGAAGTTCAACACGGTGCCGAAGTTCGTCGTGTCCCGCACGCTGACCGACCCGTCGTGGGAGGGAACCACGGTGCTGACGGAGGTCGCCGCCGAGGTGCGCGCCCTCAAGGACCGGTTCGGCGAGATCCACGTCATCGGCAGCGGCGACCTCGTGCGGACGCTGCTGAGGGAAGACCTCGTCGACCGGCTGAACCTGCTCCTCTATCCGCTGGTGCTGGGCTCGGGCAAGCGCGTCTTCGGCGACGGCACCGTCCCGGCCGCCTTCACCCTGGCGCAGCCGCCGCGGGCGTTCCCGAAGGGAGCGGTCTCACTCGTCTACGAGCGGGCCGGCGACCCGGTCACCGGCGTGGACGTCTCCCAGCCGACGCGGTGAACGACTCCGTGACGCCCTGATCTCCGCATCCCTCTCACCGGCAACCGGGTCTCCGGGTGACCGGTGCCGCCGCCGCGTCGATCACGTGGAGGAAGACATCCAGAGGGATCCGCTATAATGCGGCCGTCCGAACCCGCGAAGAAGGGCCTGGGATGGACGAGCTGGAGGCACCGCGGTACCGGGTGCCGTTGCGGCTGCAGGGTGTGGAAGGCAGGATCGCGACCTTCGTGGTGCCGTCGGAGTTCGCAGAGCACATTGCCTCGGCCACGCCGGCGAAGAACGCCTGGACCCGCGATTTCAACACCGGTCTCGTCGGCGGGGTCCGCATCGATCGATCCACCACGCCGCCGACGGTGGTCAGCTACCTCACCCGGCCCTTGAAGCAGATCGACGTTGCCGGCGAAGGATGGGTGGCGCTGCTCCGGCGTGACACGCGGCCCCGGGCCAAGAGGCCCTACCAGTTGGTCTCCGTGACCCGCAGCATCGGTCCGGGCAAGGCCAAGAGCTCGGACGGCGGTCCGGCGCCGGTTCCGGTCCACACTGCCCCGCCCATGGCCCTGGACGACCGGATCTGATGTCCTGGCCTCACGGGCGCACCACCCAGGAGACCCGGTGGAGGGGGGGACGGCGATGCCGAACGAGGAGGTCTTCGTACCCTACGGCCCCACTCACTGGGCCGCTCTGGGCATCTGCGTCCTCGGGGCTGTGCTCGTGGTGATGCTGGGCCGCCGCCTTCGGGATTCCCCGGCCGAGGTGGTGTTCTCGCGGGCCTTCGCCGCGGTGCTGACCGCGTACACGGTGACGATGCTCGTCTACCGGTCGGTGCCGGACAATTTCGACGTCCACATCTCTCTGCCGGTCCACCTCTCGGACCTCGCGTGGATGGTCGCTGTCATCGCCCTGTGGACACGGGCCCGCTGGGCGACGGCGCTCACCTACTACTGGGGACTGACTCTCAACCCGCAGGCCATCCTCACCCCGGCACTCGACTCGCCGGACTTCCCCCACATCGACTTCATCGACCTCTGGGTCCAGCACATCCTGGTCCTCTGGGCCACCCTGTACCTGATCTGGGGACGCGTCGGCCGCGTCGACTGGGGCAGCTACCGCCTGGCCATGGTCGTCACCGTCATGTGGGCCATGGCTGCCTTCGCACTCAACAGCTGGCTGGGGACCAACTACGGCTTCCTCAACGGCAAGCCGGACAACCCCTCGATCCTCGACCTGCTCGGACCCTGGCCGTGGTACCTGCTGGTCGAGTTCCTCATCATCGCCGTGGCCTGGGCGCTCATCACCTGGCCCTGGACGATCCGGCGACAGAGCACCGCCGACCCCCGGGTCGGCGCGGCAGGCTGAGGCAGCACGGCACCACGGGATCGAGTCATGCCTGTCGACGACGGCGGTCCGGCCCACCTCGGGAAGGTGGACCGGACCGCCGTCGTCGTCCTCATGGTTCAGGCCGGGATCAGAAGTCCCAGTCCTCGTCCTCCGTGTTCACGGCCTTGCCGATCACGTAGGAGGAGCCCGAGCCGGAGAAGAAGTCGTGGTTCTCGTCCGCGTTCGGGGACAGCGCGGAGAGGATGGCCGCCGAGACGTCGGTCATCTCCTTCGGGAACAGCGCCTCGAAGCCCAGGTTGTTCAGGGCCTTGTTGGCGTTGTAGTGCAGGAACTTCTTGACGTCCTCGGTCCACCCGACACCGTCGTAGAGGGACTCGGTGTAGCGCACCTCGTTCTCGTAGAGCTCCTCGAGCAGCTCGTAGGTGTAGAGCTTCAGCTCGTCCTGACGCTCCTGGGACTCCAGGGCCATGGCGCGCTGGAACTTGTAGCCGATGTAGTAGCCGTGCACGGCCTCGTCACGGATGATGAGGCGCACCAGGTCGGCCGTGTTCGTCAGCTTGGCCCGGGAGGACCAGTACATGGGCAGGTAGAACCCGGAGTAGAAGAGGAAGGACTCGAGCAGGGTCGAGGCCACCTTCTTCTTCAGCGGGTCGTCGCCCTTGTAGTACTTGATGATGATGTCGGCCTTCTTCTGCAGGTACGGGTTCTCCCGTGACCAGCGGAAGACGTCGTCGATCTCCTTCATGGAGGACAGCGTCGAGAAGATGGAGGAGTAGGACTTCGCGTGCACCGACTCCATGAACGCGATGTTGGTGTACACCGCCTCCTCGTGCAGGGTGACGGCGTCCGGGATCAGGGAGACGGCGCCCACGGTGCCCTGGATGGTGTCCAGCAGCGTCAGACCGGTGAACACCCGCATGGTGAGCTGCTGCTCCTCCGCGGTGAGGGTCTTCCACGAGGGGACGTCGTTGGAGATCGGCACCTTCTCGGGCAGCCAGAAGTTCGCGGTCAGCCGGTCCCAGACCTCGTCGTCCTTGGGGTCCTCGATCCGGTTCCAGTTGATGGCCTGGGCCTGGTGGTGGAGCAGCTGCACCTTGTCGATGCTCTCGCTCTTCTCCAGAGTCATGATCTGTCTCTTCCTCGAACGGGGTGGACCCCCGCGCGCGTCCTGCGGACGCGCGCGGGGAGTTGTGGGGTGGTCGCCGGGGCTCCGGCGGTCAGAGCATGCAGGAGACGCAGCCCTCGACCTCGGTGCCCTCCAGCGCCAGCTGGCGGATGCGGGAGTAGTACATCGTCTTGATGCCCTTGCGCCACGCGTAGATCTGCGCCCGGTTGATGTCCCGGGTGGTGGCCGTGTCCTTGAAGAACAGGGTCAGCGACAGGCCCTGGTCCACGTGCTGGGTGGCCGCGGCGTAGGTGTCGATGATCTTCTCGTAGCCGATCTCGTACGCGTCCTGGAAGTACTCCAGATTCTCGTTGTTCATGAAGGGCGCCGGGTAGTACACGCGGCCCAGCTTGCCCTCCTTCCGGATCTCGATCTTCGAGGCGATCGGGTGGATCGAGGACGTCGAGTTGTTGATGTAGGAGATCGACCCGGTCGGCGGCACGGCCTGCAGGTTCTGGTTGTACATGCCGTGCTCCATGACCGAGGCCTTGAGCTGCTCCCAGTCCGCCCGGGTGGGGATGTGCACGCCCGCCTCGGCGAACAGCTCCCGCACCCGCCCGGTGGCCGGGACCCAGTCACGGTCGGTGTACTTGGTGAAGTACTCCCCCGACGCGTACTGGGACCGCTCGAAGCCGGCGAACACCGCCTTGCGCTCCTTCGCGATCTCGTTCGACGCGCGGACCGCGTGGTACGTGACCGTGTAGAAGTAGATGTTCGTGAAGTCGAGGCCCTCCTCGGAGCCGTAGTGGATGTGCTCCTTGGCGAGGTAGCCGTGCAGGTTCATCTGCCCGAGGCCCACGGCGTGGGACATCTGGTTGCCGCGCTCGATCGAGGGCACCGAGGTGATGTCGGACATGTCCGACACCGCGGTGAGCCCGCGGATCGCGGTCTCCACGGACTGCCCGAAGTCCGGGGACTCCATGGTCAGCGCGATGTTGAGGGAGCCGAGGTTGCAGGAGATGTCCTTGCCGACCTCGTCGTAGTTCAGGTCCTCGTGGTACGTGGACGGCTCGGAGACCTGGAGGATCTCGGAGCAGAGGTTGGACATGATGATCTTGCCGTCGATCGGGTTGGCCCGGTTCACCGTGTCCTCGAACATGACGTACGGGTAGCCGGACTCGAACTGGACCTCGGCGAGGGTCTGGAAGAACTCGCGGGCGTTGATCTTCTTCTTGGTGATCCGGCCGTCCGCGACCATCTCGTGGTACTTCTCGGACACGTTGACGTCGGAGAACGGCATGCCGTAGACCCGCTCCACGTCGTACGGGGAGAACAGGTACATGTCCTGGTTCTTCTTGGCCAGCTCGAACGTGATGTCCGGGATGACCACGCCCAGGGAGAGGGTCTTGATCCGGATCTTCTCGTCCGCGTTCTCCCGCTTGGTGTCCAGGAAGCTGTAGATGTCCGGGTGGTGGGCGTGCAGGTACACCGCGCCCGCGCCCTGGCGGGCGCCCAGCTGGTTGGCGTAGGAGAAGGAGTCCTCCAGCAGCTTCATGATGGGGATGATGCCCGAGGACTGGTTCTCGATCTTCTTGATCGGGGCCCCGGCCTCGCGGACGTTGGTCAGCGCGAACGCCACGCCGCCGCCGCGCTTGGACAGCTGCAGGGCGGAGTTGATCGACCGCCCGATGGACTCCATGTTGTCCTCGATGCGGAGCAGGAAGCAGGAGACGAGCTCGCCGCGCTGCTGCTTGCCCGCGTTGAGGAACGTGGGGGTCGCCGGCTGGAAGCGCCCGGAGATGATCTCGTCGACCAGCTGCGTGGCGAGCAGCTCGTTGCCGTCGGCGAGGTAGAGGGAGACCATGACCACACGGTCCTCGAAGCGCTCGAGGTAGCGCTGGCCGTCGAAGGTCTTCAGCGTGTAGGACGTGTAGAACTTGAACGCGCCCAGGAAGGTCTCGAAGCGGAACTTCTGGGAGTACGCGCGCTTGGAGAGCTCCTTGATGAACTCCATGCTGTACTTCGCCAGGACCTCGGGCTCGTAGTACTGGTGCGAGACCAGGTAGTCGAGCTTCTCCTCGAGGTCGTGGAAGAAGACGGTGTTGTTGTTCACGTGCTGCAGGAAGTACTGCCGGGCGGCCTGCCGGTCGGCGTCGAACTGGATGTGGCCGTCGGCGTCGTAGAGGTTCAGCAGGGCGTTGAGCTCGTGGTAGCCCAGGCCCCGGTACTTCTCGGGGACGCGCGTGTCCTCGTGGCCGGGCTCGACGCTCACGCCCGGAGCTGCGGAAATTGTCGCCAAAACTGTTCCAATCCTTGATTTACCTGGTGGACATCCTCGGGGGTGCCCATGAGTTCGAACTTGTAGAGGACGGGGACGCCGCACTTGGTCGCGATCTTGTCCGCGGCCAGGCAGAACGCCGACCCGAAGTTGGTGTTGCCCGCGCCGATGACGCCGCGCAGGAACCGCCGGTTGGTCTCCTTGTTGAGGAACTTCACGACCTGCGGCGGGACGGCCCCGCTGCCGTTGGGCCGCCCGTACGTCGGGGCGGCCAGCACGAAGGGCTCGGTGATCTCGGGGGGCTCCTCCCCGGTCAGAAGAGGAAGGCGCAGCACGCGGGCGTCGAGCTTCTCGACGAAGCGGTGCGTGTTGTTGGAGACCGAGGAGAAGTAGACCACCAGTGGGGCGTGGCTGTCCGGTGCCGCGGCGGTGTCGCCGTGGTCCTGCTGAGCGGTCCCGGGACGGGTGCCGGGGTGGTGCGTGCTCATTGCTTCCGCGCTCCGAAATGGGGTCGGTGGTGGATGGACCGGGGCGCCGCGGGGAAGCGGGCGGCGCTCCGGCCTCAGGCCGAGAGGAGGACGGCCAGGGAGGTGATCTTGTCCGGGCGGTAGCCGGACCAGTGCTCGGTCGCCGTCTCGACGACCGGGACCTGCTGGTAGCCGAGGGCCAGGACGTGGGCCAGGGCGGCCTCGTCCTCGGTGACGTCGACGACGTTGTACTCGATGCCCTTCTTGGTCAGGGCCCGGTAGGTGGCATTGCACTGGACGCAGGCCGGCTTGCTGTACACGGTCACGGACATCGCTGTTTCCCCTTGGTCGATCGGGTGGTTTGTGGGGGAGATCCGGGACTTCCGCAGGGTCTGCGGCGGTGAAGGGGTCTCTCCGGGTGGCTGATTTCAATACTACATCTAGTGCCAGGAAGGGGAAGCGACCCCTAGATGCAGTGGTGAGGGTTGTCCACAGCTCCTCTCTCGCTATCCCCAGAACCACCGCCGGCCATCCACAGGGGGTCTCCGCGGGGGGTCGCGGAATCCCGCCGCCGGGGTCCCGTTGTGCACAGGCTGTGCGCACCGCGGGACCCCCGGCCGGTGGACAGGATTAATTTTCGGACACGGCGTGTCGGGTCCGGCGGCGGGGCCGGCGCAGCCCGACCGCCGCGGCCGCGAGGCGGGCCCGCAGGCCCCGGTAGGGCGGGTAGACGACCCGCAGCGTGTCGGGGGCGAGCGGCTTGTCCAGGACCGCGCGCGCGTGGGAGAACGTGGTGAACGAGAACTTCCCGTGGTACGCGCCGGTGCCGCTCTCCCCCACGCCGCCGAACGGCAGCTCGGGGCTGGTCAGGTGCAGCAGCGGGGCGTTGAAGGACAGTCCGCCGGAGGACGTGCGCCGACGGAACAGCTCCTTCACCGAGCGCTCCTCGGAGAACACGTAGAGGGCCAGCGGCTTGTCCCCGGCGGTGATCAGCTCGACGGCGTGCTCCGCGGAGGCGACCGGGACCAGGGGCAGGACGGGACCGAAGAGCTCCTCGGCCATGAGCGGGCCGTCCGGGGCGGAGCGCACCACCGTGGGCGCGAGGTAGCGCTCCCCCGGCTCGGCGGTCCCGCCGCAGACGACGTCGTGGGCGGGGACCTGCTCCAGGAGCCCCACCAGCCGGTCGAGGTGGCGCCCGGTGACGATCCGCCCGTAGGAGTCGCTGCGGGCCGGGTCCTCGCCGTAGTGCTCCTCCACGGCCCGCAGGAGCTCCGGCTCGAGAGCGGCGAGCGTCTCCGGGGTGCCGAGCACGTGGTCCGGGGCCACGCAGGTCTGGCCGGCGTTGAGGAACTTCCCCCACACGATCCGCCGCGCGGCGGTGCGCAGATCGGTCGAGCCGTCCACCCAGACCGGGGACTTCCCGCCCAGCTCGAGGGTCACCGGGGTCAGGTGCCGGGCCGCGGCGGCCATCACGATCCGGGCCACCGTCCCGTTGCCGGTGTAGAAGACGTGGTCGAAGCGGTGCTCGAGCAGCCGCGTGGTCTCCGGCACGCCGCCCTCGACCACGCGCACGCAGTCCCCCAGGTAGCGCTCGAGCAGCTCGGCCAGCACCCCGGAGACGGTCGCGGAGACCTCGGAGGGCTTGACGACGACGGTGTTGCCGGCGGCGAGCGCTCCCGCCAGGGGGCTCAGGACGAGCTGGACGGGATAGTTCCACGGCGCCATCACGAGCACGGTCCCGAGCGGCTGGTGCTCCACGCGGGAGCGGGCCGGGGCGAGGCTCAGCGGGACGGGGACGCGGGCCGGGGTCATCCAGCGGCCGAGCTCCTTGCGGATGCCGGCGATCTCCTCGAGGGTGAAGCCGAGCTCGGTCAGCCACGCCTCCGCCGGGGGCTTGCCGAGGTCGGTGGCCAGCGCCTCCTCGAGCACCGTCCGGTTCTCCCGCACGAGGTCCTCGAGCCGGTGCAGCCGGTCCAGCCGGGTCGCGAGGTCGACGTCGGGCACGAAGGCCGCCCGGGCACCGGCGACGGCGGCGTCCACGGCCGGGAAGTCCGCCGAAGTGTCCGCCGGGACGTCTGCCGAGTCGTCTGCCGGTGCGGGGGCGGGGAGGGTGCTGCGGGTGCTGGTCATGGGTCCAGGGTAGGGCCCGGCTCGGACGCCGCAGCCCGCCGGTCAGAGCAGGCCGTGCTCCGCGAGCTGCCGCGAGATCGAGGCGCCGTCGTTGCCCTCGATCCACAGCGTGCCCTCGGGGATGGTGACCCGCCGCTCCTCGTTGACCAGCGGGGTGCCGGCCAGCACGGCCTCCGCCGGGGACAGGTTGCGGATCACGATGGCGGCCACGTGCTCGGGATAGCGGTGCACGAAGCCGCTGTAGATCTCGGGGTCGTGCTGGCCGTCGTCGCCGATGAGGATCCAGCGCACGTGGGGGAAGTTGCGGGCCAGCCGCTCGAGGTTCTGAACCTTGTGCGCGGCCCCGGCCCGGAACCACCGGTCCGTGGTGGGTCCCCAGTCGGTGAGCAGCAGGGCCCCGGCCGGGTAGGCGTTGCGCGTGAGGAAGCGGCGCAGGGTCGGCGCCACGTTCCACGCCCCCGTGGAGAGGTAGAGGAACGGCGCCTCGTGGTGGCGGTGCAGCAGCCGGTCCATCATGACCGCCATCCCGGGGGTGGGCGTGCGGGCGTGCTCGTTGAGCACGAACGAGTTCCAGGCGGCCAGCATGGGCCGGGGCAGGGCTGTGACCATGACGGTGTCGTCGATGTCGGAGACCACCCCGATGCGCTGCTCGTCGGCCACGACGAACACGCGGGACTCGACCGTCTCGGAGCCCTCCGTCTGCATCCACACGGTGTGCTCGCCGGGGGCCAGGGACACCTGCAGGTCGACGTCGACCACCCCGCCCTTGTCGGCCACCAGGTGGAACTCGAACTCGTCGATCCAGATGTTGACGTGGGCGAAGGCGATGGGCACGGAGGTGAACGAGCGCCAGCCGCGGATGGACTCGGCGCTCTCGTCGGTGGACTCGATCAGCCCCCGGGTCTTCAGCAGGGCCCGGCCCAGGACCCGCACGTGGTGCTCGGAGCCGTAGCCCTCGAAGGCCACCATGACCGGGATGTCCCCGCGGGCCTCGGCGCGCCGCTGCCGGAACCGGTGGAGCCGCTGCTCGAGGCGGTAGCCCACGTTGATGGCTTCCTCGGCGACCTGGTCGACGGTCTGCTTGAGCTCCGAGCTGCTGGATTTCTTGGCCATGCGCCCAGTCTTCCACAGGGCACACCGCGGACACGGCGGCGCCCGCGGGGCGGGCCGCGCCGGAGGTCCGGTGCGGCCCGCCCCGCGGGCGGTCGGGGTCCGCGGACTAGTTCTTGATGTAGCCGTTGGGGTTGAGCACGTACTTGGTGGCCGCCCCGGCGTCGAACTCGGCGTAGCCCTGCGGCGCCTCCTCCAGCGGGATGGCCTTGGCGTTGACGGCCTTGGCGATCTGGATCTTGTCGTGCAGGATCGCCATCATCAGCTGCCGGTTGTACTTCATCACCGGGCACTGCCCCGTGGTGAAGGACAGCGACTTCGCCCATCCCGTGCCGAGGCTGATCGACAGGGACCCCTTCTTCGCGGCCTCGTCCACGGCTCCGGGATCCCCGGTGACGTACAGGCCCGGAATGCCCAGCGCCCCGCCGGCGGCGGTGATGTCCATCAGGGAGTTGAGCACGGTGGCCGGGGCCTCGTGGGAGGCGTCCTTGCCGTGCCCACGGGCCTCGAAGCCGACGGCGTCCACGCCGCAGTCGACCTCCGGGACACCCAGGATCTGCTCGATCTGCTCGGCGGGCGAGCCCTTCGAGACGTCGACGGTCTCGCAGCCGAAGCTGCGGGCCTGGGCCAGCCGCTGCTCGTTCATGTCGCCCACGATCACCACCGCGGCTCCCAGCAGGTGCGCCGAGGCCGCCGCGGCCAGGCCCACCGGTCCGGCACCGGCGATGTAGACGGTCGAGCCCACGCCCACCCCGGCCGTCACCACGCCGTGGTAGCCGGTGGGCAGGATGTCGGAGAGCATGGTCAGGTCCATGATCTTCTCCAGGGCCTGGTCCCGGTCCGGGAACTTCAGCAGGTTCCAGTCCGCGTAGGGCACCAGCACGTACTCGGCCTGACCGCCGACCCAGCCGCCCATGTCCACGTAGCCGTAGGCGGAGCCCGGCCGGTCCGGGTTGACGTTGAGGCAGATGCCGGTCTTGCGCTCCTTGCAGTTGCGGCACCGGCCGCAGGAGATGTTGAACGGGACGGAGACGATGTCCCCGACCTTGATGAACTCGACGTCCGGCCCGCACTCGATGACCTCGCCCGTGATCTCGTGACCGAGGACCAGGTCCGTGGGGGCCGTGGTGCGCCCGCGCACCATGTGCTGGTCCGAGCCGCAGATGTTGGTGGCCACGGTCCGGAGGATGACCCCGTGCGGGACCTTCCGGCCGATGTTGGCCGGGTTGATCCCCGGCGCGTCCTTGAGATCGAACTCCGGGTACTCGGTGTCGATGACCTCGACCTTGCCGGGACCCTTGTAGGCGACCGCTCTGTTCCCTGCCATCATGACCTCTTCCGTGGTGGATGTCCGTCACGGGCGTCCACGGTGGGTCTCCACCGTTGACGCCCTTGTCCCCGACGGAACTCCCCACGCTGTGGCCTCGAGCTCGCTGTGACCCGGGTCACGGAGGACGGCCGCCGGTGGTGCTGACGGTAACAGGACGCGTCAACGAACGGAAGGGAAGGAAGCTGAGAAAACGCGAAAGAGCCCGCCCCGCGTGATGCGGAACGGGCTCTTTCGTCCTGGTGGAGCTGAGGGGACTCGAACCCCTGACCCTTTGCATGCCATGCAAATGCGCTACCAGCTGCGCCACAGCCCCAGGTCGTTACCTCGGAGACATTATCACAACCTTCACGGGCTCCTTTTCAGTCACCCTTTTCCGGTTGTTCCAGCGCCTCGCTGGGCAACGCATTCATAGTAGACAGCCGATCAGGCTCCAGGCAAATCGTCGGTGGCGGGGGCCGCGGCGGTCCGGCCGGAGAGCGGTCCGAGGTCCACCACGGGGCTGTCCCGCCACAGCCGCTCGAGGGCGTAGAACGCCCGGTCCTCGTCGTGCTGCACGTGGATCACGACGTCGCCGTAGTCCAGGAGCACCCAGCGGCCCTCGGAGCGGCCCTCGCGGCGGATCGGGCGCAGCTCGAGGCGCTCGACGAGCTTCTCCTCGATCTCGTCGACCACGGCGTTGACGAGCCGCTCGTTGGAGGCGGAGGCGACGAGGAAGGCGTCGGTGATGCCCAGGGCCTCGCTGACGTCGAGGGCCACGATGTCGTGGGCCTGCTTGGCGTCCGCCGCGGCGGCCGCGACCTGGAGGATGGAGAGGGAGAGATCGTTGAC
Source organism: Kocuria sp. CPCC 205231 (assembly GCF_040980965.1). Lineage (NCBI taxonomy): Bacteria > Bacillati > Actinomycetota > Actinomycetes > Micrococcales > Micrococcaceae > Kocuria > Kocuria sp. CPCC 205231. Next base: position 58,438 of record NZ_JAVKPP010000012.1, on the reverse strand, counting down.
AGTCAAGGAGGATCCTTTCCCGGCGAACCGGAGGTCCCGTCCCGTGGGGACGGTTGGAGTGGACGAGTCGTGCAGGTACGGGTGGTGCGGGAACGGTCGGTGCGGTGGAGCCGGCGGGGTGCTCAGAGCACGAACAGCACGAGCACGACGGCGAGGGCCGCGAGCACCGCCAGCAGCAGGAACCACCAGGCGCCGTTCGTGCGGCGGCGGTACTCCCGGGGCTCCAGCAGCTCGAGCCCCTCGGCGGTGCTGGCCGGCACGGGGGCGGCCGGCGGATCGTCCTCGGCCGCGGGCCACGACGCCGCGGGCCCGGACGGAACGGCCCCCGGCGGAGCCGGTGGGTCCTCCGCGTGCCCGTGCTCCTCGTGGTCACCGGCCGCGGCGGGCGCGACCGGTGTGGAGCCGTGGTGCTCGGGATCCGTGGGCGCGACGATCTCGATGTGCGTGAGCGCCGCCAGGTCCTCCGGGGCGAGCCGGTTGCTGAACAGGGCCGGGTCGACGTGCACCGGGTCGTGGGACACGTGCTCGTCCGGCCCGTCCGGGCCGCCGCCGGGGAACACGACGGTGATCTGCTCGAGCGGCTCCTGCGGGTCCTCCGGCACCGCCGGAGGACGCGGGGCCGCAGCGGGCTGCCCCGGGCCGGGCGGTGCGGAGCCGGGCGCCGGGGCCTCCGGAGCCGCCACCGGCTCCCGGACCGCGGTGTCAGCGCCCGGGTCGGCCTGCGCGGCGCCGGCCTGGGCGGCGAGCTCCGCGAACCGGCGCTGCTTCTCGAGCAGCTCGGGGTCCGCCGGGCCGGCGCCGGCCTCCTCGAGCTCGCGGGCGCGCTCGGCCAGCTCGCGCTGCAGACGGGCCAGCCGCCGCGGCCCGAGAGGCTTGACGGGGCGGACCGGCACGCCGTCCCCCCCGAGGTCGATGATGGGCGCCGGTCCGGAGGGCGGCGGCGCCGGGGCGCGGTCGGGGTCCGGTGCGGCGCCGTCCCGCACGTCGTCCTCGCCGGCCATCAGGGTGCCTTAGCCGAGACGCCGCGGGCGCCGACGTGGTCCGTCGTCGTCCCGTCCTCGGGTCCGAGGTAGAGGCCGTACTTGTTGATGTACTGCACCACGCCGTCGGGCACGAGGTACCAGACGGGCTTGTGCTCGGCCACGCGGGCGCGGCAGTCCGTGGAGGAGATCGCCATCGCGGGCACCTCGAGCAGGTTCACGCCGCTGGAGCCCACGGGCGCGGCCAGGTCGTGGCCCGGCCGGGTGACGCCGACGAAGTGCGCGAGCTGCCAGAGCTCCTCGGCGCCCTTCCACGTCAGGATCTCCGCCATGACGTCCGCGCCCGTGATGAAGAACAGGTCCGCCTCCGGGCGCTGCCGCTTCAGGTCCCGCAGGGTGTCGACCGTGAACGTGGGGCCGTCGCGCTCGATGTCCACCCGGCTCACCGTGAACCGCGGGTTGGAGGCCGTGGCGATCACCGTCATGAGGTAGCGGTGCTCCGCGGGGCTCACCGCCCCTGCGGCCTTCTGCCAGGGGTGCCCGGTCGGGACGAACACGACCTCGTCGAGGTCGAACTCCCCCGCCACCTCGGACGCGGCCACGAGGTGGCCGTGGTGGATGGGGTCGAACGTCCCGCCCATGACGCCGAGCCGGGTGCGGCCCGGCATCCGGGGCGGGACGGCCGTGCCCGTCAGGGGCAGGTCCCGGGTCCGGGCGGCGGTGTCCTGCGGAGCGGTCGTCACGACGGTGGGGTTCGCCGGCTCAGCCGTGGCGCTTGGCCGCGTACTCGTCGAGCATGGCTCGCTCGTCCGCGGGCAGGTCGGCGGGGTCCTGGTGCTGGCCGACCTCCGGGCTGAGGCCCCGGTTCGCGAAGGAGAGCGTCACCACCATGAGGCCGATCAGCACGACGAACACGGAGGCGCCCCAGACCCACGGGGGAACTCCGGCCTCGGCGGCGGCGTGCCCGCCCTCGGCTGCTGCGAGGACGGTGGTGACGGTCTGCTGGAACATGGGGATCCCTTCTGTCGCCGACGTGGCGGCGGGTGGTCGGTGGACGGCCCTGCCGCCTCGGCCGGCTGGCCCGGACGGCTCTCATCGTACTGAATCCGCGGCGGGCCCGCCGCGTCCGGGGCTCAGGCGCGGACGTGCCCGTCGCCCTGGACGATCCACTTCGTGGTGGTCAGCTCCTCCAGGCCCATGGGTCCGCGCGCGTGCATCTTCTGGGTGGAGATGCCGATCTCGGCGCCGAGGCCCAGCTGGCCCCCGTCGGTGAACCGGGTGGAGGCGTTGACCATGACCGCGGCGGCGTCGATTTCGGCGACGAACCGCTCGGCGGAGGCGAGGTCGTTGGTCACGATCGCCTCGGTGTGCCGGGTGGACCACCGGTCGATGTGCTGGAGCGCCTCGCCCAGGGAGTCCACCACCTTCACGGCCAGGTCCATGGACAGGTACTCGGTGCCCCAGTCCTCGTCGGTGGCGCGCAGGTGGTGGCTGCCGGCCGGCAGCAGGGCCTCGGCCCGCTCGTCCACGTGCAGCGTGACGCCGGCCCGGTCGAGGGCCGCGAGCACCGCGGCCCCGTGCTCGAAGCCGCGGTGCAGCAGGAGGGTCTCCGTGGTGTTGCACGTGCTCGTGCGGTGGGTCTTGGAGTTGACGACCACGTCCACGGCCATCTTCTTCGACGCCGAGTGGTCGACGAAGAGGTGGACGTTGCCCTCGCCGGTCTCGATGACGGGGACCTTGGCGTTCTGGACGACGGACTGGATCAGACCGTGCCCGCCGCGCGGGATGAGGACGTCGACTTTACCGCGGGCCGCCATGAGCGCGTTCGCGCCCTCGCGGCCGTACTCGTCGACGCTCTGGACGCAGTCCACGGGCAGCTTCACGTCGGCCAGGGAGTCCCGGATGATGCCCACGAGGGCCCGGTTGGACTCCTCCGCGGCCGAGCCGCCGCGCAGCAGCACCGCATTGCCGGACTTCAGGGCGATCCCGGCGATGTCCACGGTCACGTTGGGGCGGGCCTCGTAGATGGCGCCGACCACGCCCATCGGCACGCGCACCTGGCGCATCCGCAGGCCGTTGGGCAGGGTGCTGCCGCGGACGAACCCGCCCACGGGGTCGGGCAGCGCGGCGAGCTCGCGCAGGCTCTCGGCCAGGCCGGTGATCCGCTCGGCGTCCAGCTTGAGCCGGTCCAGGAGGGCCGTGGAGGTCCCGTTCACGCGGCCGCGCTCGAGGTCCTTGGCGTTCGCGGCGAGCACCACGTCCTGCTTGCGCTCGATGCGGTCGGCGATGGCGAGCAGCGCCCGGTCCTTCCAGGCCCGGGTGGCGCGGCCCAGGACGCGGGCGGAGTCCCGGGCGTCGTCGGCCATCGCGGCGACGCCGGCGACGGGGTCCTCCCCGAAGGTGGCGATGACGCCGGTGTCGGTCACGACCGCCTTGCCGGTCGTGCGGGTGGCTTCGTCGGTGGTCACGGAATCGTGTGCGGCGGAAGTCATTTCTTCAGTTTAGTCCGTGCGCCGCGGGCGCGCAGGACCACGAGGTTGTCCACGTGCACGAGCTCCCGGCTGTAGTCGTCCCCGAGCTCCTCCGCCAGCACGGAGGTGGACTTGCCGAGCATCGGCGGGATCTCGTCCGAGGAGTAGTTGCTGAGCCCGTGGGCGATCTCCTTGCCCTCCTGGTCCCGCAGCGAGACGGGCTCCCCCGCCTCGAACGTCCCGGACACGCCGGTGACCCCGGCGGCCAGCAGCGAGTTGCGGTCGCGGATCGCCTCGACGGCGCCCGGGTCCAGGGTCAGGGAGCCCTTGATGTCCGCGAGGTGGGCCAGCCACAGCAGCCGGACGTTGCGCCGCCCGCCGGAGGTCGCGAACCAGGTGCCGACGTCCTCGCCGTCCAGGGCGCGGGTGATGTTCTGGGCCGAGGTGACGAGCGCGGGGATGCCCGAGGCCGCGGCGATCCGGGCCGCCTGGACCTTGGTGACCATGCCGCCGGAGCCGACGCCGGCGCGGCCGACCGACCCGATCTGCACGCCCTCGAGGTCCTTGATGGGGTCGTTCACCACCGGGATCCGCTCCCCGCCCTTGCGGGGGTCCATGGTGTAGAGGGCGTCGACGTCGGAGAGCAGCAGCAGGACGTCGGCCTTGATCAGGTGGGCAATCAGGGCGGCGATCCGGTCGTTGTCGCCGAACTTGATCTCCTGGCTGGACACGGCGTCGTTCTCGTTGACGATGGGCAGCACCCCGAAGTCCAGGAGCCGTTCGATCTGGCGGTGGGTGTTCTTGTAGTGGCTGCGCCGCATCAGGTCCTCGGCGGTGACCAGCACCTGGCCCACCGTGACGCCGTAGCGGGCGAAGGACTCGATGTAGCGGCCCATGAGCAGGCCCTGGCCCACGGCCGCGGCCGCCTGCTTGCCGGCCAGGTTCTTCGGCCGCCGGGACAGCCCCAGGGGCGCCAGACCGGCCGTGATGGCGCCCGAGGACACGAACACGAGCTCGATGCCGCGGGCCTTCGTCTCGCCGAGGGCGTCCACGATCATCCGCACGGCCTGCTCGTCGATCGAGCTCTCGATGGACGTCAGCGAGGACGAGCCGACCTTGACCACCACGCGGTGGGCGCGCGGGATGTCCTCGCGGCGCTCGATGGGGCTGCGCCGGTTCTTGCCGCGGTTCTCGCTGCTGAGCTGGACCGCGGACTTCTCCGCGACCTCCTCGAGCTGCTCGACGTCGATCTCGTTCGTCTGCTCGTTCATCCTGGGCGTCTCCCTCGTCCGGTGGGCGTCGTCGGTGTGTCGGTCAGTCGGTGTGTCGGGTCGGTCGGTGTGTCGGGTCGGTCGGTGTGTCGGGTCGGTCGTCGGGTGGTGGCCTGGGGGCTCCCGGCACGTGCGGCCGCGGTCCGCCCCGCGGGCGGGCTCAGTCGTCGGTGCCGGCCGGGGCCTCGCCGCGCCGGGCGTCGACCGACTCGGTCCACACCCCGGCGGAGCGCTCGGCCTCGAGCTCGGCGCGGGCGGCGGCCTTGGCGTCCTTGCGGTCCTGGTACTGCTGGCGCTTCTGCTCGCGGGTGGGACGGTCGATGTCCGCGAAGCGCAGGTCGGTGCCGCGGGGCCCGGCCAGCAGCTCGGCGCCGCCGACCATCGTGGGCTCCCAGTCGAAGACCACGCCGTCGTCCTCGGGGCCGATGAGCACGGCGTCGCCGGGCCGGGCGCCCTGCTTGAACAGCTCCGTCTCGACACCGAGCTTCGCGAGCCGGTCGGCGAGGTAGCCGACGGCCTCCTCGTTGTTGAAGTCGGTCTGCAGGATCCACCGGTCGGGCTTGTCGCCGCGCACGTGCCACAGCGGCTCGAGGTTGCGCTCCTCCCGGGTGATGGTGAACTCGGGTCCGCGCACCCCCTTGGGTCGCAGCACGACCCGCGGGGCCTCCGCCGGGGCGGGGCGGGTCGCCCGGGCCTCCTGCACGACCTCGCCCATGGCGAAGGTCAGCGCCCGCAGCCCCTCGTGGGAGGCGGTGGAGATCTCGAACACGCGGTAGCCGCGGGACTCGAGCTCGGGCCGCACGAACTCGGCGAGCTCCCGGGCCTCGAGGACGTCGATCTTGTTCAGCACCACGAGCCGGGGCCGGTCGTTGAGCGGCACCGCCTGGCCGCCGTCGAGGTCGCCGTCGACGGCGTAGCCGGCGAGCTCCGCCTCGATCGTCTCGAGGTCGGAGACCGGGTCGCGCCCGGGCTCGAGGGTCGCGCAGTCGAGGACGTGCACGAGCGCGGCGCAGCGCTCGACGTGGCGGAGGAACTCCAGGCCCAGGCCCTTGCCCTCGGAGGCGCCGGGGATCAGGCCCGGGACGTCCGCCACGGTGTAGCGCACGTCCCCGGCCTCCACCACGCCGAGGTTCGGGACGAGCGTGGTGAACGGGTAGTCGGCGATCTTGGGGCGGGCGGCGCTGATCGCGGCGATCAGGCTGGACTTGCCGGCGGAGGGGTAGCCGACCAGCGCGATGTCGGCGATGGACTTCAGCTCCAGGACCACGTCCCGGGCCGAGCCCGGCGTGCCGAGGAGCGCGAAGCCGGGGGCCTTGCGCTTGACCGAGGCCAGCGCGGCGTTGCCCAGCCCGCCCTGCCCGCCGGGGGCGGCCACGAACTCGGAGCCCTGGCCCACGAGGTCGGCCAGGACGTTGCCGTCCTGGTCCTTGACCACGGTGCCGTCGGGGACGGAAAGCACGAGGTCCTCGCCCTTGTGCCCGTGGCGGAGGTCGCCCTTGCCTGGTCCGCCGTTGGGGGCGGACTGGTGCGGGGCGTGGTGGTAGTTCAGCAGCGTGGTGGTCTGGCCGTCCACGCGCAGCACCACGCTGCCGCCGTCCCCCCCGTTGCCGCCGTCCGGACCGCCGAGCGGCTTGAACTTCTCGCGGCGGATGGACACGCAGCCGTGCCCGCCGGAGCCGCCGGAGACGTGCAGGACGACGCGGTCGACGAAACTGGCCACGGGGAACTCCTCTGGTTCAAGAACGGACGGGCCACGTTAAGACTGTAGAGGGCGGGCGCTGGACGCACCCACCCTCTACAGACCAAACATGGGTGGTGCGGGTCGTGACCCGCACCGGGGCCGGCAGCGCCGGCCCTGTGGACTACTCTGCGGCAGCCTGGATGTTGACGACCTTGCGGCCCCGGCGGGTGCCGAACTCGACCTGACCGGCGGCCAGGGCGAACAGGGTGTCGTCGCCACCGCGGCCGACGTTGAGGCCGGGGTGGAAGTGCGTGCCGCGCTGCCGGACGAGGATCTCGCCGGCGTTGACGGTCTGGCCGCCGAAGCGCTTCACGCCGAGGTACTGCGCGTTGGAGTCGCGACCGTTGCGAGTGGAGCTCGCGCCCTTCTTGTGTGCCATGAGGTGTGCCTACCTTCGGGTCTTTACTGGCTGGTGGAGTCTGGACGGGGACCGGGCCGGTCAGGCGTCGATGCCGGTCACCTTCACGGTGGTCAGCTCGGCACGGAAGCCCTGGCGCTTCTTGTAGCCGGTCTTGTTCTTGAACTTCTGGATGGAGATCTTGGGACCGCGGAGGTTCTCGACGATCTCGGCCGTGACCTTGACGCTCGCCAGGGTCTGGGCATCCGAGGTGATCTTGTCCCCGTCGACCAGCAGCAGGGCAGGGAGCTCGATGGTGCTGCCTGCTCCGCCGGCGACGCGGTCAAGGGTAACGAGGTCTCCGACGGAAACCTTTTCCTGGCGGCCGCCAGCGCGGACAATCGCGTACACCACTTGGGAACTCACTTCTCTCGACGTCATGTGTAAACAGTGTGGGTCGAGCGCATACCTGTCAGGACCAACGACGTTGAGACGAGCTGACGGTGACCGGCCCGTGGGACTAGGCCGAGGTCAGCGCAGGTTCGCCGCAATTCAGGAACTGCACCCGCATGTGCCGCCAGGTGGGGTGTCGAGTTTTTACACGCGCGCACCGGCAGGGCACCGAAGATCAAGACTACTCGATCCGGTCAGCGCCCGCCAACCGGCGCTCCGCCACCGGCGCGGCGAAGAAGTCCCGCTCGAGCGCGCAGGCCTCCAGGAACACATCCCGCATCCTCGCCCGGACGTCCGCCGGGGCCGCCCGGGCGGCGTCGTCGAGCAGCCGGCGGGCCGTGCGGGTGGCCTCCTGGAACCCCTCGTCCGCGTACGTGGCCAGCCAGTCCGCGTAGGGGTGCCCGTCGGTCCCGTCGGCCGCGGCGAGCTCGTTCAGGTGCCGGCCCACGTCCGCGTAGACCCAGTAGCACGGCAGCACGGCGGCCAGGCCCACCGGGTAGGGCTCCGCGGCGGTGGCCGCGAGCAGGAACGTGGTGTAGCGCCGCGTCACCTCGCCGAGACCGTCCCGGGCACCGCCGGCCCGGGCGCCGCCGTCCCCGGCGTGCCGCAGCCGGGCCCGGTGCAGCTGCGCCTCGGTCTCGGTGCAGGACACGGCGCCGGCCGCGAAGAACAGCCGCTGCTCCTCGTCGGGCGCCCTGGCGGCCAGCAGGGCCAGCGCCCGGCTGTAGCCGTCGAGGTACTGCAGGTCCTGGTCGAGGTAGGCGAGGAAGCGGTCCGGCTCGAGCCGGCCGTCGCCGAGGAGGCGGACGAACTCGAGCTCCTCGATCTCCCGCCGCACGGCCGCGGAGGCCTCCCACAGCTCGTCGGTGAACCGCTCCGGGCCCGTGCCCCAGCTCTCGAGGGCGTCCTGGACGTGGTGGAAGTGGTGGACGGGCCCGCTGCCGTGGCCGACCTCGAGGTCCCCGGCGGCCTCGAGGGCGCCGCGCAGCCAGTCCCGGGCGATCCGCAGGCTCCGGGGCCAGTCCCCGTGCCGGGCCTGGAGGGTGGCCAGGGCCGAGGAGAGGGAGCACCCGGTGCCGTGGGAGTTCTCGGTGGGCACGCGGGCGCCGTCGAACGCCACGAGGGGCTCGGGGGCGTCCGGGCCCACGAGCGCGTCGGGCGTCCGGTCCCCCGTGAGGTGCCCGCCCTTGACGAGCACCAGGGTGCCGTGGGCGCGGGCCACACGGTGGCCCTGCGCGAGGGCCTCGTCCCACGACGACGCCGTGTCCTCCCCGGCGAGCACGGCGAGCTCCTGCAGGTTCGGGGTGATCAGGTCGGCGAGGCCGAGCATCGAGCGCAGGGCGTCCTCGGCCTCGCGCTCCAGCAGGCGGCCCCCGGAGGTCGCGACCATGACGGGGTCCAGGACCACGACCGGCGGCCGGTGGGTCCCGAGCCACCGGGTGACGGCCTCGATGACCGGCACGGACCCGAGCATCCCGATCTTGACGGCGTCGATCTCGACGTCCTCGGCGACCGCGTCCAGCTGTGCCGAGAGGAACTCGACCGGCGGGACGTGGATGTCGCGCACGCCCACGGTGTTCTGCACGACGACGGCGGTGACGGCGCTCATCCCGTAGCCGCCCATCGCGGCGATCGACTTGAGGTCCGCGTGCTGGCCGGCCCCGCCCGTGGGGTCGGTGCCGGCGATGGCCAGGACGCGGGGCACGCGGGCGGTCACGGGGCCACCTCCCCGGCGGGCACGGCGGTGAAGGCCCGCAGGTAGCGGGCGGCCGCGGCGGCGGGGTCCGGGTCGGCGCAGATCCCGGAGACCACGGCCAGCCCCGCGGCGCCGGCGGCGCGCAGGCCGGGGGCGTCCTCGACCCGCACCCCGCCGATGGCCAGGCAGGGCAGGGCCGTGCGGGCCGCGGCGCGGGCGAAGCCCTCGACGCCCAGCGGCTCGGGGTGGTCGGGCTTGGTGCGGGTCGCCCGCACCGCCCCGACGCCCAGGTAGTCGACCGTCCCGGCCGGCAGCGCGGCGGCGGCATCGAGCTCCTCCGCCGTGGCGGCGCTGAGGCCGAGCACGGCCTGCGGGCCGCAGATCTCCCGGGCGAGCGCCACGGGCAGGTCCGACTGGCCCACGTGCACGCCGGCCACGGGGGCGCCGGCCGCGCGGGCGGCGAGGTACACGTCGGCGCGGTCGTCCACGAGCACGGGCACCTCCCGGCCCACGCGCTCGGCCACGGCCGTCAGCAGGGCGACGAGCTCGCGGACCGGGGCGTCCTTCTCCCGCACCTGGACCATGGTGGCTCCCCCGCGCACGGCGGCGGCCACGACGTCCGGGACCGTCCGGGGGGCGCTCAGGGCGGTGTCCGTCACCAGGTGCAGGGACAGGGCCGCGGGGTCGAGGCGCGGGCTCACCGGGCGACCTCCTCGCGCACGAGCTCCGCCCGGGCGGCGATCCCCTCCGGGGTGACGGCGTGCAGCCGGTCCAGCAGCGCCACGGCGAAGGAGCCGGGCCCGGCGGAGTCGGCGGCCGCGTCCTCGGCCGCCAGGGTGTACACCGTGGTGGCGGCCACCGCCGCGGCGGCCGGGTCCGTGCGCACGGCGGTGAACGCCGCCATGAGGGCGCCCAGGGCGCACCCGCCGCCGGTGATGCGGGTCAGCAGGGGCGTGCCGTGCGGCACCCGGACCACCGTGCCGTCCGGGGAGCGCACGAGGTCCACGGGCCCGGACACGGCCACCGCCGAGCCGGCCCGCTCGGCGAGCGCGGCGGCGGCGTCCCGGGCCGCGTCGACGCCGTGGGTCGCGTCCGTGCCGCGGCCGCCGGCGCCGCCGGCGAGGGCGATGACCTCGGAGGCGTTGCCGCGCACGATCGCCGGCTCGAACCCGAGCAGGTCGCGGGCCAGCGCCGTGCGCACGGGCAGGGCGCCCACCGCCACCGGGTCCAGGACCCAGGCCCGGCCCGCGCGGCGCCGGGCCCCGACGGCCTCGTAGGCGGCGCCGCGCTGCTCGGCGGTGGGCGTGCCGGTGTTGACGAGGAGGCCGTCGGCGAGCTCCGCGAAGACCCCGCCCTCGCCCTGGATGTCGGTCATCGCCGGGGACGCGCCCACGGCGAGCAGCACGTTGGCGGTGAAGTTGGTGACCACGGCGTTGGTGATGCACTGCACCAGCGGCGCCGCGGCGCGCAGGTCCGCCAGGGCCGCGGCGGCGTCCTCGGCGAGCGCGGGGTCCGGCGGCACCGGCCTCCCGGGTCCTGGTGTGCGGTCGGACGGGGGTACGGCATCGCGCATCTGCGACATCCCTTCGCTAGTACTGGCTAGATCAGGTTCGACGGGTGTGTTCTCAGCCGCTCGTGCGGCACCCCGTGTCTGGTGTCCTGCCAGTCTAGTCGTCGTGCGGGAGTCGGCACGGACCCCGCACGGGATCAGAACATGCCGTTGGCGTGGGCCATCCGCTCGGGCACCGGCTGCGCGACGCCCCAGTGCTCCACGATCCGGCCGTCGTCGAGGCGCCAGAGGTCGTAGCAGGCGACCGTTCCGGTGGATCCTCCGTCGCGGCTCCCTCCGGGAACGGCCTCCGCGACGGTCAGCACGAAGTTCCCCTCGCCGACCACGCGGCGCAGCCGCTGGTACGCGGGCTGCGGGCCGTCCGGCGTGCCGCCGGTGTGCTCGGTGCAGCCCCGGGGGCTCATGTGGTCCTGGACGGCGTGGCGGTCGCCCCCGACGAGGGCGGCCTCGACCCACTCGGCGGCGATGCGCTTGTTGTCCTGCGTCCGCTCGTGGTCCGTGACCGCGACGGGACCGTCGAGCTGGGGGCGGGCGCCGTCGGGGCCCGTGCGCAGGGGCTCGAGGACGTCCCAGTGCTCGGCGATCCGTCCGTCCTCCACCCGGAAGACGTCGAAGCCGACCAGCGGCTCCGGACCGAGCCCTTCGTACACCGAGTGGACGGCCACCGTCCCGTGGTCGTCGAGCATCCGGACCATGTCCACGCGGAAGTCGTCGGGCATGCTCTGCACGAACTGCCTGAGACCCTCGCGCCCGTCCGGCGCGAGCGGCGAGTGCTGGACGAAGTCCTCCGTGTAGTGACGGTCCACGGCCGACGGATCCCGGTGGACGAACAGTTCCGTGCCGGTGGTGCGGATGGTGTCTGCACTGGTCATGGCGATGCTCCCTGGAACGGGCGGCCGCTCTCCCGGCGGACGGGACGGCGGCCCCGGGTGTGCTGTGGTGCGCACCACGGTACGCCGCCGCGCGGAGGGCGGGCAGGCCGGGGCGGTCCGTGACGGTCCGCGACGACGGAGGACCCCGACCGTGCCGGTCGGGGTCCTCCGTGGTGCTGCTCGGCGGGGCGGGTCAGCCCCGGTCGGCGGGCCGGCCGCTGGTGAGGTCCTCGGCCTTGACGCCGACGCCGACGACGGTCGGCGCCCGGCGGGAGGACTCCTCCGGGGCGCGCTGGGCGACGGTCCTCGCCTCGTGCCGGGCGCCCTCCGCGGCGGCCGCCCGGCCGGCGGTCACCTCGGCCTCGCCGGGCCGCGCCGCCGGGGCAGAGGCCCGCCGCGAGCGCCGCCGGGGTCGCACTGGCTCGACGTCCGCCTGCTCCGCGGCGACCGCCGCGGCGGGAGCGGGCGCCTGCCGCTCCGTGCGCTCCTGTGCCGTGCTCTCCTGGGCCGGGGCCTCCGCCGCGGCGGTGGCCCCCTCCGCGGCGTCATCCGCACCGGTGACCGCCTCGGCGGCGGCCTCCGGGGCGGCGGAGCCGGCGTCCGGTCCCCGCTGCCCGAAGACCTCCGCGAGGGAGTCCAGGCTCAGCGGCCGGGCCTCGGCGGGCTCGACGACCACGGCGTGGCCCTGCGGCAGCTCGATGACCTCGCCGTTGATGGTCAGGCGCGAGCCCTGCTCGCCCGGCGCCTCCTCGGCGGGGAGCTGCTCCGGGGCGGCGGGGGCGGTGTCCTCCCCCTCCTCCGGCTGCTGCTCGGCGGCGGTGTCCCCGCCCTGGCCACGTCCGCGGCTGCGCTTGCCGCGGCGCTTCTTCCGGGAGCGCCCCGAGCCCTCGGGCCGGGACTCCGCCGGCTGGGCGGCCTCCTCGGCGCGCTCCGGCTCGTCCGCGGCCGCCTCCTCGTGGTGGGTGGCGGCGGCGATCGTCGCGAACGCCGTCCGCGCGGCCTCGGCCTTGGCCCTCTCCGCGGGATCGGCCTCGGCGGAGCGCTGCTCCGTCCGGGCGGGCTGCTGCTCGTTGCGGCCCCCGCGGCCGCGCTTGCGCTCCGTGCGGTTCGGCCGCTGGTCGCGGGACTCGCTCGTGGCACCGCCGGAGCGGCCCTCGAGCGGGTGGTCGTGGACCACCACGCCGCGGCCGGCGCAGTGCTCGCACGGCTCGGAGAACACCTCCAGCAGTCCGGTGCCCATGCGCTTGCGGGTCATCTGCACGAGGCCCAGCGAGGTCACCTCCGCCACCTGGTGCTTGGTGCGGTCCCGGCCCAGGCACTCCACCAGCCGGCGCAGCACGAGGTCCCGGTTGGACTCGAGGACCATGTCGATGAAGTCGATCACGATGATCCCGCCGATGTCCCGCAGCCGCAGCTGCCGGACGATCTCCTCGGCCGCCTCCAGGTTGTTCTTGGTGACGGTCTCCTCGAGGTTGCCCCCGGAGCCGGTGAACTTGCCGGTGTTCACGTCGACCACCGTCATCGCCTCGGTGCGGTCGATGACGAGCGAGCCGCCCGAGGGCAGGAAGACCTTGCGCTCGAGTGCCTTCTGGATCTGTTCCTCCACGCGGTAGTTCACGAACAGGTCCTCGTCCTCGTCCCACTTCTTGAGCCGGTCGAGCAGGTCCGGTGCGACGTAGGTCACGTACGCCTCGATGTTGTCCCACGCCTCGTCGCCCTGGACGACCATGGTGGTGAAGTCCTCGTTGAAGACGTCGCGCACCGTCTTGATCGTGAGGTCCGGCTCCGCGTAGAGCATCTCGGGCGCGAGCGTCCTGGTCGACCCGGCCCGCTCCTGGATCTGCTCCCACTGGGCGCGCAGCCGGTTGATGTCGTGGGTGAGCTCCTGCTCGGAGGCCCCCTCGGCGGCGGTGCGCACGATGACGCCCGCCCCGTCCGGCAGACGGTCCTTGAGGATCTTCTTCAGCCGGGCGCGCTCCACATCGGGCAGCTTCCGGGAGATCCCGGTCATCGACCCGCCCGGGACGTAGACCAGGTACCGGCCGGGCAGGGAGATCTGGCTCGTGAGCCGGGCGCCCTTGTGCCCCACCGGGTCCTTGGTGACCTGCACCAGGACCGAGTCCCCGGACTTCAGCGCGACCTCGATCCGGCGCGGCCCGCCCTCGAGCCGCGACGCGTCCCAGTTGACCTCGCCGGCGTAGAGCACGGCGTTGCGGCCCCGGCCGATGTCGATGAACGCGGCCTCCATGGACGGCAGCACGTTCTGCACCTTGCCCACGTAGACGTTGCCGATCAGGGAGTCCTGCTGGGTGTGCGAGACGAAGTGCTCGGCGAGGACGCCGTCCTCGAGGACGCCGATCTGGATCCGGTTGTCCTTCTGCCGGACCAGCATCTGCCGCTCGACCGACTCGCGGCGGGCCAGGAACTCGGCCTCGGTGATCACCTGGCGGCGGCGGCCCGTCTGGCGGGACTCGCGCCGGCGCTGCTTCTTGGCCTCGAGCCGCGTGGAGCCCTTCACGGCCACGACCTCGTCGACCGTGGCGGTCTCCGCGGCGCGGGGCGCCCGGACCCGGGTCACCGTGTTGGGCGGGTCGTCGTCGCTGCCGCCCACGAGCTCCATGTCGACCTCGCCGCGGCGGCGGCGCCGACGGCGGCGGCTGGTGGCGCTCCCGCCGGTCCCCTGGCCGGCCTCCTCGCCCTCGTCGGCGAGCTCCGCCGTGTCCGGCTCCTCGGGACCGTCGCCCGGGTCCTCGGCGGAGGCGTTCTCCTCCTGCTGGCGGCGCCGCGCCTCCCGGCGGCGGGCGGCGCGCTGCTGAGCGGCCTCGCGCAGCTCGTCGAGGTCCGGGGCGTGGAACATCAGCGAGGTCGCCGTCACCGCGGCGGCCGGCGCCGTGCGCGGCTCCCCGTCGTCGTCGGTGTCCTCGTCGTCGGTGTCCTCGTCAACGGTGTCCCCGCCGTCGTCGGTGTCCGCCTCGTCGTCCTCGGCGGACGAGGCGGGGTCCTGCCCGGCTCCGGCCGGCGCGTCGACGGCCGGCGCCTGGGCCCCGGGACCCAGGTCCTCGGTCTCGCCGGCGGGCTCGACGCCCTCGGCGGCCTCCTCCGCGCCGGGCGTGCCGGGCGCGGGGTTCGCGGGCGCGACGGCCTCCTCGGCCACCGCACCGGGGCGCTCGTCGCCGGGGACCGCGGTCCCGGGCGCGACGTCGAGGGTGTCGGTCCCCGCGGCGTCGCCGGTGGCCGGCGCGGACGGCACGGTCTCCGAAGGCTCGCCGGGAACCTCGCCCGGCGTGCCGGGCCCGGCCTCTGGGACGGCGTCCGGCGCGGGACGCGCGTCCTCCGACGCCTCCTCGGGCACGTGGCCCGAGACCTCGGGGGCGGCGTCCGGCACGGCCGGCGCGTCCTCCGACGGCTCCCCGGGCACGTGGCCCGGGGTCTCGGGGGCGGTGTCCTGCACCGTTGCCTCCGCCACCGGGAGGTCCCGGCGGGCGTCGTGCGATGTGTTCTGCTGACCAGCGTCCAGGGCGTCCTGCGCCCCGGCCTGGTTCACCTGTTCGGCATCCATATACAGCTGTGCTCCTGCCGCGGTACGCCGTCCGTACCCGGTCCCCGCAGCTGCTTGGTCGGCGTATCGCCGGTGGGGGTCCACGCGGCGGCCAGAAGTCCTGTGCGTACCCGTCGCGTCCCGCACACCTCGCGAACGGGCGGGGACGGCAGCGAGCCAGTCCGGGGCTTCGAGCCGCTGCTCACGAGGGCAACGGTCTTGGGCCGGCGGCGGACGCGCTCAATCCGATGAGAGCCGCGGGTCCTGCCGACCTGGGGTCGAAGTCCGACTGGGCCGAGATCCCGCGTACGGGCGGGCTCGACCGTGGCCAGTATCTCACAGACGCCCCGGTGCGGGCCGGATTGGCTCCGTCACGGCCCGCAACCCGCGGGCACGGGGCCGGGAGAGCCCCCGGGGAGCATCAGGGGGCATCGCCTAGGATCGGCGTGTGACCTCCACTCCGCCCCGCCTCGACGACTCCCCCGCCGTGTCCCGCGGCCCGGACGCCCGCGCCGACCGGCGCTGGGGCCTCGTGGCCCTCGTGACCGGGCTCCTGGGCTTCTACGGCGCCGCCACGCTGGTGTACGAGCGGCTCCAGCTCTTCCTCGACGCCGGCCACCGCACCAGCTGCGACATCAACTCGTGGCTGTCCTGCGGCACCGTCATGCGCACGCCCCAGGCGGAGGCCTTCGGCTTCCCCAACCCCTTCATCGGCATCGTCGCCTACGCGGTCGTCGTGGCCGTGGCGCTCGCGGTGCTGGCGGGTGCGCGGTTCGCCGCCTGGTACTGGTGGGGGCTGCAGATCGGGGTGACCCTCGGCTGGGTCTTCGTGCTGTGGCTGTGGTGGCAGACCACCTTCGAGATCAACGCCCTGTGCCTGTACTGCATGCTCGTGTGGGTGATGCAGACCGTCCTGCTGGTGCACACCACGACCCGCAACCTGCGCGGCGGGGTGCTGCCGGCGCCGGCCGGCGTGGCGCGCGGCGCCGAGCAGTGGGCGTGGTTCGTCTCCGCCGCCCTGCTCGTGCTGCTCTTCGGGACCGTCCTGGTCCGGTTCGCCGGGGTCATCTTCCCGGCCTGAGCCCGCCCGGTGCCGTGCGGCTCCGCCGGACGCGGCACGGCACCGACGACGAACGGCCTCCGCCCGTGCTGGGCGGAGGCCGTCGTCGTCGGTGCGCACCGGGGTCCGGCGGGCTCAGGGCTCAGGCGAACCAGATGCCGATCTCGCGCTCGGCGGACTCCGGGGAGTCGGAGCCGTGCACGATGTTCTGCTGGACCTTCTCGCCCCAGTCCCGGCCGAGGTCGCCGCGGATCGTGCCCGGCGCAGCGGTGGTCGGCTCGGTGGTCCCGGCCAGGGACCGGAAGCCCTCGATCACCCGGTGGCCCTCGACGACGGCGGCCACGACCGGGCCGCTCAGCATGAACTCGACGAGCGGCTCGTAGAACGGCTTCCCCTGGTGCTCGGCGTAGTGCTGCTCCAGCACGGAGCGCTCCGCGTGCAGCAGGCGCAGGTCGACGAGGCGGTAGCCCTTCGCCTCGATCCGGGCGAGCACCTCGCCGGTGAGGCCGCGGGCCACGCCGTCGGGCTTGACGAGGACGAGGGTGCGTTCCGTGGTCATGGGGGTCCTTCCGAGGTGCGGGTCCAGGATGTCGGTGCCCAGCCTAGCCGTCCGGGTGCTCCCGCTCCCACTGCGCCTGGGCGGCGTCGCGAGCGGCGTTCTCCCGGTCCAGCCGCGCCCCGGTGCGCACGGCGTACCACCAGGCGAGCACGGACAGCCCGCCCACGAAGAACATCGTGGGCAGCACGAAGCCGGTGGCCAGGAACACGGCCTGCAGGACCCAGCCGACCGTGTACCCCCAGGGCCGGCCCAGCACGGCGGGGGCCAGCCCCAGGAGCAGTGCGAGCGCGGTCCCGCCGGCCAGGATCGCCGTCCGGGCCCCGTCCCCGAGCTCCCGGCCGAGGACACCGTAGGCGGTGAGGGCCGCGAAGAACGCGATGAACGCCTCCATGACCAGCACCGAGGAGGCGAACATCGTGCGGATCGAGCGCCGCGGCCGGGGCTGCCCGGGGCTCCGGTCGCGCTGGGCTCTGGTCATGCGTGCCACGTGGGACGGGTCCTCTCCTGCGGGGGGTGCGGTCGGTGCGGGGCGCGGGGCACGGTCACAGCCCCAGCAGCGTGCGGGCCTCGCCGACCACGGTGATCGAGCCCGTGACCAGCACGGCGCCGTCGAACTCCGGGCGGGCGGCGGCGTCCTGGACGGCCTCGGTCATCGCGTCGTCGAGCTGCGGGACGGCGTGGACCACGTCCTCCGGGAAGCCGAGGTCCACGGCGAGCTCCACGAGCTCCTGCGGGTCGACCGCCCGGGGCGAGGAGGACCGGGTGAACCAGAACTCGGTGTGGAACTCCTCGTACTCGTCGAGCAGGACCCGCAGCATCGCCTCGGCGTCCTTCTCCCGGAGCATCCCCACCACGAGGTTGAGCTTCCCGAACGTGAAGGCCTCCTTGAGGGCGGCCGCCGCGGCCGTGAGCCCGTGCGGGTTGTGCGCGGCGTCGAGGACCACCGGGGGCGCCTTGCGGGCCAGCTCCAGGCGTCCCGGAGACTCGACGGCGCCCAGCCCGGTGCGGACCAGCTCGGGGTTGAGCTCCTTCTCCCCGCCGCCCAGGAAGGCCTCCACAGCGGCGAGGGCCAGGGCCGCGTTCTCCGCCTGGTGGGCGCCGAACAGCGGCAGCAGGACCTCGGGGTACCGCCCGGCCAGGCCCTGGAGCGTGAGCACCTGACCGCCCACGGCCGTGGCGCGGGCCTCCACGCCGAACTCCACGCCGCCGAAGCGGAACGGGACGCCGAGCTCCCGGGCCCGGGCGAGGAGCACCTCGGCGGCCTCCGGGTCCTGCGCGGCGGAGACGAGGAACCCGCCCGGCTTGAGGATCCCGGCCTTCTCGGCGGCGATCTCCCCGAGCGTGTCGCCGAGCAGGTCCGTGTGGTCGAGGTCGATCGGGGTCACCACGGACACCGCGGCGTCCGCCACGTTCGTGGCGTCCCAGGAACCGCCGATGCCCACCTCGAGGACGACGACGTCGACCGGCGCGTCCGCGAAGACCGCGAACGCGAGCGCCGTGACGGTCTCGAAGTAGCTGAGCCGGGGCTCCCCCCGCTCGGCCAGCTCGGCGTCCACGAAGCCCAGGTACGGGGCGATCTCGCCGAAGACGCGCACGAAGGTCTCGTCGTCGACGGGCGCGCCGTCCACGCTGATCCGCTCGGTGACCCGGGAGAGGTGGGGGCTGGTGTAGCGGCCCACCCGCAGGTCGTGGGCGAGCAGCAGGGCCTCCACCATCCGGGCGGTCGAGGTCTTGCCGTTCGTGCCGGTCAGGTGGATCACCGGGGCGGCGCGCTGCGGCTCCCCCAGGACCTCCATGGTCCGGCGCATCGCGTCCAGGCGCGGGGCCATCCGGTTCTCGGGGGCGCGCTCGAGCAGCCGGGAGTAGACCTCCTCGACGGTCCCCGCCCCACCGGTCCCGGCGAAGGGGGCGCTCACGCCCGCACCGCCCCGGTGCCGGCGGAGGCTCCGGTCGGGGCGCCCACGACGGACACGGCCACGGCCGGTTCGCCCACGCGCAGCTCGAGCTCGGCGGAGAGCGTCTCGCCGGCCACGAGCCCGCGGTTGGCCTCGAGGGCGGCGACCGTCCGCTCGTCGGCGGTGACGACGGTACGGATCCGGTCGGAGACCTGGAGGGCGGCGTCCTTGCGGGCCTGCTGGATCGCCCGGACCATGTCCCGGGCGGTGCCCTCGGCCTCGAGCTCGGGGGTGAGCTCGGTGTCGAGGACGAGGAAGCCGCCGCCGGGCAGGACCGCCACGGCGCGGGACCCGGCCGCGGCGTCCTGCGCCACGACGGTCTCGAGCTCGTACTCGCCCTCCTGCAGCGCCGTTCCGCCGGCGGTGACGGTGCCGTCCTCGGCCGTGCCCCAGTCCCCGGACTTCGCGGCCTTGATCACGGCCTGCACGCCCTTGCCCAGGCGGGGTCCCGCGGCGCGGGCGTTGACCTTGAGCTGCTGGGAGATGCCGAACTGCTCCGCGGAGGCCTGGCCGGCGTCGAGCAGGGTCACCGACTTGAGGTTCAGCTCGTCCGCGACGATGCGCTCGAAGGTGCCCGCGAGCTCGTCTCCCCCGGGCACCACCACGGTCATCCCGGCCAGCGGCTGGCGCACGCGCAGCTGGTGGGCCTTGCGCAGGGCGGAGCCGTTGGAGCAGATCGTGCGGGTCGTCTCCATGCGCGCCACCAGGTCGGCCTCGGCGGGGAACAGCGAGGCGTCCGGCCAGTCGGTCAGGTGCACGGAGCGCCCGGCGGTCAGCCCGCGCCAGATCTCCTCCGCAACCAGGGGCAGCAGCGGGGCGGCCACCCGGCAGACGGTCTCCAGGCAGGTGTACAGCACGTCGAAGGCGACGGTGTCCTCGTCGAAGAACCGGTCCCGGGAGCGGCGCACGTACCAGTTGGTCAGGGTGTCCATGTAGGAGCGCAGGCGATCCGCGGCCCCGGAGACGTCGTAGCGGTCGAAGGCGTCCTGGACGTCCGTCACGAGCCGGCCGGTGGCGGCCAGCACGAAGCGGTCCATCACGTGCTCCGAGTCGTGGCGGGTCCGGGCCTCGTAGCCGGCGCCGCCGTTCGCGGCGTTCGTGTAGAGGCCGAAGAAGTGGTAGACGTTCCACAGCGGCAGCATCATCTGGCGCACGCCGTCGCGGATGCTCTGCTCCGTGACCACCAGGTTCCCGCCGCGCAGGATGGGGCTGGACATCAGGAACCAGCGCATCGCGTCCGCGCCGTCCCGGTCCAGGACCTCGTTGACGTCCGGGTAGTTGCGCAGGGACTTCGACATCTTCTGCCCGTCCGAGCCCAGCACGATGCCGTGGCTGATGACGTTGCGGAACGCGGGCCGGTCGAACAGCGCGGTCGCCAGGATGTGCAGCGTGTAGAACCAGCCGCGGGTCTGGCCGATGTACTCCACGATGAAGTCGCCGGGGTTGTGGGTCTCGAACCACTCCCGGTTCTCCATGGGGTAGTGCACCTGGGCGTACGGCATCGACCCGGAGTCGAACCACACGTCCAGCACCTCGGGCACGCGGCGCATCGTGGCGGCGCCCGTCGGGTCGTCGGGGTTCGGGCGGGTCAGCTCGTCGATCCAGGGCCGGTGCAGGTCGTCCTCGCCCCGGTCGTTGACGGGCAGCCGGCCGAAGTCGGCCTCCAGCTCGGCGAGGGAGCCGTAGACGTCGCGGCGCGGGTGCTCGGGGTCGTCGGACTCCCACACCGGGATGGGCGTGCCCCAGTACCGGTTGCGGGAGATCGACCAGTCGCGGGCGTTCTCCAGCCACTTGCCGAACTGGCCGTCCTTGACGTTCTCCGGGATCCAGGTGATCTGCTGGTTGAGCTCGACCATCCGCTCCTTGATCCGGGTGACCTCCACGAACCAGGAGGACACCGCGCGGTAGATGAGCGGGTTCCGGCAGCGCCAGCAGTGCGGGTACGGGTGCTCGTAGCTGGCCTCCCGGACCAGCCGGCCCTGGGCCCTGAGGTCCCGGACCACCGTGCGGGCCACGTCCTTGTCGAAGACGTTGCGCCCGGCGATCCCGGCCAGGGGCGCGCCGGGGGCGAGCCGCTCGTCCTCGAAGAGCCGGTAGAACACCCCGGACTCGTCGAGGGAGAGCACCACGGGGATGTCGTAGCGGGCGCAGACGTTCTGGTCGTCCTCGCCGTAGGCGGGCGCCTGGTGCACGAGCCCGGTGCCGTCGGTGGTGGTGACGTAGTCGGCCACGACGAACTGCCAGGACGTGCCCGTGCCGAAGCGCTCGGCGTCCGCGAAGTAGTCCCACAGCCGCTGGTAGCGCAGCCCCTCGAGGTCGGCCCCGCGGTGCCGGGCGGTCACGGCCGCGGCCGCGGCCGCCGCCGGGTCCTCGGCCTCGCCCCAGCCGAGGTCCTTCGCGTAGGCGCCCAGCAGCTCCTCGGCGACCAGGAAGCGCCGGCCCTCGAGCTCCCCGGCGCCGGGGACCACGGCGTAGACGATCTCGGGGCCCACGGCGATCGCCTGGTTGGTCGGCAGCGTCCAGGGCGTGGTGGTCCAGGCGAGGGCCTCCACCCCGGCGAGCTCGGCGGCCAGTTCGGGCCGGACCGCCCAGGAGGCGTCGTCGAGCACGGGGAAGGTGACGGTCACCGTCTGGTCCTGGCGGTCCTGGTAGACGTCGTCGTCCATCCGCAGCTCGTGGTTGGACAGCGGGGTCTCGTCCTTCCAGCAGTAAGGGAGGACGCGGTAGCCGGAGTAGACGAGGCCCTTGTCGTCGAGCGCCTTGAACGCGGCGATCACGGACTCCATGTAGTCCGGGTTGAGGGTCTTGTAGTCGTTGTCGAAGTCGACCCACCGGGCCTGGCGTGTGACGTAGTCCTGCCACTCGGAGGCGTACTTCATCACGGAGGACCGGCAGGCGTCGTTGAACGCCGCGACGCCCATCCGCTCGATCTCCTGCTTGTCCGCCATCCCGAGCTGCTTCATCGCCTCGAGCTCGGCGGGCAGGCCGTGGGTGTCCCAGCCGAAGCGGCGCTCCACCCGGCGGCCCCGCTGGGTCTGGTAGCGGGCCACGAGGTCCTTGACGTAGCCGGTGAGGAGGTGCCCGTAGTGCGGCAGCCCGTTGGCGAAGGGCGGGCCGTCGTAGAAGACGAACTCGTTGGAGCCGTCCCGGCCGGGGTCGCGCTGGTCCACGCTGGCCTGGAACGTGCGGTCCTGCGCCCAGTAGGCCAGGACGCGCTCCTCCACGGCGGGGAACGCGGGCGCCGCGGGCACGCCCCGGGCGGCGGGGTCGGTGGTCGCCTTGGGGTAGACGGGCTGGTCTGACACGGGGTCCATCCTCGTTCTGACGTCGGTGCTTCTCGTGCGGGTCAGGGTGCAAGGACGCTGCCGGCCGGTCGCCCGGGGCGGAACGCGGTACCACCTCGCTTGCGCCCCGGTCCCCTGGGGGACACGGGCCGCCGCTCGTCGACTGCTGTGACGGGCTTACCCGTTCGGTTCTACTGGGGGCCCGGGGGCCCTGTTCTTCCGAAGACTCCCCGGTGATGGCCGGATCGACGCCGTGATGACTGCCCCCATCTTAACCCACCCGGGACGTCGCCGAGATTGCGGCTGCCGGCGACCCGGCGGTCTCCGGTGGCCGCCAGCCACGACCTCGGCGGGGGCGGGTGAGTTCGCGGGGAGGCCTACCGGCCGCGGATCAGCTTGTGCGGGGCCGCCTGGGCGACCGGCTTGATGGTCACGGTGTCGAGGTCCACGTGGTGGGGCAGGTTCACCGCGAAGGCGCACACCTGGGCGACGTCCTCGGAGGTGAGGGGCTTGTCCACGCCCGCGTAGACCTTCTCCGCGGCCTCCTGGTCCCCGCCGAGACGGTTGAGGGAGAACTCCGGGGTGTGCACGAGGCCCGGGGCGATCTCGACGACGCGCACGTTGTGCTCGGCCTCCTCGAGCCGCAGCGCCTCCGTCATGGCCCGCTCGGCGAACTTCGCGGCGTTGTAGCCGCCGCCGCCCTCGTAGGCCCGGTGCGCGGCGAGGGACGTGAGGTTCAGGACGGTGCCCTCGCCGTTGGCGCGCAGCGCCGGGAGGAAGGCGCGGGTCAGGCGCATCGTGCCGAGCACGTTGACCTGGTACATCCACTCCCAGTCCTCGGTGCTGGCCTCGGCCACGCGGTCCGTGCCGCGGGCGCCGCCGGAGATGTTGAGCAGCGCGTCCACGCGGCCCTGCTCCTCCAGCACCTGGTCCCGGAGGGCCTCGACGTCGGCGTCCGAGGTGATGTCGCACGGCGCGGGCACGGCCCCCGTCTCGCGGGCCAGGGCCTCGAGCCGTTCGGCGCGGCGGGCCACCGCGTAGACGGTCCAGCCGGACCGGCGCAGCTCGCGCGCGGTGGCCTCCCCGATGCCGGTCGACGCGCCGGTGACGACGGCGACCCTGCCGGTGTGCGTGGTGGAGCTCTGCTGATCGGTCATGGGCCCCACGCTAGCCGGGCGCCGGGCGCCGCCCAAGCACCGGGGCGTCGGGGCGCGCGCCGGGGCTCGTGAGAGACTGGTCGGCATGGCTGACAACACGCAGGGCACAGACACGCCCGGGACCGCACCGGAGACCACGCCCGAGACCACGCCCGTGACCGTTCCCGACAAGCCCGCCCTGGAGGGCCTCGAGCAGAAGTACGCGCGCAGGTGGCGCGAGGAGGGCACCTTCGCCTTCGACGAGGACACCACGCGCGAGCAGGTCTACTCGATCGATACTCCCCCGCCGACCGCCTCGGGCTCCCTGCACGTCGGCCACATGTTCTCCTACACGCAGACGGACGTGATCGCCCGCTTCCAGCGGATGAGCGGCAAGAACGTCTTCTACCCGCTGGGCTGGGACGACAACGGCCTGCCCACCGAGCGCCGCGTGCAGAACTACTACGGCGTGCGCTGCGACCCCACGAGGCCCTACGTCGAGGGCTACCGCCCGCCGGAGAAGCCCGCGAAGAACCAGCGCGACTGGGACGTGGTCTCCCGCAAGAACTTCATCGAGCTCTGCGAGGAGCTGGCGGTCGAGGACGAGAAGGTCTTCGAGCAGCTGTTCTCCACCCTGGGCCTGTCCGTGGACTGGACCCGCACCTACCGCACCATCGACGCCCGCTCCCGGGCCGTCTCCCAGCGCGCCTTCCTCCAGGACCTCGCGGCCGGCAACGCCTACATGGCCGAGGCCCCCACCCTGTGGGACGTCACCTTCCGCACCGCCGTGGCCCAGGCCGAGCTCGAGGACCGGGAGCGGGAGGGCACCTACCACCGGGTCGCCTTCCACCGTCCCGACGGCGAGCCGGTGCACATCGAGACCACCCGCCCCGAGCTGCTGCCCGCGTGCGTGGCCCTCGTGGCCCACCCGGACGACGAGCGCTACCAGCCGCTGTTCGGCACCACGGTGCGCTCCCCCCTGTTCGACGTCGAGGTCGAGGTGCGGGCGCACCCGCTGGCCAAGCCGGACAAGGGCTCCGGGATCGCCATGATCTGCACCTTCGGCGACCTCACCGACGTGACGTGGTGGCGGGAGCTGGACCTCCCGACCCGGGCGCTGATCGGCCGTGACGGCCGCTTCGCGAGCGAGACCCCGGAGTGGATCGCCGCCGGCGCCCCGGCCGAGCGCTACGCCGAGGTGGCGGGCAGGACCGTGTTCTCGGCGCAGCAGGCCGTCGTGGAGATGCTCCGGGAGTCCGGGGACCTGGTGGGCGAGCCCCGGAAGGTCATGCACCCGGTGAACTTCTACGAGAAGGGCGACAAGCCGCTCGAGGTCGTCACCTCCCGCCAGTGGTACATCCGCAACGGCGGCCGCGACGCCGACCGGCGCGAGGCGCTCATCGGGCGCGGGCGTGAGATGGCCTGGCACCCCGCGTTCATGCGGTCCCGGTACGAGAACTGGATCGAGGGCCTGCACGGCGACTGGCTGATCTCCCGCCAGCGCTTCTTCGGGGTGCCCTTCCCGGTCTGGTACCGGCTCGACGGCGACGGCAACCCGGACTACGACGACCCCGTCCTGCCCGCCCTCGACCAGCTGCCCGTGGACCCGGCCGCCGACCCGGCCCCCGGCTTCGACGAGACCCAGCGGGATCAGCCGCACGGCTTCACCGGCGACCCGGACGTGCTCGACACCTGGGCGACGTCCTCGCTGTCCCCCCAGATCGCCACCGGCTGGGCGTTCGACGAGCGGCTGCACGCCAACACCTTCCCGATGGACCTCCGGCCCCAGGGCCACGACATCATCCGCACCTGGCTGTTCTCCACGGTGGTGCGCTCCGAGTCGCTGGCCGGCACGGTGCCCTGGACCAACACCGCGCTCTCCGGGTGGATCCTCGACCCGGACCGCAAGAAGATGTCCAAGTCCAAGGGCAACGTGGTGGTCCCCACCGAGGTGCTCGAGAACTACGGGGCCGACGCGGTGCGCTACTGGGCCGCCTCCGCCCGCCTGGGCGCGGACACCGCCTACGACGAGGGGCAGATGAAGATCGGCCGCCGGCTGGCCATCAAGCTGCTCAACGCCTCGAAGTTCGTCCTCGCCCAGGGCGTCACCGAGGCCTCCGTGCTCGGCGCCGGGGCGTCCGCGGACGTCGTGACCGACGCGGTGGACCGTGCGCTGCTCGCCCAGCTGGCCACGGTCGTGGAGCGCGCCGGCCAGGCGTTCCGGGACTACGAGTACGCCCGGGCCCTGCAGCTCACCGAGCAGTTCTTCTGGACCTTCACCGACGACTACGTCGAGCTCGTGAAGGACCGGGCCTACGGGGCCCGCGGGGCGGCCGCGCAGGCGTCCGTGCACGCCGCGCTCGCCACGACCCTCGACGCGCTGCTGCGCCTGTTCGCCCCCGTCCTGCCGTTCGCCACGGACGAGGTCTGGTCCTGGTGGCGCACCGGCTCCGTGCACCGGGCCTCGTGGCCGGGCGTCGAGGGCTTCGCGGACGCCGTGACCGACGCCGACCCGGAGGTGCTCACGACCGTGGGCGAGGCCCTCTCGGGGCTGCGCAAGGCCAAGTCCGAGGCCAAGGTCAAGCAGCGCACCGAGGTGCGCTCGGCGACCATCACGGCCGCCGCCGAGGACGTCGCCCGCCTCGAGGCGGGCCTGGGCGACCTCAAGGCCGCGGGCAACGCCGCCGAGCTCGTGCTCGTCGCCGGGCCCGAGGGCCTCGCCGTGCGCGACGTCGAGCTGGTCCCCGCGGAGGAGCCGGCCCGGTAGCGCCGTCCCCGGTGCGCAGCACGAGGGCCCGGCCGCCGCGGCGGCCGGGCCCTCGTGCTGTCCGGGACCCGGGTCGGTCCGGGTCGCTGCTCAGTCGAAGATCGGGCCCTCGTCACGACCGCGCTTGAGCTCGTAGAACCCGTGGTGGGAGACCAGGGCCAGGCAGCCGTCCCAGACCCGGGCGGCGTCCTCGCCCCGGGGCGCCGGCGTGAAGACCGGGCCGAAGAAGCCCACGCCGTTGACGGAGATGCAGGGCGTGCCGATGTCCTCGCCGGCGACCGCCTGGGCGGCCTCCGTGGAGGCCCGCAGCGCGTCGTCGAACTCGGTGGCGTGCCGGGCCGCGGCGAGCTCCGCGGGCAGGCCGACCTCCTCGAGGGACTCGGTGATGATCCGCTCCAGGTCCTCGATCCCCCCGGGGTGGCGCCGCGTGCCCATGGCGTCGTAGAGCCTCTTGTTGTACTCGTCACCGTGGGCACGGGCCGCGGCCTCGACCACGCGCACGAGCCACATCGACTCCTCGTGGCCGTGGTGGTGGCTGCCGGGGTTCTCCTCGTTGAGGATGCCCAGCGAGATGATCCGCCAGTGCACCTCGACGTCGCGCAACCGCTCGACCTCCTCCATCCACCGCGAGGTCATCCAGGCCCAGGGGCACAGGGGGTCGAACCAGAACTCCACCTTGTCCGTCATCAGCTTCCTCTCGTGCGGGCGTCCGCCGGGAGTGGCGGACGCTTCACCGGGTAGAAGCCACGGCTCAGGCTGTTTTGTTCCGGTTCTGCTCCTCGCGGATCATCTCGTGGGTGATGATCTCCGGCTCGGCCTGCTTGGCCACGGCCTCGGCGGTGACCAGCACGGCGGCGATGTCCTCCCGGCTGGGGAGCTCGAACATGACGGGCTGGAGCACGTCCTCGAGGATGGCGCGCAGCCCGCGGGCGCCCGTGCCCCGCTGGATCGCGAGCTCGGCGACGGCGGTCAGCGCCTCGGGGTCGAACGTCAGCTCGACGCCGTCCAGCTGGAACATCTTCTTGTACTGCTTCACGAGCGCGTTGCGCGGCTCCGTGAGGATGCGGGTGAGGTCGGCCACCGACAGCTCGCGCAGCGTGGTCACCACGGGCAGACGGCCGATCAGCTCGGGGATCAGGCCGAACTTCAGCAGGTCCTCCGGCATGACGTCGGCCATCACCTCGTGGCGCGGCCCGCTCTGCTTCAGCTCCGCGCCGAAGCCGATGCTCGTCCGGCCCGCCCGGGAGTCCACGATGTCCTCGAGCCCGGCGAAGGCGCCGGCCACGACGAACAGCACGTTGGTGGTGTCGATCTGGATGAACTCCTGCTGCGGGTGCTTGCGCCCGCCCTGCGGGGGCACCGAGGCCACGGTGCCCTCCAGGATCTTCAGCAGCGCCTGCTGCACGCCCTCGCCGGAGACGTCGCGGGTGATCGAGGGGTTCTCGGACTTGCGGGAGATCTTGTCGATCTCGTCGATGTAGATGATCCCCGTCTCGGCCCGCTTGACGTCGTAGTCCGCCGCCTGGATGAGCTTGAGCAGGATGTTCTCGACGTCCTCGCCGACGTAGCCGGCCTCCGTGAGGGACGTGGCGTCCGCCACCGCGAAGGGCACGTCGAGCTTGCGGGCCAGGGACTGGGCCAGGTACGTCTTGCCGGAGCCGGTGGGGCCGACCAGCAGGATGTTGGACTTGGCGATCTCGACGTCCTCGTCACCGGCCGCCGTGGCCAGGGACAGGGGCTTGCCGTTCTCGCCGGCCCGGACCCGCTTGTAGTGGTTGTACACGGCCACGGCCAGCGCCCGCTTGGCGGTCTCCTGGCCGATCACGTACTGGTGGAGGTGCTGGTAGATCTCGTGGGGCGTGGGGAGCTCCTGCTGCTCGAGGTCCTTGACCTCGCTCAGCTCCTCCTCGATGATCTCGTTGCACAGCTCGATGCACTCGTCGCAGATGTAGACGCGCGGGCCCGCGATGAGCTTGCGGACCTGCTTCTGGCTCTTGCCGCAGAAGGAGCACTTGAGCAGATCCGCGGTCTCGCCGATGCGCGCCATGAAACAGTCCTCTGGTCGGGGTACGGGAATCCTCGTCCAGGATAGGCGAGGACCGGGTCCCGCCCCAACACCAGGGCGCCCCGGTGCGCCGCGACCGGTCGGGTCGCGGCGCACCGGGGCGCTGCGGGTGGGCTGCGGCGGGTCGCCCGGGTCAGGAGGTGACGGTCGCGGGCTTGTGGATCTTCCGGGACTCCAGGACGTGGTCCACGATCCCGTACTCCTTGGCGGCGGACGCGGTGAGGATCTTGTCGCGCTCGATGTCCCGGTTGACCTCCTCGGCGGTCTTGCCGGAGTGCAGGGCCAGGGTCTCCTCCAGCCACTCGCGCATGCGCATGATCTCGTTGGCCTGGATCTCGATGTCCGAGGCCTGGCCCCCGCCCTGACCGGACATGGCCGGCTGGTGGATGAGCACGCGGGCGTTCGGCAGGGCCAGGCGCTTGCCGGGGGTGCCGCCCGCGAGCAGGACGGCCGCCGCGGACGCGGCCTGTCCGAGGCACACCGTCTGGACCTCGGGGCGGATGAACTGCATGGTGTCGTAGATCGCGGTCATCGCGGTGAACGACCCGCCCGGGGAGTTGATGTACATCGTGATGTCCCGGTCGGCGTCCTGCGCCTCGAGCACGAGCAGCTGCGCCATGACGTCGTCGGCCGAGGCGTCGTCGACCTGGACGCCCAGGAAGATGATCCGGTCCTCGAACAGCTTGGTATAGGGGTTCTGCCGGCGGTACCCGTAGGGGGTGCGCTCCTCGAAGTCCGGGAGCACGTAGCGGCTGGTGGGCAGGGCGGCCGCGGAACCGGCCGTGGACGAAGGTCCGTGGGTGAAGGTCATGGTTGAGTTCCTCGGAGGTCTGGAAGAGCGTGCCTGATGACGTGGTGGGACCGCCGAGGTCCTACTCCTGGTCCTTCATGGTCCCGCCGCCGCCGGTCATGGAGCCGGCCGAGCTGGCGATGTGGTCGAAGAAGCCGTACTCGAGGCCGCGCTGGGCGTCGAACCAGTTGTCGCGGTCGTTGTCCCGGAGGATCGTCTCCAGGGACTGGCCGGTCTGCTCGGCGGTGAGCTCCGCGAGGCGCTGCTTCATCGACAGGATCAGCTCGGCCTGCACCCGGATGTCCGAGGCGGTGCCGCCCATGCCGCCGGAGGGCTGGTGCATGAGGATCCGGGCGTTCGGGGTGGAGTAGCGCTTGCCCTTGGTGCCCGAGGACAGCAGAAACTGGCCCATCGACGCGGCCAGGCCGGTGGCCACGGTCACCACGTCGTTCGGGATGAGCTGCATGGTGTCGTAGATCGCCATGCCCGCGGTGACGGAGCCGCCCGGGGAGTTGATGTACAGGAAGATGTCCGCCTGGGGGTCCTCGGCCGAGAGCAGCAGCATCTGCGAGCAGATGAGGTTCGCGTTGTCGTCGCGCACCTCGGAGCCCAGCCAGATGATGCGCTCCTTGAGCAGCCGGTTGTAGACGTAGTCGTCCTGGCCGCCCATGGGGCCGCCGCCCTGCAGGCGCGGGCCGGTGGAGGTTGCGTGGGTCGAGCCGAACGGCGACTCGTGAGCGGAGGTCATGTAACAGTGCCTCTTTCGTCCGTGTGGTCCGGTGATCTCTGAACAGAACACTAGTGCCCGCCCCGGGTCCCGGCCGGTCCCCGTCCGGGTTGTTCGCTGATGGCGCATGGTCGGAGGGCGTGCCCCCCGCAGACGATGACGCCGCCGTCCCGGGCGGGACGGCGGCGTCGTCGGGAGCGGCGTCAGGACGTCACTTGGCGGAGTCCGGGGAGTCCGCCGAGTCGGCCGACTCCGGGGAGTCGGCGGACTCCGCGGACTCGGGCGAGTCGGCGGACTCCTCCTCGGTGCCGGGGGCCGGGGCCGCGGTGGTCTCCTCGGGCTCGACCTCCTCGGCGGGCTCCCCCGCCTGCTCCTCGCCCTGCGGGCGCACGAACTCGGAGAGGTCCACCGTGTTGCCCTCGGTGTCGGTGACCGTCGCGTACTCCAGCACCTTGGCCAGGGCCTTGCGGCGGCGCACCTCCCCCACCATCAGACCGGCCTGGCCCGAGGAGTCGAGCAGCTGGGCGAACTGGTTCGGGTCCATGCCGTACTGCTGGGACATGTTGATGATGTAGTCGATCAGCTCGGACTGCTCGACGCCGATCTCCTCGGCCTCGGCGACCGCGTCCAGCACGATCTCGTTGCGGAACGCGTCCTCGGCGTTCTTCTGCACCTCGGCCCGGTGGTCCGCGGTGTCGTGGTCCGCCTCGGCCTGCGGGTTGTCGAAGTGCTGGGCGATCTGCTCGTCGATCACGGCCTGCGGCACGGGGATCTCCACGAGGGCCAGCAGCTTCTCCAGGACCTTGTCGCGGGCCTCGACGCCCTGCTCCACCACGGTGCCCTCGGCGGCCTGCTTCTTCAGGTCCTCCTTGAGCTCCTCGATGGTGTCGAACTCGGAGGCCAGCTGGGCGAACTCGTCGTCGGCCTCGGGCAGCTCGCGCTCCTTGACGGCGGTGACCTTGACCTTGACCACGGCGTCCTCGCCGCTGTGCTCGCCGCCGGCGAGCTTGGTCTCGAAGGTGGCGTCCTCGTCGGCGGACAGACCGGTGATGGCCTCGTCCATGCCCTCGAGCATCGTGCCGGCGCCCACCTGGTAGGACAGGTCGTTGGCGGCGTCGACCTCCTCGCCGTCGACCAGGGCCTGCAGGTCGAGGGTGACGAAGTCGCCCTCGACGGCGGGACGGTCCACGGTCTTGAGGGTGCCGAAGCGCCCGCGCAGCTCGTCGAGGGCCTTCTGCTCGTCCTCGGCGGAGGCCTCGCGGGCCTCCACCTCGACCTCGAGGCCCTTGTAGTCGGGCAGCTCGATCTCGGGGCGCACGGCCACGTCGATCTCGACCTTGACGTCGGCCTCGCGGTCCGTCTCGTCCGGCTTGGCGAGGACCTCGACCTGGGGCTGGGTCAGCGGGGTGATCTCGTTCTCCGCCAGCGCCTGCTGGAAGAAGGTGTTCAGGCCCTCGTTGAGCGCGTTCTCGACGACGAAGTCGAAGCCCACGCGCTGCTCGATCAGCCGCGCCGGAACCTTGCCGCGGCGGAAGCCGGGGACCTGGATCTGGTTGGCGAGCGAGGTGTAGGTCTGGTCGATGAACGGCTTCAGTTCCGCGAACGGGACGTCCACCACGATCTTGACCTGGGTGGGGTTGAGTTTCTCGACGGCGCTCTTCACTTCCGCTGCACTCCTGAGTGGTAGGTCGGTTGGGTCTTCCGGTGCCGCTCTCCGGCCCGGGACAGTCGGGAAGGCGGCTGCCCGGCAGGACCGGGCAGCCGCTCCAACGTCGGGGCGACAGGACTCGAACCTGCGATCTCCTGCTCCCAAAGCAGGCGCGCTAGCCACTACGCTACGCCCCGGTACCTGCAGCCTCGGCTGCAACGACTGCGGTCCGGTGCACGAGCACGGACCACCGGCGAGTCTACCGGCTGGGCGGACGGGGCCGCACCTCGGCCCGCCGGACCCCGCTCCGCACGGCCCGCCGGCGTCCTGCCGACCGCGCTCCGCGGGTGCGCCCGCGCCCCGGGATTTGACACCGCGCGCGCCGGGCCGGTTAATGGGAAGGCCTCGACAGAGCGCTCCGCGGGGATGTAGCTCAATGGTAGAGCCTCAGTCTTCCAAACTGATTACGCGGGTTCGATTCCCGTCATCCCCTCTCCGTGCACGAACGCCCCGGTCCCGCTGGACCGGGGCGTTCGTCGTCCCCGGCGGCACCTCGGCCCGGCCCCCGGCGCGTCTCAGCGGCGCAGCCCGACCACCCGCCACACCGCGCCCCGGTCCGCGTGCACGGGACGCAGCCCGTGCTCCTGCAGGACGGCGAGCATGGCCGCCGGGGAGTGCACGTAGGTGCGGAAGGGCGTCCCGGCGGCGCGGAGGCCGAGGTTCTCCAGGGCGGCGAGCGCCCGCAGGAGGCGGTGCCCGGGCGGGTGGCTGAACACGAGCAGGCGCGTGGCACGGTCCGCGGCGGCGCCCAGGAGCCGTTCGTGGTCGGGGTAGCAGCACACGACCCGGTGCAGCACCACGACGTCGTGCGGGGCGACCGCTTCCGGGTCCGTCGCGATGTCGAGCTGCATGCGCACCACGCGGCCGGACACCCCGGCGGCGGCGGCCAGCTCCGCGGCCTCGGCCTCGTAGGAGTCCACGAGCTCCAGGTTCGTGCTCCGCGCGGCGCCCCGGCGCAGCAGCTCGAGCTGGATCCCGCCCACGCCGCCGCCGATCTCCAGCACGCTGGCCCCCTCGACGCCCTGGGCGGCGAGGAACTCCACGACCCGCCGGGAGGCGCGGTCGAGGCCCCGCCGCCGGTACCGGCGGGCGAGGCGCCGCGCGAAGCGGGGGCCGAAGACGCGCCGGTAGCCGGGCGCGCCGCAGCAACTGGACACGGCTCCAGGCTACGCCGTGGACCCCGCCGCGGTCAGCGCTGGCAGGAGGGGCACCAGTAGAGCGTGCGCCCCTCCAGCTCCCCCGCCGCCACGGGCGTCCCGCACCGGCGGCACGGCAGGCCCTGGCGCTTGTAGACGAGGTGGGCGTGCCCGGGCCACGCCTGCGCCTCCGAGATCCCCGGGCGGTCCGCGGCGTCGGTCGTCAGGATCCGGCCCAGCCGCACGCCCGTGCGCATGAGGGCCGCGTTCTCCGCCCACAGCTCCAGCAGCGCCGGCTCGTCGAGGGCGCGCCCCGGCGTCATCGGGTCCAGTCCGCGGCGGAACAGGGACTCCGCCCGGAAGATGTTGCCCACCCCGGCCAGCACGGCCTGGTCCATGAGCAGCGCGCCCACCGGGCGGCGGCTGCGCCGCACGGCGGCCACGAACGGCGCGGGGTCCGCGTGCGGGTCGAGCGGGTCCGGGCCCAGCCGCGCCCGGGCCGCCTCGGCCTCGGCGGAGCTCTCCAGCACGCACAGCGTCGGCCCGCGCAGATCGGCCCAGCCCTCGTCCCCGACCAGCCGCACGCGCACCGCCCCCACGGGCGCCGGCGGCAGCAGCGGGCCGGCGGGGGCGGCGTCGTCGTCGTGCGCCTCCCGCTCCCCGATCCGGCGCGGGGCCCCGATGGAGGAGGCGCCGCGGAAGCGGTCGGTGCCGCCGAAGCTCCACGCGCCGTAGAGGCCGAGGTGCGAGCGCAGCACCCGGTCCCCCGCGAAGTCGAGGAACAGCTGCTTGCCGTGGGCCCGCGCCCCCTCGAGCACGGCGCCGTCCAGGGCGTGCGCCCCGGCGGCGAAGCGTCCCTGCGGGGAGCTCACGGCCAGGGCCTGGCCTGAGAAGCAGTCGGCGAACTGGCGGGCGAGGCGGTGGACCGAGTGGCCCTCCGGCACTCAGGCCTCCTGGGCGGCCGGGAACTCGCGCGGGCGCAGGTCCTCGAGTTTTCCCGCGACGGTGCCGGTGGACTCGTACTCGCCGATCTGGGCGATCCGGCGCTCGTGGCGCTCGTCCCCGGAGAAGGGCTCCGCGAGGAACGCCCGGACGATCGCCAGCGCCTCCTCCTGCGGGTGCTGGCGCCCACCGACGGCCACGACCTGGGCGTCGTTGTGCTGGCGCGCGAGCCGGGCGGTGTCCAGGTTCCAGGCCAGGGCGGCACGGATGCCCTCGACCTTGTTGGCGGCGATCTGCTCGCCGTTGCCCGACCCGCCCAGGACGATCCCGAGGGAGTCGAGCCCCGCCTCCCGGTCCGCCCGGACGGCGCGCGCGGCGCTGATGCAGAACGCGGGGTAGTCGTCGAGGGCGTCGTACTCGGCGGGGCCGTGGTCGACGAGGTCGTAGCCGGCGGCGACGAGCTCCTCGACCAGGTAGCGGGAGAGGTCCAGGCCGGCGTGGTCGGTGGCGATGTGGACGCGCATGGGCGGCGTGCTCCTGGGGTTCGCGGGAACGGGGCGGGATCGAGGCGCAGGGCCCGCGCGGACGGACCGGCCGCCCTCCAGCGTAGTGCGTGCCGCGCACACCGCAGGGCCTCCCCGGGCGGCCGGGACCCGGCTGACATAATGGGACGATCCCCTGCGGCCCACCGGTCGCGGACGCCCCGATCCCGAGCCATCCCGACCCGACCCCGACCCCGACCCCGACCCCGACGAGAGGACGGCACTGAAGTGCCCGGAACCAACCTGACCCGCCAGGAGGCGGCCGCGCGGGCCGAGACCGTGGCGGTGGACGCCTACGAGGTGGTCCTCGACCTGACCCGCGGCGAGCGCGTCTTCCGCTCCACGACCACCGTGCGCTTCCGGGCGACCCCGGGCGCCTCGACGTTCATCGACGCGATCACCGACGCGGTGCACTCCGTGGTGCTCAACGGCACCGAGCTCGATCCCGCCGAGGTCTCGGACGGCGTGCGGATCCAGCTGCCCGGGCTCGCCGCGGACAACGTGCTCACGGTCGAGTCGGACTGCCGGTACATGAACACCGGCGAGGGCCTGCACCGGTTCGTGGACCCGGTCGACGACGAGGTCTACCTCTACACCCAGTTCGAGGTGGCGGACACCCGGCGCGTGTTCGCCGTGTTCGAGCAGCCGGACCTCAAGGCGCGCTTCGCGTTCACGGTCACGGCCCCCGCGCACTGGACGGTCGTCTCGACCCAGCCCACCCCGGAGCCCGTCGCCGCCGGCGAGGGCGCCGCCACGTGGTCCTTCACCCCCACCCCGGTGGTCCCCTGCTACGTCACGGCGCTGATCGCCGGCCCGTACGCGTCCGTGCACGACGAGCTCACCAGCGCCGACGGCCGCACGATCCCCCTGGGCCTGTACGCCCGCCGCTCGCTCGTGGAGCACGTCGAGGCGGAGGAGATGTTCGGCATCACCAAGCGCGGCTTCGAGTTCTTCGAGGCGCAGTTCGGGGTGCCCTACCCGTTCGAGAAGTACGACCAGCTGTTCGTCCCGCAGTTCAACGCCGGGGCCATGGAGAACGCCGGCGCGGTGACCTTCGTGGAGCTCTACGTCTTCCGCTCCCGGCCCACGCAGGCCCGGGTGGAGCGGCGGGCCATCACGGTCCTGCACGAGCTGGCCCACATGTGGTTCGGGGACTTCGTGACCATGCGCTGGTGGAACGACCTGTGGCTCAACGAGTCCTTCGCCGAGTTCATGTCCACCCTCGCCGCGGCGGAGAACACCCGGTACACGGAGGCGTGGACCACGTTCGCCGCCGGGGAGAAGTCCTGGGGCTACGAACAGGACCAGCTGCCCACCACCCACCCCATCAAGGCCGAGATCCGGGACCTGGAGGACGTGCTGGTGAACTTCGACGGCATCACCTACGCCAAGGGCGCCTCGGTGCTCAAGCAGCTGGTGGCCTGGGTGGGCCAGGAGCAGTTCATGGTCGGGCTCAACCGGTACTTCCGGGAGCACGCGTGGGGCAACACCGAGCTGCGCGACCTCATGGTCCGGCTCGAGGAGGCCAGCGGCCGGGACCTCGACGAGTGGGCCGCGAAGTGGCTCGAGACCGCCGGGGTGAACACGCTGACCCCGGAGCTCGAGACCGACCAGGACGGGATCATCCGCTCCTTCCGGATCCGGCAGACCGCCCCCGACGAGCACCCCACGCTGCGCCCGCACCGCCTGGCCGTGGGCTTCTACGACCACGACGGGGAGCAGGGCAAGCTCGTGCGCACGCACCGGGTCGAGCTCGACGTCGACGGCCCGTCCACGGAGGTGCCGCAGCTGGTGGGCCGGGAGCTGCCGGACCTCGTGCTGCTCAACGACGACGACCTCGCCTACGCGAAGATCCGCCTCGACGAGTGCTCCCTGGACACCGCCCTGACCCACCTGAAGAACTTCGAGGACACGCTCCCGCGCGCCCTCGTCCAGGCGTCCGTGTGGGACGGCGTGCACGACGGCGAGACGCCCGCCCGCCGCTACGTGGAGCTCGTGCTCGGCAACATCGCCCACGAGACGTCCTCGACCGGCATCCAGGTGCAGCTGCGCCAGCTGGACACCGTGCTCGACGGCTACGTGGCCGAGCCCGTGCGCGGGGCCACCGTGCGCGCCGCCGCCGACCGGCTCCGCCGGCTCACCGAGGAGGCGGCGCCCGGCTCCGACCAGCAGCTGCAGTTCCTCCGGGCCTTCGCCCGGCACGCCCGCACCGACGAGCAGCTGGACGTCCTCGAGCAGCTCCTCGACGGGCGGCGCACCCTGGAGGGCCTGGCGCTGGACACCGACCTGCGCTGGAGCCTGCTCACCGCGCTGTGCGCCGGCGGGCGTGCCGGCGACGCGGAGGTGGACGCGATGCTCGCGCAGGACAACACCGAGAACGGCGCGATCGCGGCCGCCCGCGCCCGGGCCGCCATCCCCACGGCCGAGGCCAAGGCCCGGGCGTGGCAGCAGATCATGGTGGACGGGTCGCTGCCCAACTCCATCCAGGACGCGGCGATCGACGGCTTCCGCACGGCCGCCGACACCTCCCTGCTGGCGCCCTGGGCCGAGGAGTACTTCGCGGCGATCCCCGGCGTGTGGCGCACCCGGACCCACGAGCTGGCCCAGCAGATCGCGATCGGCATGTACCCGAACATCCCCGCCCAGGAGACCGTCGACGCCGCGGACGCCTTCCTCGCGGACCTGCCCGAGGACCTGCAGGGGCTCCGCCGGCTGGTGCTCGAGCAGCGCGACGCGACGGCCCGCGCGGTCCGGGCGCAGGCCGTGGACGCCGCCTACGAGGTGGTGCGCGCATGAGCGGCGAGCAGCAGCGCCCCGGTCCGGCCGGCCAGGACCCGCGCACCGACCCCGCCGCCGCGGCGCCGCCCGGGGCGCGCTCCTTCGCGGTCGGGGCGCCCCTGTCCCAGCTGCGCCGCCCCGTGCCCCAGGTCGGCGACGAGCGGGAGCAGGCCGAGGCGGGCACGGCGTCGTCGTTCTACGACCAGGTGGGCGGGCACGAGACGTTCGTGAAGCTCGTGCACGAGTTCTACGCCCGGGTGGCCGAGGACGAGCGGTTCCGGGCGCTCTACCCGGAGGACGACCTCGGCCCCGCCGAGGAGCGGCTGAGGATGTTCCTCGAGCAGTACTGGGGCGGGCCGACCACCTACTCGGAGCAGCGCGGGCACCCGCGGCTGCGGATGCGGCACATGCCGTTCCCCGTGGACACGTGGGCGCGCGAGACGTGGCTGACGCACATGCGCGCGGCCCTGGACACCCTGGAGCTCTCCCCGCTGCACGACGGGATCATCTGGGACTACTTCGACCGCGCCGCCCACGCCATGATCAACCGTCCCGGCTGAGGTCCCGGGAGTGTCAGCGCTTGGCCAGGACGTGCCCGCCGGGGGTGCTCAGGCGCACCCAGCGGCCGTTCTCCGCGACGGCGACCTCGGCGCCCGGGCGCAGGAAGCCGAGCGAGTACGCGGCGAACGCCGCGCCGTCCGGCAGCGGCGCCCCGGTCAGCCGCCCCGCGAGGGGCTCCGCCCACCCGGACGACCGGCCCCAGACCTGCGAGCGCACGGTGTCGACGACGGCGGCGCCCGCGTCGGTGGGCACGGCCCGGGCGACCTCGGCGATCCCGGCCCGTGCGGCCTCGCGCAGCGCGTCCCCGGCAACGGACCCCACCGGGGTCCACCCGCCCAGGGGCGGGGCGATGCCCGCCCACGAGACGTTCGCGTCCACGGGGGGCAGGCCCACGTCCGTGGCGTCCTGGTCCTGGCGGGGCATCCGGTCGAGCACCCCGCCGAGCGGGACGGTGACGTCCAGGGCCTGCTCCTCGGCCAGCGCGGCGGTGCGCAGGCCGAGGACCGTGGGCGTGGTGTCGAGCAGGCCGTGGGGCTCGAGCACGCACACGTAGACGCCGAGGACTCGCCCGCGCGCCTGGAAGCGCACCGCGCCCTGCGGGTCCACGCCGCGGGCCCGGGACAGATACGTCCGCAGGTCGGCGACGTCCCGCGGATCCGTCAGCGGGAGGGACCGGCCCACGGGGCTCAGGCCTCCGCCGGCGCGGGCCGGCGGGCGAAGCGGGTCGGGGCGTCCTGCCACTGCTCGAGCAGGCCCCGCTGCGTGTCGTCGAGGCGCACCGGCCGCCCGGAGGAGCGGTCGATCACGACGACGACCGTCTGGGCCACGGCGTAGACGCGCGAACCGTCCTCCTCCTGGACCGCGTAGTCCAGCACGAAGCTCGACCCACCCACGGAGGAGACCCACACCCGCACGGACACCGGGTCGTCGCGGTACAGCAGCTGCTGCGTGTACTCGACCTCCTGCCGGCCGATCACGGTCATCAGGTCCCCCAGCAGGGTGCGGAACGTCGCGCCCTCCGGCACCCCGGCGGCGGCGTCCGCGGGCAGCGGACGGGCCATGAGCCGGACCCGGGCGTCCTCCAGGTACTGGAGCATGGTGACGTTGTTGACGTGGCCGTAGCTGTCGATGTCGCCGAAGCGCATCTGGATGGGGATCAGCAGCGAAGACATGCCCCCATCCCATCACACCCGGGCGCGCCCCGGCGCGACCGGCGGCTTGGCTAGAGTGAAGGCCATGACCTACAGCCCGATCCCGGACCCCACGCAGGCCCTGCTCGACATGCTCGACCTCGCGGACGGGGGTGGCGCGCGCACCCTCGAGGACATCTACGTGGGCCACTCCATCTCCCCCGCGCGCGGCCGGGTCTACGGCGGGCAGGTCCTGGCGCAGGCCGCGACCGCCGCCATGCGCACCGTGGAGCCGGAGCGGATCATCCACTCGATGCACGCGTACTTCCTGCGCGCCGGGGACGTCTCCCAGCCGATCACCTTCGGGGTGGAGCGGATCCGGGACGGGCGGTCCTTCTCCGCCCGCCGGGTGCACGCCTACCAGGACGGGCGCGCCATCCTCTCGGCCATCGCGTCCTTCCAGGCCCCGGCCCGGGGCCTGGACCACCAGGACGAGTCCCCCCGGAACCTGCCCGAGCCGGAGTCCCTGCCCAGCGCCGTGGAGCTGCTGGGTCACGTCGACGCCCCCGAGGCGCAGGCGATCGCGCACGAGCGGCCCTTCGACATGCGGTACATCACGGAGCCGATCTACTTCAAGCCGGACTCCCGGGGCGAGCCGTTCAACGCGGTGTGGATC
Source organism: Kocuria sp. CPCC 205231 (assembly GCF_040980965.1). Lineage (NCBI taxonomy): Bacteria > Bacillati > Actinomycetota > Actinomycetes > Micrococcales > Micrococcaceae > Kocuria > Kocuria sp. CPCC 205231. Next base: position 19,693 of record NZ_JAVKPP010000012.1, on the reverse strand, counting down.
AAGACCCTCAAGCCGCTGCCGGACGACCCGAACATCCACCGCGCCGCACTCGCCTACGCGAGCGACTACACGCTGCTCGAGCCCATCCTGCGCCTGCACGGCAGGACATGGATCGAGCCCGGCATGAACATCGCCTCCCTCGACCACGCGATGTGGTGGCACCGGGAGACCCGCGCGGACGAGTGGCTGCTCTACGTGCAGTCCTCCCCCAACGCCTCCTCGGCCCGCGGCCTCGGGGTGGGCCGGATGTTCTCCCGGGACGGCCGGCTCGTCGCCACGACCGCCCAGGAGGGCATGATGCGCTTCCCGGAGTTCTCCTGACCGCACCGGAGCACGCCGAAGGGGCCCGCCGGGCGGGAAGGAGCTGCTCCTTCCCGCCCGGCGTGCCCCTTCGGCGGCACGGGGTCCGGGCGCGGCCCGGCCCCCGGGTCAGTCGCGGGTGAGGCGGCGGTGCGTGACGCGGTGCGGCCGCGCGGCGTCCGCGCCGAGGCGCTCCACCTTGTTGGCCTCGTAGGACTCGAAGTTGCCCTCGAACCAGTACCACTGGTCCGGCTCGTCCTCGGTGCCCTCCCACGCCAGGATGTGGGTGGCGACCCGGTCGAGGAACCACCGGTCGTGGGAGACGACCACGGCGCAGCCCGGGAACTCCAGCAGCGCGTTCTCCAGGGAGCCGAGGGTCTCGACGTCGAGGTCGTTGGTGGGCTCGTCGAGGAGCAGCAGGTTGCCGCCCTGCTTGAGGGTCATGGCCAGGTTCAGCCGGTTGCGCTCTCCGCCCGAGAGCACCCCCGCCTTCTTCTGCTGGTCGGGGCCCTTGAAGCCGAACGCGGAGACGTAGGCGCGCGAGGGCATCTCGACGTTGCCGACGTTGATGTAGTCCAGGCCGTCCGAGACGACCTCCCACAGCGACTTGCTGGCGTCGAGGTTCGCACGGTTCTGGTCCACGTAGGAGATCTTGACGGAGTCGCCGATCTTCAGCTCCCCGCCGTCCAGCTCCTCCATGCCGACGATGGTCTTGAACAGGGTCGACTTGCCGACGCCGTTGGGGCCGATGACGCCCACGATGCCGTTGCGCGGCAGGGAGAAGGACAGGCCCTTGATGAGGGAGCGGTCCCCGAAGCCCTTCTGCAGGTCCTTCGCCTCGATCACGAGGTTGCCCAGGCGCGGTCCCGGCGGGATCTGGATCTCCTCGAAGTCCAGCTTGCGGGTCTTCTCGGCCTCGGCGGCCATCTCCTCGTAGCGGGCCAGGCGGGCCTTCGACTTCGCCTGGCGGCCCTTGGCGTTGGAGCGCACCCACTCGAGCTCGTCGGCCAGCCGCTTGGCCTGCTTGGCGTCCTTCTTGCCCTGCACCTCCATGCGGGCGCGCTTGGTCTCGAGGTAGGCCGAGTAGTTGCCCTCGTAGCCGTACAGCCGGCCACGGTCGACCTCGCAGATCCACTCGGCCACGTGGTCGAGGAAGTACCGGTCGTGGGTCACGGCCATGACGGCACCGTGGTAGTCCTTCAGGTGCTGCTCCAGCCACAGCACGGACTCGGCGTCGAGGTGGTTGGTGGGCTCGTCGAGGAGCAGGAGGTCCGGCTTCTGCAGCAGCAGCTTGCACAGGGCCACGCGGCGGCGCTCACCACCGGAGAGGACCGAGACGTCGGCGTCCGGCGGCGGGCAGCGCAGGGCGTCCATCGCCTGCTCCAGCTGGGAGTCGAGGTCCCAGGCGTTGGCGGCGTCGATGTCCTCCTGGAGCTTGCCCATCTCCTCCATGAGGGAGTCGAAGTCGGCGTCCGGCTGGGCCATCTCCTCGGAGATCGCGTTGAAGCGGTCGACCTTCGCCTTGATCTCGCCCACGCCCTCCTCGACGTTGCCCAGGACGGTCTTCTCCTCGTTCAGCGGCGGCTCCTGGAGCAGGATGCCGACGGTGTAGCCGGGGCTGAGCCGGGCCTCGCCGTTGGACGGCTGGTCGAGGCCGGCCATGATCTTGAGGATGGTGGACTTGCCGGCCCCGTTGGGTCCCACGACGCCGATCTTCGCGCCGGGGTAGAACGACATGGTGACGTCGTCCAGGATGACTTTGTCGCCCACGGTCTTGCGGGCCTTGGACATTGTGTAGATGAATTCCGCCATGCCCTCAAGGCTACCCCGCTCGGCGGCGGCCGAGCGGCGGCTGCCGGACGGGGACGGACCGGGGGCGGCGGCGCCGCGGACCCCGGGTCCGTCCCCGGCTCCGTCCCCGCGCGGGACGGCTCCGCCCGGGCAGCTCAGGCGGTGGCCGGCTGGCGGCGCGGGCGCCGGCCGGGCTCAGCGGCGGCCGCGAGGAGCTCACCGGTCTCCGGGTCGACGTCTGCCGGGACCTCCGGGGCCCCGTCCCCGCCTCCGGGGTCGCCGCTCGGCTCCGCCGGGTCCCCGTCCGGGGCCGGCGGGGCGCCCGCGGCACCGGTCTCCGCCGCGTCCTCGGGCTGCCCGGCGGGCCGCTCCCCCGTCTGCTCGGCGGGCGGCGAGGAGGTCACGGTGCGCTGGAAGCAGGCCGTGCCGAGGGCGAGGTCGTGCCCGAGGGACACGGCGTCCACGTCCACGGCCGTGTTGCGCCCGTGCTCGCCCTCCCAGAACCGGACCTTGAGCTTGCCGACCACCACCACGGGCTGGCCCTTCTTGATGCTGGCCAGCGCGTTGAGCCCCAGCGCACGGAACGCCTGGACGGAGAACCAGTTGGTGTGCCCGTCCCGCCACGAACCGGCCTGCTGGTCGAACCAGCGCGGGGTGGAGGCGAGGCGGAAGGTCACCACCACGGTGCCGTCGGGCAGGTTGCGGGACTCGGGGTCCGTGGCCACGTAGCCGCGGACGGTGATCTGCTCGGTCATCGGGAACTCCTCTGGACGGCGGCCGGTGCGGCCGGTGCTGGCCCCGGTGGCGGGGTGCACCCAGCGTCCTGCAGGAGCCGGTGCCGCCGCGGCGGGCGGGCCCCGGTTGTGGACGGCCGCGCTCCTCGGGTTCCGGGACCACGCGCTGTGCAGTGCGACCGCCGGGCGACCAGCGTGAGACCGGCTCACGGTCCGCGAGCGCCCGTCAGTCGATGTCGACGGCGTTCCAGGCGATGACGGCGAGGGGCTCCCGGTGCCGCTCCTGCTCGTGGGAGCATGCCCAGCACCACGGGCCGTAGAGCGGTGGGGCGCCGCACTGGCAGAGTCGGATCCGGGCCATCGGACTCACCTCGATGTTCGTTGCAGTGGCCTGGCAGGTGACGGCCTGCCGGACGACATCCTGCGCGGGTGTCCTCACCCCTACTACCGGCGCAGTGGCTCCTGTGGATGCACCGCGGCCCGGTTTTCGGGGCCGGCACGGCGCCCGGACCGCCGGAGCGGGCGCCGCGCCTACCCCGTCCCCGCGCGTCGCCCCGCTGCGCGGAGCCGTCGCCCCGCCCCTCGGAGCCGTCGCTCCGCGCGGCGGGGCGTCGACCGCGGACGTCAGCCACGGGCGTCGGCCGCGATCTCGCCACGGCAGGCCGGTGCCGGTGCAGTGCGGGCGCCCGGACGGGAGGCGGCGGTCGGCCTCGCGTGCGACGACCCCCGCAGTCTCCCGGGCACGGCGCAACGGCGCCGTGCCCGGTTCGCCGCCGGCCCCCGTGCGTTCCGTTCGACTAGGCGGCGTGCCCCGGCTCGACCACGATGCAGTCCTCCCGGAAGTCGAGGTGCATGCAGTGCAGCGCGACGACGCCCCGGGTGATCGCCTCCAGCTGCTGCGGATCGATGTCCGGGCCGACGTTGCGGACGATGAAGTCACGGGTGTCCTCCGTGGCCTCCTCCACCGTGTCGTAGTGGTAGTAACGGGCCCCCCGGCCGGTCCACTGCCTGATGATGGTGACGCTCATGGTTCCTCCCCCTGAATCGGATCCGGACGCGTGGTCCGCGGCCGCCCCGGGCACCCCGTCCGGGAACTGCGGCCGTCCCGGCGGGCTGCCGCCGGGGTCGTCGCGGAGGTGCTGCTCCGGCTCCTCGTCCGTCCTGGCGCGGAGCTCAGGTGGCCGGATCACTGCACCCCTCGATGTGCTACTTAACGTATGCGAATTCACAGGGTGGTGCTTGTCCACACTTTCGCGACCGCAAACAATCCAGAGCGGGTTGTAGCTCGGGAAGAGGCACCGGCAGGACTGCCTGGGAGGGGGACGGCCGGGCCGTGCCCGCCGAGGGCCGCAGGTGGGCCGGTCGTCCGGGGTGTGGCGGGAAAGTGCTCCGGCTCCGGGCGCCTGCCGGGACGCCGCTCAGCACCTGCCGGCTCCGCCACCGACGAAAGATGGCCCGCCCGGTCCAGTAAGACCGAGCGAGCCGCGGACACACAGACGGCGAGATCTGCGTGCCCACCGCACAGCCTACCCCGCCTCCGCTCCGCTCGGAGGTACCGGTCCACCGAACGGGCGCCGGCACGCTCATCCGGTCCGCCGGCCCTGCCCGCAAGGGCCGTGCGTCTCGCCACCGGAGAGGTCCCGCCGGGCACCGCAGCACGACGTGCCGTCGGATCTGGCGTCGGAGACGACGAGATCCCCGCCACCCTGAGCCGTGAGGGCCGGAATGGCGGGGATCGCGAGTGTGCCCCAGGAGGGAGTCGAACCCCCGACCAAGAGATTAGAAGGCTCCTGCTCTATCCACTGAGCTACTGGGGCGTGCCGCCCGGGACCGCGTCCCGGGCACCGCGGTCGAGTTTATCAACTCGCGGGGGCCACACCGGCTCCTCAGATCACGGCGCTCTGCACCGGGGGCTGGTAGCGGCCGCGGAAGAGCCGCCGGGTCGCCGGGTCGATGAACCACAGGTACACGCCGTAGGAGAGGGCGACGACCGCCGCGATCAGCCGGCCGGAGCTGAGGTCGAGGTCCAGGTACGGGAAGACGTCCAGCTGGTCGGAGACCGCGTAGATCATGAAGAAGACGGTGAGGAAGAACAGGATGTCGACCTGCCAGTCGCTGCGGATGCCCGTGACCGCGAACAGCGGGATGAGCCACACCACGTACCAGGCCTGGATCATCGGGGAGAACAGCACGATCGCGGCGAACGCCCAGGTCAGCCGGCGGATGATCCGCTCGTCCCGGCCCACGAACATCAGCCAGAGGATGACGGGCACCGCGAGGGCCTGGCCCGCCGTGTGGACCACCTCCCGCCACTGGCCCGCGTCGGCGCCCACGGCCGCGGCCAGGGTGGTGGCGAGCACGCCGGCGAGACCCACCGGGGCGTACCAGATGGACACGGAGCCGGGGGTGGACATGGCGGAGACCCAGCCGAAGCCGAAGCCGTTGAGCAGACCCATCAGCCCGAGCAGGGCGACCGCGTAGACGAGGACCAGGAACCAGATGACGAAGCGGCGGGTCCACGACGCGTTCCGGCCCGCCCACAGCAGGCCGATGAAGGGCAGGAAGACGAGGGTGATGGGCTTGATCGCCACGGACAGCGTGACGAGCGTGGTCCCGAGCAGACCGCCCTTCCAGTTGCGGTGCACCGCGGCGGCGTAGGTGCCGCCGAGGGCGAGGGCGATCATGATGGCGTCGTTGTGCACGGAGACGATGAAGTTCGTGAGGAACAGGGGGTTCGCCACGCTGAGCCACAGGGCCCGGGCCGGGTTGATGCCGTGCAGCCGCGCGAGCCGCGGGACCAGCCACATGCAGGCGATCACGGCGAGCACGCACATCCCCCGGAACCAGAGCACCCCGGCGTCCGGGTCCGCGCCGGTGACGGCCACCACGAACTGCTCGAGCCACAGGAAGAGCGGCCCGTAGGGCGGCGGGGACTCCGACCACATCTGGTCGGCCCCGAGCTGGAAGAAGTTGTCGATCGTGGAGACGCCGTGCTCGTAGGGGTTCAGCCCGCTGGCCATCACCCGGCCCTGGCCGATGTAGGAGTACACGTCCCGGCTGAACAGGGGGATCGTCACGAGCATGGGGGCGGCCCACGCCGCGATGGCGATGAGCACCCACCGGCCGCTGCCGGGTCCCCACGTGTTGAGCTTCTGCCCCAGGCGCAGCCACTCACGGATCAGGAGCATCCCGCCCACGGCGAGCAGGAGGATGGAGACGATCACCCCGGTGGTCGTGAAGCGCATGCCGATGATGACCGGCGCCTGCCGCAGCGGGGAGACGGAGGCGAGCCAGCCGACGCCCAGGGAGCCGACCAGGAGCATGAGCGACCCGAGCGTGCCCATGAGCACCGTCCGCAGGAGCGAGTCGGAGTCGTACCACGAGCTCCCGGGATCCGCCGGCGGCCGGACGCCGTCGGGTCCCTCGCCCGGCGCCGGCGTCGTCGAAGTGATCTGCACTGCTCTCCCGATGCGCCCGTCCGGTGGCTGCGGGCGCCCCGGCTGGGCGCAGCACGGACCCGTGGTCGCCCCGATCCTATCCCCGGCTCCTCGGGGAGTCCCCGACCGGTCCCGGCGGCGACCGGCGGCGTCGGGGCGGCACGGTAGATTGTCCGGGTGGCTAATTCGAACGGACGCATTGTGTGGATCGACTGCGAGATGACGGGGCTGTCCATCGAGGACGACGCCCTGATCGAGGTCGCGGCGCTCGTCACCGACGACGAGCTCAACGTCCTCGGGGAGGGCGTCGACGTCGTGATCCGCCCGGACGAGGCGGCGCTGGCGCAGATGGGGGACTTCGTGCGGAACATGCACACCTCCTCCAAGCTGCTCGACGAGCTCCCCTCCGGTCTGACGATGGAGCAGGCGCAGGAGCAGGTCCTCGCCTACGTCAAGGAGTGGGTGCCCGAGCCCGGCAAGGCCCCGCTGGGCGGGAACTCGGTGGGCACGGACCGCACGTTCCTGGTGCGCGACATGCCGGAGCTCGTGGCGCACCTGCACTACCGCGTGATCGACGTCTCCACCATCAAGGAGCTCTCCCGCCGGTGGTTCCCGCGCGCCTACTTCCAGGCCCCGCCGAAGACCGGCAACCACCGGGCCCTGGGCGACATCCGGGACTCGATCGACGAGCTGCGGTACTACCGCCGCGCCGTGTTCGCCGCCGAGCCGGGGCCGGACTCGGTGACCGCGAAGGGCATCGCCGCGGAGATCGCCGCGTCCCGCACGGGCGCCTGAGTCCCCCGTCCGGCGCCGGGACCCCGGCCCGGACGGGCGGGGGTCCCGGCGTGGTCCGGAGCCCTCCGGGAATGCGGTACACTCGTATGCGTTGCCCAGCGGAAGCAGGTCTTCCGGCGGGCGTTCATGGTGGGCGTAGCTCAGTTCGGCAGAGCGCCTGGTTGTGGTCCAGGAGGTCGCGGGTTCAACCCCCGTCGCTCACCCACTGTGAAAGGCCGTCCCGTTGACTCGGGGCGGCCTTTCGTCGTTCCCGAACCGGTTCGAAGGGGTGCAGGCCCCGGCAAGTCGAAGGAAGTGCGTTATGGCCGTCCGTCCCGTGGTGATCACCGGCGATCCCGTCCTCCACCGCCCCGCAGCCAAGGTGGCGCAGTTCGACGAGGACCTGCGCGCCCTCGTGGCGGACATGTACGAGACCATGGACGCCGCCCACGGCGTGGGGCTCGCCGCCCCGCAGATCGGCGTGGGGCTGCGGATCTTCACCTACACGTTCCAGAACGACGACGTGGCGCCGCGCGGGGTGCTCGTCAACCCCGTGCTGACGCCGGGGAAGATCTCCCAGGAGGCGCCGGACCCGGACGAGGAGTCCGAGGGCTGCCTGTCCGTGCCCGGCTACAGCTGGCCGCTGAAGCGGGCGGACTGGGTCCGGGTCGCCGGCTTCGACGTGGAGGGCCGTCCGGTCGACTTCGAGGCCACCGGGTGGTTCGCCCGCGTCATGCAGCACGAGTACGACCACCTGGACGGCAAGCTCTACGTGGACCGGCTCAACGACAAGTGGTCCCGCAAGGCCCGGAAGGCGGTCAAGGCCGAGGGCTGGGGCCGCGGCGGCCACACCTGGACCCCTGGCGTCGACGAGGACCCGTTCGGCCACTGATCCGTCCGCGCACCGGCCCCGGCGCGCCCGCTCAGTCCTCCGTCAGCACGACGACGAGCTCGCCCGCCGACCGGGCCGTGGGCTCCGTCAGCTCGGCCCGCCAGCGCTCCTGCGCCGCCGAGAGCAGGTCCAGCGGCGTCTCCAGGCGTTCGCCGGCGGCGGCGCGCTCGACGAGGTGCCGGGCCAGCAGGCCGCGGGTGTGCTTGGCCATGTGCGAGACGACCTGGCGCCTCCCGTTCCGCTCCCGCACCGCTTTCACCCCCACCGTCCGGGCCCGGGGACCGCGCCACGCCGCCGCGTAGGCGGCCGACCGGCAGTCCACGACGAGCCCGTCCCCGGCCGCCGGCTCCAGCACCGCGGGCAGGTGGTGCTTCCAGTGCGCCGCGAGCCTGCCGAGCCCCGGCAGCTCGGCACCCATGGACAGGCGGTAGGCCGGGATCCGGTCGTCGGGGCGCACCGCGCCCCACAGCGCCGAGACGACGACGAGGGAGGCCGCCGCGGCGGTCCGCTGCGCCCCGGTCATCCCGGCCGGGTCGAGGGCGTCGTAGAGCACCCCGGTGTAGACGCTCAGGGCCGGTGCGGCCGGCTCGGCGCCCAGCCGGGTGTTGCGCTCGACCTCACCGCGCAGCCGCTCCCCCACGCCCAGCACCTCGAGCGCGTCCTCGCGGGCGCTCGTCGCGGCCAGCTCGGCGAGCACCTGCTCCCGGGCGGCCGTGAGCTGGGGGAAGGACAGGACGGCGGGGTCCACGGGGGCGCCGGCGCCGGGGGCGGTCTTGGTCTCGGAGGGCGGGAGGAGGATCAGCACTCGCAGCAGTCTAGTGACCCCGCGGGCCGGTCCGGGCGCCGCGGACCGGCGGGTAGGATGGGCCTCGGACAGGTCGGCCGGGTGACCGCGGGCCGCGCAGCTCCGGCTGTCGCGGCGCGAGGAAAGTCCGGGCTCCGCAGAGCAGGATGGTGGGCAACGCCCACTCGGGGAGACCCGCAGGAAAGTGCCACAGAGAACAGACCGCCCGTCCCCGGTCCGTCCGGGCGGCGGGTCAGGGTGAAAAGGTGGTGTAAGAGACCACCAGCGCGCCGGGTGACCGGCGCGGCTCGGTAAACCCCATCCGGAGCAAGGCCAGACAGGGTGCGCCCGAGGGCTGCTCGCCCGAGCACCCGGGTAGGCCGCTCGAGCCCACCGGCAACGGTGGGCCTAGATGGATGGTCACCGGCACGGCACGGGCGACCGGCCGTGCGCACAGAACCCGGCTTACAGGCCGGCCTGTCCCCCGCCCCCGCACCGTGCGCTCCGGGCTCGAGCGGCACCGTGAAACCTCAGGAGCGGACGAGCAGAACCCCGCACTCGGGGCACGTGAGCACCTCGTCCGGGGCCGCAGCCCGGAACGTCGCGGCGTCCGTGGGGCTGAGCGCCGTGCCGCAGGACCCGCACGCGGTGCCCCGCAGCTCCGCGGCCGCCGGACGGTCGGTGCCGCGCCCGGTCCGGATCTTCTCGTACCGTGCGAGCAGCCCGGGGTGCCCCACGCCCTCCGCGGCGGCGGGGCGCGTGCGGGCCAGCTCGTCCCGCTCGGCCGTCAGGGCGCGGCCCTCCGCGTCCCGGGCCTCGACCCGGCGCCGGGCCTCCGTGTCGGCCTCCTTGAGCCGCGGCGTGATCCGGGCCCGGTGCGCCACGGCGTCCTCGAGCTCCTGCATGACCTCCAGCTCCGCCTCCTCCGCCTCTGCCAGCTGCCGGGTGCGGGTGTCGATCTCGTGCTGCAGGCCCATGAGGTCCTTGGCGGAGCCGCCCTGCTCGAGGCGCCGGCGGTCCTTCTCGATCGAGGCCTGGACACGGGCGACCTTCTGCTCGGCGGCGGCCAGCCGGTCCCGGACGTCCTGCTCGGCGGCCCCGAGCTCCTTGGCGGTGGCGATCGCCCGGGCCCGGAGCTGCAGCGCGGCGGCGACCTCGGGGTCGGTCTGCAGCTCCGCGATCCGGGCGGCGATCCGGCGCAGCCGGGCGTCCACCCGCTCGAGCTCCAGCAGGGCTCGTTGCTGCTCGGGCGTGGCGGTGCTCATGCGGGTCCTCCTGCGGTCGGTGCGGCGGGGTCGGGGGCGGAACGGTCGTGGCCGGACCGGACGGGGTCGGACCCGTCGTGGCCGGGGTGGTCGAGGCGGAAGTCCCACGGGTCGGAGCACCGCTCGGAGACGTCGACCTGGACGTCGTGGCCGCGCGCCGCGAGCGCCTCCCGCAGCGCGGCGGCGCCCACGGGCAGCCACAGCCACTCGCTCGCGAAGTGGGAGAGGTCCACGAGGTACGGGGTGCCGCCGGCGCCGGGGCCCAGTGCGGCCTCGCGCGCCTCGGACGCCGGGTGGTGGCGCAGGTCCGCGGTCACGTAGACGTCGGCCCCGGAGGACCGCACCGCGTCGAAGAGCGAGTCCCCGGCTCCCCCGCACACGGCGACACGCCGGACGAGGGCGTCGGGGTCCCCGGCCACCCGGACCCCGTGGGCGGTGGGCGGCACGGCGTCGGCCAGGCGCCGGGCCAGCTCCCGCAGGCGCACGGGCCGCGCCAGGTCCCCGACGCGTCCGATGCCCACGGCCGGGTCGGCGGGGTGCGGCGCGAGGGGCGTCGTCGTCGTGAGGCCGGCGGCCCGTGCCACGGCGTCCGAGACGCCGTCCGGGGCGGAGTCCGCGTTGGTGTGGCAGGCGAGCAGGGCGCACCGGTGCTCGATGAGCTCGTGCACCACGGCGCCCTTGAAGCCGTCGGCGGCCACGGACGTCACGCCGCGCAGGAGCAGGGGGTGGTGGGTGACCAGCAGGTCGGCGCCGGCGGACACGGCCTCGGCGACGACCCCGGCCACGGGGTCCACGGCGAACAGGATCCGGCGCACGGGCTGGTCGGGGCGGCCGGTGACGAGCCCGCTGGCGTCCCAGGGCTCCTGCAGGTGCATCGGCCACAGCTGCTCGACGGTCTCGAGCACCTCCGACAGGGTGGGGGCGGGCCGGGGCGGGGACGTGCTCTGCTCGCTCATGCGCCCCAGTCTAGGAGTCCGTTCCGCGCCGGCCGCCGAGGCGGGCGCGGAGACGCCCGGGGCGGGTGCGGGAATGATGCGGGCCGTGCGGTGTTGTACGGGTCATGGCCTACTCCGCGCACGACGACGACGACGCACGCCCCGCCCCCGATCCCCGCCCGGACGCGGCGGAGCCCGCCGCGACCGAGACGTTCGTGCTCGCGGGCGGGTGCTTCTGGTGCCTCGACGCGGTCTACCGGATCACCCGGGGCGTCACCTCCGTGGTCTCCGGCTACACCGGCGGCGACCCCGGGCGTGCCGACTACTACGCGGTGTGCACGGGCACCACCGGCCACGCGGAGGCGGTCGCCGTGACCTTCGACCCGGCGGTGGTGCCGGCGGACGTGATCCTGGACCTGTTCTTCACCGGTCACGACCCGACCACCCTCAACCGGCAGGGCTACGACGTGGGCACCCAGTACCGGTCCGCCATGTTCTGGGCCGACGAGGCCCAGCGGGAGCTGTTCGAGCAGTCGATCCGCCGGACGCAGCCGGCGTGGGACCAGCCGATCGTCACGACGCTGGAGCCGCTGGGCCCGTTCTGGGAGGCGGAGCCCGAGCACCAGGACTTCTACGCCGCGCAGCCCTGGAACGGCTACTGCCAGGTGATCATCAACCCCAAGCTGGCGAAGGTCCGGAAACGTTACTCCGCGTGGCTTACCGCATAGTAGCGCTTGCGGCGCGTGGCTAGGCTGAGCTAGGACCGCGCCGCCGCGGACCCCCAGAGCGCCGGCGGCCGCAGCACGACCCGAGCAGCACCCAGATCCGACAGAGAACCGACCACGCAGAAACCGAGGTACGCACATGCCGAAGATCTACAACGACGTCACCGAGATCGTGGGCCGCACCCCGCTCGTCCACCTCAACCGGCTCGACGAGGGCCTGCCCGGCAACGTCGCCGTGAAGCTGGAGTTCTACAACCCGGCGAACTCCGTCAAGGACCGGATCGGCGTGGCCATCATCGACGCCGCCGAGAAGTCCGGCCAGCTGAAGCCGGGCGGCACGATCGTCGAGGGCACCTCCGGGAACACCGGCATCGCGCTGGCCATGGTCGGCGCCGCCCGCGGCTACAAGGTCATCCTGACCATGCCGGAGACCATGTCCACGGAGCGCCGGGTCATGCTCCGCGCCTACGGCGCCCAGATCGTGCTCACCCCGGGCGCGGAGGGCATGCGCGGCGCCGTCGAGAAGGCCCAGGAGATCGTCGACACCACCGACAACGCGGTCCTCGCCAGCCAGTTCGCCAACGAGGCCAACCCGGCCGTCCACTACGCGACCACGGGCCCGGAGATCTGGGAGGACACCGACGGCCAGGTCGACGTGTTCATCTCCGGCGTGGGCACCGGCGGCACCATCACGGGTGCGGGCCGCTACCTGCGCGAGCAGAAGCCGGACGTGCGCCTCGTCGTCGTCGAGCCCGCCGACTCCCCCCTGCTCACCGAGGGCAAGGCCGGTCCGCACAAGATCCAGGGCCTCGGCGCGAACTTCATCCCCGACATCCTGGACCGCGAGATCTACGACGACGTCTACGACGTGACGGTCGAGGACTCCGTGCGGGTCGCCCGCGAGCTCGGCACCAAGGAGGGCATCCTCGGCGGGATCTCCTCGGGCGCCATCGTGTGGGCCGCCCTCCAGGAGGCGGCCAAGGAGGAGAACCGGGACAAGCTGATCGTCGCCATCGTGTGCGACTTCGGCGAGCGCTACATCTCCACCCTGCTCTACGAGGACATCCGGGGCTGAGCCGCGCCGCTGACCACGACCCGTCCCCGCCGGGAATAGCGCCGCCTGCCGGTGACGTTGCTCCCGGTGGTGGGCGGGTCGTTCCCGTCCGCGCCCCAGCACGTCCCGCCGGTCCCGGCGGGCCAGGACCCCCGCCCCCGGAAGAACAGAGGAAGACCGTGAGTATTTGGAGCAGACTCGCCGAGGACCTGCAGACGGCCCGGACGCACGACCCGGCCGCGCGGTCCAGGGTGGAGATCGCCCTCAACTACTCGGGTCTGCACGCCATCTGGGTCCACCGCCTGTCCCACCGGCTGTGGCAGCACCCCGACCGGCGGCTGCTGGCCCGCACGGTCTCCCAGCTCGGCCGCTTCCTCACGGGCGTCGAGATCCACCCGGGGGCGACCATCGGGCGCCGCTTCTTCATCGACCACGGCATGGGCGTGGTCATCGGGGAGACCGCGGAGATCGGCGAGGACGTGATGATCTACCACGGGGTGACCCTGGGCGGGCGCTCCCTGGAGAAGGTCAAGCGGCACCCCACCGTGGGCGACCGCGTGGTGATCGGCGCCGGGGCGAAGATCCTGGGCCCCGTGGAGATCGGCGCCGACTCCGCCGTGGGCGCCAACGCCGTGGTGGTCAAGGACGTGCCGGAGGACTCGATCGTGACCGGGATCCCCGGCAAGGTCCGCCCGCGCACCCCCGAGAAGCAGCAGCCCCTCGTGGACCCCTCCAGCTACATCGACCCCGCGATGTGGATCTGACCCTGCCCCGCTGCGACGCCGGCCGGCCGCCCCCGGGACGGGGACGGCCGGCCGGCGTCGTCGTGCGGGGTCCGGGTCAGGAGACGACCTCGGAACGGTCCCCGCTCCACAGGGTGTGGTAGACACCCTCGGCGTCGTCGGTGCGCCGGTAGGTGTGGGCGCCGAAGAAGTCGCGCAGCCCCTGCGTCAGGGCCGCGTTGAGCCGGGGCCGGCGCAGCGAGTCGTAGTAGTTCAGCGTGGTGGCGAACACCGGCGCGGGGATGCCGCGCTCCACGGCTCGGGCCACGACGCGCCGCCAGGACGGCAGGGCCTCCTCGACGGCGGCGACGAACTCCGGGGCGAACAGCAGGTTCAGCGGCTGCTTGTCCCCCTTGTACGCCTCCATGATGACCTCGAGCAGCTCCGCCCGGATGATGCAGCCCTCCCGCCACAGGCCGGCGATGGTCGCGAGGTCCAGGTCCCAGCCGTACTCCCGGCCGGCCATGGTGAGCATGTCGAGTCCCTGGGCGTAGCTGACCAGCTTCGAGGCGTAGAGGGCCTTGCGCACGTCCTCCACGAACTCGGGGTCGTGCACGACGTCCTCGGTGGTGCCGCCGATGCCGGCGGGCAGCACGCGCTGCGCCTCGAGGCGCATCTCCGGCTCGGCGGAGGACAGCGCCCGGGCGAAGACGGACTCGGCGATCGCGGTGACCGGGGAGCCGAGCTCGAGGGCCTCCTGGACGGTCCAGCGGCCGGTGCCCTTCTGCCCCGCGGCGTCCACGATCACGTCGATGAGGGGCCGGTCGGTGCGGGCGTCGACCTGGCGCAGCACGTGCGCGGTGATCTCGATGAGGTAGGAGGCCAGCTCGGTGCGGTTCCACTGCTCGAAGACGTCGGCCTGCTCGGCCGGCTCGAGCCCGGCGACGGAGCGCAGCAGCTCGTGCGCCTCGCCGATGACCTGCATGTCGGCGTACTCGATGCCGTTGTGCACCATCTTCACGAAGTGGCCGGCGCCGTCCGTGTCGATCCAGGCGCAGCACGGCGTGCCGTCCTCCGCCTTGGCGGCGATGTCCTCGAGGAGGGGGCCGAGGGAGTCGTAGGACTTGCGGGGTCCGCCGGGCATGATGGAGGGCCCGAGCAGGGCGCCCTCCTCACCGCCCGAGACGCCGATGCCCACGAAGTCCAGGCCCTTCTCGGCGAGCTCGCGCTCGCGGCGCCGGGTGTCCTGGAAGTAGGAGTTGCCGCCGTCGATGATGATGTCGTCCTTCTCGAGCAGCGGCACGAGCTGCTCGATGACGGCGTCCACGGGGGCGCCGGCCTTGACCATCACGAGGATGCGGCGGGGGGTCTCGAGGGCGTCCACGAGTTCCTGGAGGGTCTCTGTGCGGATGAACGTCCCCTCGTCGCCGTGGGCGTCGAGCAGGGCGTCGGTCTTCTCGACGGAGCGGTTGTGGAGGGCGACGGTGTAACCGTGCCGGGCGAAGTTGCGGGCGAGGTTCGCGCCCATGACCGCGAGGCCGGTGACCCCGATCTGAGCTTTCTGTTCTGCTGCCATGCCCCCAGCCTACAAACTCCGGGAGGGCGCTCCGTCCGGTGCGCACTTGTTGCCGCGGCCCGCCGGGGTCACGGCGCGATCGCCGAGGCGGGGGCCGGGGCGGAGTCCGGACCGGAGGCCCGGCGGAGAAGTCCGCGGAAGAACCTGCGTCACAATCGCCAATCCCCCCGCCGGGGCTCCTACATTGGTGGTGGAGCACGAGAGCCGGGGGGCTTGGCATGGACGCGTGGAAGAGGACGATGATCGGGGCCGCGGCCTGCGCCGCCCTGTGGTCGGGCGCCGGGTTCGCACCTGCCGCGGCGGCCGCCGACGGCAAGGTCGACGTGGTCGTGGGCGCCAAGGAGGTGCTCAACGAGGCGACGATCGCCCGGGCCAGCGAGAAGGCGGCCCAGCTGTGCGGGGGCAAGGCCTCCTCCTACGTGAAGAAGGCCCGGAAGGCCGATAGCACGGGGAGCATCGTGGTCCTGTGCACCCGGGCCGGGTCCAAGCAGGTGTACTTCCGCTAGTCGTGCTCCGCACCGGCTCCCGCGGGCGTCGCGACCGGCTGGTGGTGGGTCCTACCGGGATCGAACCGATGACATCCACGGTGTAAACGTGGCGCTCTACCAGCTGAGCTAAAGACCCTGACAACCGGGTGGGCGGTTTTCGCAACCGCCGGCACCCGGTTCCCGAACAGGCTACCCGCCGGGGCGCACCGGTGCCGACCGGGTGCGGGCTCCGCCCGGCGTGACGTTCGCCATATTCGCCGCCCGCCCTACGGCCGGGCGAGTCGCCGCTCGAGCCCCACCAGGAAGGCGGTCGCGGACGCGTCGACCTTCAGCCGCGCCGCGGCGTCCCCCCGGGTGCGCCCGTGATTGACGATCACCACGGGCACGTCGGCGCGCACCGCGTGCCGGACGAAGCGGCGCCCCGAGTTCACGGTCAGGGACGAGCCCACGACCAGCAGGGCGTCGGCGGCGTCCACCATGCGCAGCGCGCGCAGCACCCGGTGCCGGGGCGCGTTCTCCCCGAAGAACACGACGTCGGGCTTCAGGACCCCGCCGCAGACCGGGCAGTCCGGCACCCGGAACCCGGCCGTGCGCGGCACCACCGCGTCCGCGTCCGGGGCGAAGTCGATGTCGTCCGGGGACGAGATCGAGTCGTAGAAGCCGGGGTTGAGCTCGTCGAACAGGTCGGAGAGCACCGCCCGGGGGATGCGGGTGGCGCAGCGCATGCACCCGACCTGCGTGTAGCGCCCGTGCAGGTCCACGACGTTGAGGGACCCCGCGGCCTGGTGCAGGCGGTCGATGTTCTGGGTGACCACTCCCGTGACGGACCCCGACTCCTCGAGCCGGGCCAGGGCCGCGTGCCCGGCGTTGGGCCGGGCCCGTGCCAGGTGGCGCCACCCGTACTGGTTGCGCGCCCAGTAGTGGCTGCGCATGGCGGCGCTGCCCATGAACTCGTCGAAGGTCATGGGGGTGCGGGGAGTGGAGCCGGGGCCGCGGTAGTCCGGGATCCCGGACTCCGTGCTGATGCCCGCGCCCGTCAGGACGGCGGTCCGCCGCCCGCCCAGCAGCGCGGCCGCCCCGGCCAGGCCCGCCTCGAGCCCGGCGGCGTCGGGGTCCGGGAACTGGTCGGGGTGCACGGGGGCGCCGTAGCCGGCGCGGACGGTGGGCATCGCTGCTCGCGGGGGACCGGGCCGGCCGGGCTCAGCCGTGCAGCCTGGTGAGGGCGGTGCGGTAGGCCTCGAGCTCCCGCGGCGTGCCGCGCTCCGACCGGAAGGCGTCGACGACGACGCCCTGCGCGTCCAGCACGAAGGTGGCCCGCTCCGCCAGACCGGCCACCGGGTCGAACACCCCGTAGCGCTGGGCCACCTCCCCGTGGGGCCAGAAGTCGGACAGCAGGTCGAAGTCGAAGGACTCCTCCCGCGCGAACGCCCGCAGCGTGTACTTCGAGTCCACGGACACCGCGAGCAGCTTCACCCCGGCGTCGTCGAACACGGAGAGGCTGTCCTGGAGCCGGCACAGCTCGCCGGTGCAGACCCCGGAGAACGCGAACGGGTAGAACACGATCGCCACGGGGCGACCGCGGAGGGCGCTCAGGGTCACCGGCTCGCCGAACTGGTTCTTGAGGGTGAAGTCCGGGGCGGGCGCGCCGATCTCGAGCATGCGTGGTCTCCTCCGCTGGGGTCCGGGACGCCCGGTCAGACGTTGCGCTTGGGCATGAGCCGGGTCGCGGCCCAGTCCGCGCTGACGCGGGCGGTCGTGGTCACGTGCAGCCCCGCCGTGGGCGCGGCCTCCTGGACCTCCGCGGGCGGCACGTAGCCGTCGCGGCCCGCCTTGGGGGTCAGCACCCACACCACGCCGCCCTCGTCCAGGGTGGTGGTGACGTCCACCAGCGTGTCGACGAGATCACCGTCACCCTCGCGGAACCAGAGGAGCACCGCGTCGACGACCTCCTGGTCGTCCTCGTCCAGCAGGTCCGACCCGATCACTTCCTCGATGCCGTCCCTCAGGTCGAGGTCGACGTCCTCGTCGTATCCGAACTCCTGGATGTAGTCGCCATCCTTGAAACCGAGCTGGACTACCGCGTCACCCGCGGTGGTCTTGGCCTCGCTCACTGTTCTTGCTCCTTCTGGGATCGGGCCGACGAACGACGACCACGCACTGCGTACCGGTGCTGGGCTCCGCCTGCCCGTCGGCGGACCGCGGGGGCACGGTGGCGGGCCGGATACCGGCTTCACCGTCCAGACAACACCGGATCAGGGACTCTTTCAAGCTCCCGCACGGTGAGCGCCTCCGAATCATGGGGGTGACGCGTGGGCTGACACGCCGTGTGACGGCCGGCCCCGGGTGTGGAAGCATGGTCCCCACAGACACCCCGTACGCCCGAGACGGCCCCGGCGGCGCGATCCGCACGACGGGCCCGGTTCCCGGACGTCCGCCCCTTCCGGGTGGCGTTCGGACAGCGGAACGGGCAACGGGTATTTTGAGACTGTCGGACGTCCCGGCCGCGCCCTCGCGCGCGCACCCGCCCGGGATCCGTCGGACAACTCGACGAAGAGAGGTTGAACGTGCCTTCATCCAGCAACCACCACATCCTCAGTGGCTTGACCAACAACCTGAAGGACTCCGACACCGAGGAGACCCGGGAGTGGATCGAGTCCTTCGAGGGCCTGATCGAGACGCAGGGCACGGAACGGGCGCAGTACATCATGCGCGCCCTCCTCCAGCACGCCGGCGCGAAGAGCGTGGGCGTGCCGATGGTCACCACCACGGACTACGTGAACTCGATCCCGGTGGACCAGGAGCCGGAGTTCCCGGGCGACGAGGAGATCGAGCGGCGCTACCGTGCGTTCCTGCGCTGGAACGCCGCCGTGATGGTGCACCGGGCCCAGCGCCCGGAGATCGGCGTGGGTGGTCACATCTCCTCCTACGCCGGTGTGGCGACCCTCTACGAGGTGGGCCTCAACCACTTCTTCCGCGGCCCGGAGCACCCCGGCGGCGGCGACCAGGTCTTCTGGCAGGGCCACTCGGCCCCCGGCAACTACGCGCGCGCCTATCTCGAGGGCCGGCTCACCGAGGAGCAGCTGGACGGGTTCCGGCAGGAGAAGACGAAGGCCCCGAACGGGCTGCCCTCCTACCCGCACCCCCGCTCCATGCCCGACTTCTGGCAGTTCCCGACCGTGTCCATGGGCATCGGGCCGATGAACGCGATCTACCAGGCCCAGTTCAACCGCTACCTGCACAACCGCGGGATCAAGGACACCTCGGAGCAGCACGTGTGGGCGTTCCTGGGCGACGGCGAGATGGACGAGCCGGAGTCGCGCGGCCTGCTGCAGCTGGCCGCCAACGACAAGCTCGACAACCTCACGTTCGTCATCAACTGCAACCTGCAGCGCCTGGACGGGCCGGTGCGCGGCAACGGCAAGATCGTCCAGGAGCTCGAGGCCTTCTTCCGCGGCGCGGGCTGGAACGTCGTGAAGGTCCTCTGGGGCCGCGAGTGGGACCAGCTGCTCGCCAAGGACGAGGACGGCGAGCTGGTCCGGATCATGAACGAGACCCTCGACGGCGACTTCCAGACCTACAAGGCCGAGTCCGGCGGGTTCATCCGCGACCACTTCTTCGGCAAGTCCCCGGCCACCAAGGAGCTCGTCGCGGACATGACCGACGACGAGATCTGGGAGCTCAAGCGCGGCGCCCACGACTACCAGAAGGTCTACGCCGCCTACAAGGCCGCGACCGAGCACGAGGGCCAGCCGACCGTGGTGCTGGCGCAGGGCGTGAAGGGCTACGGCCTGGGCAGCCACTTCGAGGCGCGCAACGCGACCCACCAGATGAAGAAGCTGACCCTGGAGGACCTCAAGGCCTTCCGCGACCAGCTGCGCATCCCCATCTCGGACGAGGAGCTGGAGAGCGACCTCTACGGCGCGCCCTACTACCACCCCGGCAAGGACTCGCCGGAGGTCAAGTACCTCCTGGAGCGCCGCAAGGAGCTCGGCGGCTTCGTCCCGGACCGCCCGCACGAGCAGCACGAGATCGCGCTGCCCACGGACGCCGCGTACAAGTCCGCGAAGAAGGGCTCGGGCAAGCAGATGGCGGCCACCACCATGGCCTTCGTGCGCATCCTGAAGGACCTCCTGCGGGAGAAGGAGTTCGGCCACCGGATCGTGCCCATCGTCCCCGACGAGGCCCGCACCTTCGGCATGGACTCGTTCTTCCCCAC
>NZ_JAVKPP010000119.1:0-508 GCF_040980965.1 Kocuria sp. CPCC 205231 | reverse complement strand
CAGCTTACCTCGTATTCCTTGCTCAAGCCGTGGTGAGTCTCGTACATCTTCTGACCTACAGTCTCGTAGTCGCCCTTCTCAAGAGCATCGCAGACAGCCAATACGCGGTCCTTCTCGCCCAATACGAAGTGAGCGCGGCTGTAATCCTCTTCGCCTACCTCAGCGCGAACCTCTTCCAACTGCTCCCATGTGCAATCACGGAGAGTTTCGAACTTAGCTTCTTGGTGCTTTGCTGCAATGTGCTTAACAACATTTTCGCAAGAGTTGCGACGGTCGTTGTATGGAGAACCTGCCAACTCGTGCTTTACCTTAGAGTTTACCAGGCAGAGTTTATAGCCCTTAGGCTCGAATGGGAAGTATTCAAATTCGCGGCTGTTGCAATCGAGGCGCATCAACTTACCTTCCTTGCCGAAAACAGAAGCAAACTGGTCCATGATACCGCAGTTAACACCTACATACTTGTGCTCAGTAGCCTGGCCTGCGAGAACGAGATCCCATTTAGACACCT
>NZ_JAVKPP010000118.1:0-513 GCF_040980965.1 Kocuria sp. CPCC 205231 | reverse complement strand
GCAGACTCCGGTTTTCGGAGAAGTGGTAAAGTCGGGACATGTTATCTATGTTACCATCAATTCTGATCATTCTCCACGTATCACCATTCCTGATGTCATTGACAACAGTTCGCTGCGAGAGGCAATGGCTAAACTTACTGCTATGGGATTCAAACTGGGTACACCTGAATATATTCCTGGCGAAGAGGATTGGGTTTATGGTATCCTCGTTAAGGGTAAGCATGTTGTAGCTGGTGATAAAGTTTCTATCGATGATGTGCTTGTCATACAGGTTGGCAATGGTAAACGGAGCGTTGATGATTCTATCGATGTGGTAGATCCGGTTTATCACGGCGAAGAAGATGTGATGGAAGGCGAAGGTGACATGAGCGGAGAAACTCATGAAGACA
Organism: Kocuria sp. CPCC 205231; assembly: GCF_040980965.1. Lineage (NCBI taxonomy): Bacteria > Bacillati > Actinomycetota > Actinomycetes > Micrococcales > Micrococcaceae > Kocuria > Kocuria sp. CPCC 205231. The sequence continues at coordinate 124 of NZ_JAVKPP010000118.1, read as the reverse complement.
ACTTCGAGGTGGTTCCTGGTACGGAAGCCACAGAGCCTGCTCCTTCGCATGAGCACCACCAGAAGGAAGTGGTGGAGTAGGAGAAATGAAAAGTGAAGAGTGAAGAATTCAATAGTAATACGAA
>NZ_JAVKPP010000117.1:0-514 GCF_040980965.1 Kocuria sp. CPCC 205231 | reverse complement strand
CATTAAGAGTATATTTTTTGTCTTTGGAGTGAACGATCCATTTGTTCGAATAACATCAATTTTTAAGTTTGACATTTACGAACCCCTTATTTTCAAAAATATTGCTCATCCCTCATTTAATGCCTGCAGCGTTCAGGCGCTCGCAAAACGCAAGCATTTCGTCATCTTGTTCGTCCGTTCAATGCTTATTATAGTTTGCCTGCGTTCCCAAATATGGCGGGTCCAAATAGACGAAATCGTTTTCCTTGTCCACCTTTGAAAAATCAAAATCCTTGAACCCTTGTTTTATCGATTCTATTCTTGCACTCTGTTTGTTTGCCTGATAAAAATCTTTAAGACCAAAAGGCGTGAAGTTATAGGCTCCCCATGACTTGTCAAGTTTTCCCGTTTTTCTGGATATTTTAAGCGTGTTAGAGAAAGCAAACAACGACGCTATATATAAAGTCTTGGCATCGGAATTTATGCCCACGTTGTAATCCTCAAGTCATTTGATCCATCCCTGGTATTCCGGCAA
>NZ_JAVKPP010000116.1:0-515 GCF_040980965.1 Kocuria sp. CPCC 205231 | reverse complement strand
TGCGATTATTCATCTCTTTCCATTTCGCCAGATGCCCTGCTGGGCAGACGTACAGATCTGCATCCTTGTTGTATTCAAAAGGGAGTTTGTTTGTTCGATTACCGTCAATTACAGAGCTTAAACGAGCAGAGAGGCGCATATTGTTTTCCTTTGCCATTTTGAGATTCTCCTTGCTGGAATATGCCTTATCTGCTACTATGGAATCAACTTCCATTCCTGCTTCCTCTGTCTTTTTTATCAATTCTGGCAATTGCTGTCCATCACCCTTCTCGCCGGAGGTGACGGTAGCTGCGGTGATAATTCTCTCATCGCTCATAGCTATATGCGTCTTATAGCCAAAGAATGAAGAATGCGCTGTTTTATGTCCTGTACGGGCATCTTCATCTTTTGATATTACGCCTCGGGTCTCTGCATCGGAAATGGTTTCTTTCAGCATGTTAAGACGTTCCTTGACTGCAGGCATATTGGCAGTTGCAGCGTCAGCTTCTACTGTCGCAACTATCGTTTTGGCTGCA
>NZ_JAVKPP010000115.1:0-519 GCF_040980965.1 Kocuria sp. CPCC 205231 | reverse complement strand
ATGTCTCCTTCCCTTCCAACTCTTCGCTCATCAAAGGCGCCAGCAGTCTGTTTGGTGTTAGAACCGATATGCAGTTTGGCAAACTCAAGCTGCAGATGGTAGCTTCGCAGAAGAAGAGTGCATCGAAGAGCGTATCTACCAGGGGCGGTGTGCAGCTCACCCCTTTTGAGTTGAATGTAGCCGATTATGAGGAGAACCGCCACTTCTTCCTCTCCCAGTATTTCAGAAACCATTATGATGCCTGGATGCAGAAACTTCCTAATCTCACCACGGGCATCACCATCAACCGCGTGGAAGTGTGGGTTACCAACAAAACCGGCAATACCACCAATACCCGAAACATCGTAGCCCTGACCGACCTGGGCGAGAACCAGAAACTGAGCAACCCGATGTGGGCGGCGAGCGGACAGGTGCCTTCTAACCAGGCGAATACAGAGTATGCTTTTAAATCATACGGCGACCACGGTGATCATGATGATCGCGGCGGCGGTACCCACGGCCAGGCAGGCCGACAGCCCC
>NZ_JAVKPP010000114.1:0-519 GCF_040980965.1 Kocuria sp. CPCC 205231 | reverse complement strand
GGCCCGGCAGAAGCTCGCGGCGGCGGCGTTCGCCCACACCGCGGCCTACGACACCGCCGTGGCCACGTGGACCGCCCAGCAGTTCGACCACGACCCCGAGGCGAACTTCTGGCCCCCGTACGCGGGTCTCGCGCTGCAGCGCGCGGAGTCCCTGCGCTACGGCGAGAACCCGCACCAGAAGGCCGCGCTCTACACGAACGACGCCGCGGCGCCCGGGATCGCGCAGGCCGAGCAGTTGCACGGCAAGGCGATGTCCTACAACAACTACGTGGACGCGGACGCCGCCGTCCGCGCCGCATTCGACTACGACGAGCCCGCCGTGGCCGTGGTCAAGCACAACAACCCGTGCGGCGTGGCCGTGGCCACCCCCGGCGCGCAGGACCCCATTGCGGACGCCCACCTCAAGGCCCACGCGTGCGACCCGCTCTCCGCGTACGGCGGTGTCGTGGCGGCCAACCGCACGGTCACGGCGGACATGGCCCGCAACCTCAAGCCCATCTTCACCGAGGTGGTCGTGGC
>NZ_JAVKPP010000113.1:0-520 GCF_040980965.1 Kocuria sp. CPCC 205231 | reverse complement strand
TCTACGCCACGTTCCTCAACCGCGGCTTCGACCAGCTGCTCATGGACGTGGCCCTGCACCGGGCCGGCGTCACGGTGGTCCTGGACCGGGCCGGGGTGACCGGACCGGACGGGCCGAGCCACCACGGCATGTGGGACCTCGCCCTGCTCCAGATCGTGCCCGGGCTGCACCTCGCGGCCCCCCGCGACGAGCCGACCCTCGCCGAGGAGCTGCGCGAGGCGGTGGCCGTCGACGACGCCCCCACCGTCATCCGCTATCCCAAGGGCTCCGTGGGCACCCCCGTGCCGGCCGCCGAGCGGCTGGCCGACGGCGTGGACGTCCTTGCCCGCCGCGGCGGGGAGGGCGGCGCCGAGGGCGCCCGCCGCGACGTGCTGCTCGTCTCCGTCGGCGCCATGAGCGGCCTCGCCCTGGACGTCGCCGACCGGCTGGAGGCCCACGGGGTGTCCTCCACGGTCGTGGACCCCCGGTGGGTGCTCCCGGTGCCCGGGTCGGTCATCGAGCTCGCCGCCCAGCACCGGAT
>NZ_JAVKPP010000112.1:0-521 GCF_040980965.1 Kocuria sp. CPCC 205231 | reverse complement strand
AGAGCCGATGAAGGACGTGGTAAGCTGCGATAAGCTCAGGGTAGTTGCAATCGAACGTTGATCCTGAGATTTCCGAATGGAGCAATCCGCTAAGTTGAAGACTTAGCACGAAAGAGGGTACCGCGTGAACTGAAACATCTAAGTAACGCGAGGAAAAGAAAGTAAAAACGATTCCCCAAGTAGCGGCGAGCGAACGGGGATGAGCCCAAACCGCATAAATGCCAAGGATGCAGCCGTTGTTTATGCGGGGTTGTGGGAAGAACTACGAGGAACTGCAACGTACTCAACAATGTTAATGACTGAACTGGAACTAGTTGGAAAGCTAGATCGTAGAAGGTGATAATCCTGTACAGGTAAACTCATTAACTTGTCCGTTCTCTCCCAAGTAACATGGAACACGAGGAATTCTGTGTGAATCTGCGAGGACCATATCTCGTAAGGCTAAATACTCTTACTAACCGATAGCGTATAGTACCTTGAGGGAAAGGTGAAAAGAACCCCGGGAGGGGAGTGAAATAGAA
>NZ_JAVKPP010000111.1:0-523 GCF_040980965.1 Kocuria sp. CPCC 205231 | reverse complement strand
TTTACCTTCGGCAAGGGGATTGCACAAATTCCTCTGGACTGTCTGCTATTGTGTTGTTGCCAAAATCAAAAAGAAAAAAATACTAGTGGTTAGTTATGGAAACATATTCTTTATCTTTCCATTCCTCCTCTATCTCTTCCCCTAGTTTGCCTAGCCACTACTTTTTCCCAATTATTTTTTTCCTCCAGTCCTTTTAAAATCATCTTTTCAGCTTTATTTAATTCTTTTTCATCTTTTTCTAAAATTTTATTCTCTAGTTCTTTTTTTTCTAATCTATTCCCATTTTTCCATTTTGAATATAACTGACATTCTTCCAATACTTTGTCATATCCTATATCTTGGAGAAGCTCTCCTAAATTTTTAGACAATAACCTATATTCTTGTAATTCTAATTCTAAACTTATCTTTTTACTCTCTAAAACCATATTTCTATCTGATAAACTCTTGTTTTCCACGAGATAATTCAAATTCTCTTTTTCTAACTTTTCTACATTTTTTTCTAGCTTCAATAACTTTTTTAAGT
>NZ_JAVKPP010000110.1:0-523 GCF_040980965.1 Kocuria sp. CPCC 205231 | reverse complement strand
CAGAATCAAATTATTTTATACCGAACTCTTCTCTTAACATTTTAAGCAATGCATTTTCAGCGTGCTTTCTTACCATGTCCCCAGCACATACCTTGTCATCGTAGTAACAGCATCTTTCGTACACGTTTTTCAGTCTGCCGAGTTCCGCTATCTTATCCACAGCCTTGACTGCCCTGTCGTTGGTCGGGTGATCCATTGCGCTACTTACCCACCTGTAAACAAACGAATATTGTTCGTATTGTTCCCCACCTTCTTCACGTGGGTGCAGTGTGTTGATAGTGAAAAGAACCGTGTCCGCTTTTGGTTTTCTGCCCTTTACAGGGTATTTGCAAATCATTTCATAATCAAACCATACATCAGAACCGCTTTCCTTGATACGTTCTTTTGCTGGTTTAAGTATTCTCCTGTCTATATCGTTGTTTGAGTGCTTTTCTGGTATTTCCAAATCTTTCCTTAACTGCTGTATGGGGTAGTAATACTGCTTTCTGTCCCTTTGGCTGCAAATTATCTTATACAGCCTTTT
>NZ_JAVKPP010000011.1:0-150101 GCF_040980965.1 Kocuria sp. CPCC 205231 | reverse complement strand
CAAGAAGATGAGTGATCAGGGGGTCAACCTTCAGATGCCGGAAAGGGGTCAGTTTTCACTCGCCGTTGACAGCCCCCTCGAGTTTCTTCTGCACGAGGCGTCGTCATGTCTTCCCTGTACCTTCCCCAGGCCGGGCGCGGAAGCAGACAATCCCACCATGACTACTCTCACGCCCTGCCTGTGGTTCGACACCGAAGCCCAGGACGCAGCGAACTTCTATCTCACGGTGTTCCCCAACTCCCGGATCACCGACATCACCTACTACGGCGAGGCCGGGCCGCGGCCGGCCGAGATGGTGCTGACCGTGGAGTTCGAGCTCGACGGTCATCCGTTCACCGCGCTCAATGGCGGGCCCGAGTTCAGCTTCAGCGAAGCGGTGTCGTTCCAGATCGACTGCGCCGATCAGGCGGAGGTGGACCGGTACTGGGAAGCTCTCACCGCCGACGGCGGGCAGGAGAGCATGTGCGGGTGGCTCAAGGACAAGTACGGGCTGTCCTGGCAAATGGTGCCCCGCAGGCTCGTCGAGCTGCTGGCCGATCCCGATCCGGGCCGGGCGCAGCGGGTGATGGCCGCGATGTTGTCGATGCGCAAGCTCGTCATCGCCGACCTGGAGGCCGCCGCCGACCGTTCCTGAAACACGGAGGGCGCGCTGCGAACCGCCCAGCCCCCTATGGGCGAGACCGTCCCCGCTCCCGTTCGTGGCTGTCGAACCGGCTCCGGACACTGGCCACCGTCGGATCTGGAACCATCCGACCGCCTCCGTCAAAAGACTCGATGGTCAGGACGGTGGTCCGACTGCGGTGCAGGGGGTGAGCTCGCACGCCCAGCGCCCGTTGCGGCAGGCCAGGACGGCTCAGGGGGGAGCACGAGTCGGGGCGCCGGTCCTCATCGGCTCATGCGCCGCGGCAGGTACCCATGGTCCACAGGTTGCCGCCGCCGTCGCGGATCGTGAACTGGGGGGAGCCGTGGTCGGTGTCCGTCAGCGGCTCGAGGACCTTCACCCGACCCCCCGCACACAGAAAAACACCCCGGACACACAAAAACACCCCGGACCGTAGGTCCGGGGTGTTTCCGATGTCCTGAGACATCGCACTGTGCGCGAGGGGGGACTTGAACCCCCACCCTCTAATACGAGGACTAGCACCTCAAGCTAGCGCGTCTGCCTATTCCGCCACCCGCGCGAGTGGATCCAAGGCGAACGTGGTGCCGTTTCCGGCCGTTCCTCCTGAACGCAACAGAAAATAAGGTACCACATGCGCGGCCGCCGTTCACATCGGCGCCGCTGTCCGGAGGAGCAGCGCGACCGCGCCGAAAATTTTGATGAAAACCCCTGAGTAAGTGCACTTCCGGCTTCCACCGCGCCCCGCCATGCGGTTGAATGGTGGCTGAGCATCTCCAGGATTCTCCAGCTGACCTGGGGCGATGCTCGTTCGAGGGTTGCGTTCGCGCCACCGGGGAGCCCCCCGTCCCCGCCGGTGCCAGGGACCCTCGACACGGCCGGGGACCCCCCTCACCTGTGCCGGCGGCGGCCGCCGCCGCCCCGTTCTCCCACGGGACCACGGTGGCCGCCGCCTCTCACCGTCCGGCGCCGGCACCGCCCGCCGAGGGCGTGCGGTGCCGCGGCGACTCAGAGGACGGAGCGGTAGACCTCCAGGGTCCGCTCGGCGATGGACTCCCACGCGAAGTGCTCCTCGGCGCGGCGCCGGCCGGCGGCGCCCATCTCCCGGGCGCGCACCGGGTCGGAGACCACCTCGGTCAGCGCGGCGGCGAAGTCGGCCACGAACTTCTCGGGATCGACCGGCGTGCCGGTGCCGTCCTGGGCCTGCTCGATGGCGACCAGCCGGCCCGTCTCCCCGTCGACGACGACCTCCGGAATGCCGCCCGTGGCGGAGGCGACCACGGCGGTGCCGCAGGCCATGGCCTCGAGGTTGACGATCCCGAGCGGCTCGTACACGGACGGGCAGGCGAAGGCCGTGGCACCGGAGAGGATCTGGACGATCTCGCGGCGCGGCAGCATCTTCTCGATGAGCACCACCCCGGACCGGGTGGCCCTCAGCTCGTCGATGAGCGCGTTGACCTCGGCCCCGAGCTCCGGGGTGTCGGCGGCGCCGGCGCACAGCACGAGCTGCACGTCCTCGGGCAGCAGGGCCGCGGCGCGCAGCAGGAACGGCACGCCCTTCTGCCGGGTCACACGGCCCACGAACGCCACGGAGGGCTTGGCCGGGTCGATGCCGTAGGACTCGAGCACGTCGGTGCCCTCGTCGCGCACCCACTGGCTCACGTCGATGCCGTTGTGCACCGTCCGGACCCGGTCGGGGTCGACGTCCGGATAGGACCGGAGGATGTCCTGGCGCATCCCGTCGGAGACGGCGATGATCGCCGCGGCCGCCTCGTAGGCGGTCTTCTCCACGAACGAGGAGACCGCGTACCCGCCGCCGAGCTGCTCGGCCTTCCACGGGCGCAGGGGCTCGAGGGAGTGCGCGGAGAGGACGTGGGGGATGCCGTACATCAGCGACGCGAGGTGCCCGCCCATGTTGGCGTACCAGGTGTGGGAGTGCACCAGGTCCGCGCCGGCGATGTCGCCGATCATCGCGAGGTCCACCCCCAGCGTCTGGATCGCGGCGTTGGCGCCGGCCAGGTCCGCGGGCACGGGGTAGGCCTGGACCTCGACGCCGTTGACCCGGGGCTCGCGCGGAGCACCGAAGCACCGCACCCTCAGGTCGACGAGCGGGGCCAGGACCCGCGAAAGCTCGGACACGTGGACTCCGGCGCCGCCGTAGATCTCGGGCGGGAACTCCTTGGACAAGATATCTACTCGCACGGTTCCGAGCGTACTGCAGGATCGGCACGGTGCCACGGGAAGACGCCCGTCGGGGGCCGTGCGTGCCGCTCCGTGAGACACATCCGGACTCCTGTGCGGTCGGTCACTCGCCTTCGCGGCGGTTAAGACACAATGAAGGCGCCTGTCGAGTGGTTCCGCACCGCGAGGCGGAGATGTTGCGCCCGATTGCCGAAGAAGTCAGAGAGGTTCCCATGCCCCACCGTAAGAAGGTTCTCGCGATCGTCCTGGCCGGAGGCGAGGGCAAGCGCCTGATGCCGCTCACCGTGGACCGCGCCAAGCCCGCGGTGCCCTTCGCGGGCGGCTACCGGCTGATCGACTTCGCGCTGTCCAACATCGTGAACTCCGGCTACCTCCAGGTCGTGGTGCTCACGCAGTACAAGTCGCACTCCCTGGACCAGCACGTCACCCAGACCTGGCGCCTCTCCGCCCAGCTGGGCAACTACGTGGTCACCGTGCCGGCCCAGCAGCGGCGGGGCAAGGAGTGGTTCCTGGGCTCCGCCAACGCCATCTTCCAGTCGATGAACCTCATCGACGACGAGAAGCCGGACATCGTGGTGGTGGTCGGCGCGGACCACGTGTACCGGATGGACTTCTCCGACATGGTGGACTTCCACGTGCGGTCCGGGGCCCGCGCCACCGTGGCGGGCGTGCGCCAGCCGATGGAGATGGTGACGTCCTTCGGCGTGATCGAGACGGACCCGCAGGACGTCACGAAGATCACCCGCTTCGTGGAGAAGCCCGAGAGCACGGCTCCCCTGCCGGACGACCCCGACGCCTTCTTCGCCTCGATGGGCAACTACGTCTTCGACACCGACGCGCTCGTCGAGGCGCTGCGGGCCGACGAGGCGAAGGAGGACACGAACCACGACATGGGCGGGGACATCATGCCGTGGTTCGCGGACCGCGGCGAGGCCGCCGTCTACGACTTCACGAACAACGACGTCCCGGGCTCCACGGACCGTGACCGGCAGTACTGGCGCGACGTCGGCACCCTGGACTCGTACTACGACTCCCACATGGACCTGATCCGCCCGCTGCCGGTGTTCAACCTGTACAACTACGCCTGGCCGCTCTACACCAACGAGATGCAGGCCCCGCCGGCGAAGCTCGTGCGCGGCCCGCGGGGCGAGGGCGGCATCGCCACCGACTCGATTCTCTCCCGCGGGGTCCTGGTCACCGGCGGGCGCGTGACCGAGTCGGTGCTCTCCCCGAAGGTGCTGGTCAACAACGACGCCACCGTCAACCAGTCGGTCCTGCTGCCCAACGTCCAGATCGGCGAGGGGGCCGTGGTGGAGCGGTGCATCCTCGACAAGAACGTGGTGGTGCCCCCGGGCGTGAAGGTCGGCGTGGACGCGGAGCAGGACCGCGCCCGGGGCCTGACGGTGACACCCTCCGGGCTGACGGTCGCCCCGAAGAACTTCCGCTTCGAGAGCTAGGGATCCCACCTGTCACGGCGGGGCCGACCACCCGGGGACGGGGGGCGGCCCCGCCGTCGTCATGCGGTCTGCGTGACCTCGACCTGGACCTGGAGCCCCGAGGTGCCGCCGCCGCCGGTGACCATGCCCTTCAGCGGCGTGACGTCGGTGTAGTCGCGGCCGCGGGCCACCGTGACGTGGAAGTCGGTGAGCCGCGTGTGGTTGGTGGGGTCGTAGGCGTACCAGCGGTCGTTCCACCACTCCACCCACGCGTGGGACTCCCCCGGCACGGTCGCCCCGATGCCCGCCTCGTAGTCCGGGTGCAGGTAGCCGGAGACGTAGCGGGCGGGGATCCCGATGTGCCGCATCATGCCGATGGCCACGTGCGCGAGGTCCTGGCACACGCCCTTGGCCTCCCGCCAGGCGGCCTCCGCGTCCGTGTGGACCCCGGTGACCCCCGGCACGTACTGCATGTGCGAGGCGATGCCCTGGAAGATCGCGGCGGCCGCGGCGGCCGGGTCGGCCGCCTCCTTGCGGATCTCCTCGGCGACCTTCTCCAGCTCGGGCCCGAGCCGGGTGAGCGGGGTCTGGGGCACGTGGTCGGAGACCGCGTCGAGGACCTCGGGGGTCGCCAGCTCCTCCCAGCTCAGCCCGTCGGCGACCTCGTCGCCGGGCCGCCGGTGCACCTCCACCGTGGCCGAGGAGCGGACCTCCAGGTGCCGGTGCCGGCCCTGGATGTCGAAGGCCGCGACCCGGGTGCCCCAGTAGTCCCGGTAGTTGCTGACCGTGGCGGTCCCCGGGCTCAGCGTCAGCTCCGCCTCGAGCACGATCTGCTCGTCGTCCGAGAGGGGCGTCATCCGGGCCTCGTTGTAGGACTTCGAGACGTTGTCGTTGTAGTCGTAGCGGGTGACGTGGTCGATCTTGAGCCGGGTCACAGCATGCCTCCGAACCAGGACGCCTCGACGGCGTGCGAGAAGTACTTGGTGCTCACGGCCTCCGACGCCCTCGCGCACGCGGCCTGGACGTTGTTCAGGTGCTCGGGCAGCACCGCGATGAGGTCCTCCGCGTGGTGGAACTCCAGCGCCGTGCGCGCCTCGCCGATGATCCGCCGGGCGTCGTCCTTGAACCCGACCCGCTGCAGACCCGGCTCCAGGCCCACGAGGATCTCCTCCGCCGTGGTCAGCGCGTGCAGGATCGAGCGGGGGAAGAGCCGGTCCAGGAGCAGGAACTCGGTCGCGGACTCGTCGCTGAACGTGCCGTAGCGGGTGCGCAGGAAGGCCTCGTACCCGCCGGCGCAGTGCAGGATCGACACCCACGACATGCCGGAGGTGGACGTGGACCGGGTCCACAGCAGCCGGGACGTCATGTCCGCCCGCTCGATCGCCGCGCCCAGGGACAGGAACATCCAGGACTCGTCGTGGGACATGGTCATCTGGGTCTGCCCGCGCACGGTGGCCATCCGCTCGATGGTCCAGTGGCAGACGCGGAAGGTGCCGACGACGTCGCGGCGGTGCTGGCCCAGGCCGTAGTACGTGGAGTTGAGCGACTCCCACATGGCCGAGGACACGGTCTCCCGGGCGCGGCGGGCGTTCTCGCGGGCGGCGTGCAGGGAGCCCGAGATGGAGGTCAGGCAGTCCTTGTTCCACGCGAGCTCGTGGATCATCGACCGGACGCTGTAGTCGCCGTCCCCGGGCTCCACGCCCATCACCGCCATGATCCGGCGCACCTCGGCCTCCTGCTCGCCCACGGGCAGCTGGGTGATCCGCTCCAGGTGGACGTCGAGGATCCGGGCCACCCCGTCGGCCCGCTCGACGTAGCGGCCGATCCAGAACAGGGACTCGGCAATGCGGCTCAGCATGTGGGCCCCTCTCCGGTGCGGGTCGTCGCGGTGGTGCCCGCGGTGGTGGTCACGGCCTGTTGCTGTTGCTGCTGCTGCTGGCCGTTGTCGCCCTCGTCCTGCCAGGACGCGGAGACCGGCCACGTGTGCACCGAGGAGTCGACGTCCGGGGGCGGGGCCTGGCCGGGGTCGAGGTCCTGGGTCTGCGGCTGGCCGAGCACCCAGGTGTCCTTCGAGCCGCCGCCCTGCGAGGAGTTGACGATCAGTGAGCCCTTCTGCATGGCCACCCGGGTCAGCCCGCCGGGCAGCACGTAGACCTCCTCGCCGCTGTTGACCGCGAAGGGCCGCAGGTCCACGTGCCGGGGGCTGAACTCCCCGTCCGCGAACGTGGGCACGGTGGACAGCTGCAGCACCGGCTGGGCGATCCACCCGCGCGGGTCCGCCAGCACCTTCGCCCGCAGCTCCTCGAGCTCCGCCGCGGTGGCCTGGGGGCCGATGACCAGGCCCTTGCCGCCGGACCCGTCCACGGGCTTGACGACCAGCTCGTCCAGGTGCGCGAGCACCCAGGCGCGGGCTTCGTCCTCCTCCAGCCGGTAGGTGTCCACGTTGGGCAGCACCGGCTCCTCGTCGAGGTAGTACCGGATGAGGTCGGGGACGTAGGAGTAGGTGAGCTTGTCGTCGGCCACACCGTTGCCGATCGCGTTGGCGATGGTCACGTTCCCGGCGCGGGCCGCGTTGACGAGTCCGGAGCAGCCGAGCGCGGAGTCGGAGCGGAAGTGCAGGGGGTCGACGAACTCGTCGTCGATCCGCTTGTAGATCACGTCCACGCGCTGCTCGCCGTCGGTGGTCCGCATGTAGACCTTGTCGCCGCGGACCACGAGGTCGCGGCCCTCCACGAGCTCCACCCCCATGAGCCCGGCCAGCAGGGTGTGCTCGAAGTAGGCGGAGTTGAACACGCCCGGGGTGAGGACCACCACCACGGGGTCCTCGGCGGCCTCCGGGGCCGTGGCGCGCAGCGCCTTGTAGAGGTGCCGGGGATAGGCCTCCACGGCGCGGATCGGCTGCGACATGAAGGCCTCCGGGAGGCCCTTGGTCATGGCCCGCCGGTTCTCGATGACGTAGGAGACCCCGGAGGGCACGCGCACGTTGTCCTCCAGGACCCGGAACACGCCCTGCTGGTCCCGGACCACGTCGATGCCCGCCACGTGGATCCGGACGCCGCCCGGGGGCCGGAAGCCCCACACGCTCCGGTGGAAGTGGGCGGAGGAGGTGATCAGCGCCTTCGGCACGATCCCGTCGGCCACGACCCGCTGCTCCCCGTAGACGTCGTCGAGGAAGCACTCCAGTGCCCGGACCCGCTGCTTCACGCCGCGCTCGATGACGTCCCACTCCCCGGCGGTGATCACCCGGGGCACGATGTCGAGCGGGAAGGGCCGCTCCTCACCCGCGAAGTCGAAGGTCACGCCCCGGTCGAGGAAGGAGCGGGCCATGGAGTCGGCGCGGGTGTTGACGTCGCTGAGCGAGAGGTCGTCGAGGACACCGCCGATGCGGTCGTAGCCGGGGCGGACCTGCCGGTCCGGCGTGTACATCTCGTCGTAGGCCGCCGCCACGGCCATGTCGGCGGCGTAGTTCTCGAACAGGTCGGACATGTCGGGCGATCACATGCCTTTCGGGGTCGGGGCGGGCAGTGTGTGCAGTATGGACGGGCCGTATTTCGCAGCGGTAACCCGGTGGCCGAGGCTCCTCCCGATTGTGTCACGCGCCGTGCGCCGGAGGGCCGGAGGACGTGCCCCTACGATGGGAGGGCGTGTCCGCCGGGAGGCGGGCCCGCGACCGCAACCGCGACCGCCGCCGCGGCGCGGCGGACCCGACGGAAGGACACGATGGACGCCCCGGACCCCCAGTGCCGCGTCACGGTGGTCGTGGCCACCCGCAACCGCCGGGAGGAGCTCGTGGCGCACCTGGGCCGGCACGAGGGGCCCGTCGTCGTCGTGGACAACGCCTCCACGGACGGCTCCGCCGAGGCGGTGCGCGCCGCCCACCCGCACGTGCAGGTGCTGGAGCTGCCACGCAACGTCGGGGCCGTGGCCCGGACCGTCGGCGTCCGGCTCGCCCGCACCCCCTACGTGGCCTTCGCCGACGACGACTCGTGGTGGGCCCCCGGGGCGCTCGCCCGCGCCGCGGCCGTGTTCGACGCCCATCCCCGGCTCGGCCTGATCGCCGGGTCCATCGCCGTGGGCCCCGAGGAGCGCCCGGACCCCCTCAACGCCGTGCTCGCCGCGTCCCCGCTGGGCATCCCCACCGGGGCCCCCGGCCCGGCGCTGCTCGGCTTCGTCGCGTGCGGGGCGATCGTGCGCCGCTCGGCGTTCCTCGCGGCCGGCGGCTTCGACGACGTCGTGCGCTTCCCCGGCGAGGAGGAGCGTCTCGCCCTCGACCTGTTCGACGCCGGCTGGCGGCTGTCCTACGTGCCGGAGATCCGCGCCCACCACCACCCCTCGCCGCACCGGGGCTCGGACGAGCGCCGGCAGGTCGCGCTCGTCCGCAGCCACCTGCTCACCGTGCTCCTGCGCCGGCCCTGGCATGTCGTGGCGCACGAGCTGCGGAAGGCGCTGCGCGGCGGCCGCGCGGGGCGCCGCGGTCTGCTCCGCGCCCTCCCCCGCACCCCGGCGGCGCTGCGCGCCCGGCACCGGGTGTCCCCGACCACGGAGGCCGCGCTCGCGCTGCTGCACGGCCCCGCCCCCGCCGACCCCGCCGCACCGGAGGAGAGCCCATGACCGAGACCACCCCCGCACCCCCGCCCGCGTCCGGCCCCGACGCCCGCGTGGCGGTCGTGATGATCACCCACAACCGCCGGGAGGAGGCCCTGCTGGCCCTGGCCCGGCTGCGGGAGCTCCCGGAACGGCCGCACGTGGTGGTCGTCGACAACGGCTCCGGGGACGGCACCGCGGACGCGATCCGTGCGCGGCACCCCTGGGCGGAGCTCGTGGCGAGCCCCGTCAACCTCGGGGCCGTGGGCCGCAACGTCGCGCTGGAGCGCGTGGACGCACCGTTCGTGGCCTTCTGCGACGACGACACCTGGTGGGAGCCCGGGTCGCTGCGCCGGGCGGCCGACGCGCTGGAGACGCACCCGCGGCTGGGCGTGGTCACGGGCAGGATCCTCGTGGAGCCCGGGTCCCGGGAGGACGCGATCAACGCGGAGCTGCTGCACTCACCGGTCGAGGGCCCCGCGTGGCTGCCCGGCCCCGCCCTCGGCAGCTTCCTGGCGGGGGCCTCCGTGGTCCGCCGGGCCGCGTTCCTCGAGGTGGGCGGGTTCAGCGAGCGGCTGTGGCTCGGCGGCGAGGAGGAGCTCCTGGCGGCGGACCTCGCGACCGCGGGGTGGGAGCTCGTGCACCTGCCCGACGTGGTGGTCCACCACCAGGCCTCCACGGTCCGGGACCCGCACCTGCGGCGCCGGCACGGACTGCGCAACACCCTGTGGTTCATCTGGCTGCGCCGCCCGCTGCGGGCGGCCCTGCGCCGGACCCGGGACGTGGTCGGCGCCGCCCCGCGGGACCGGGTCACGGCGCTGGCCCTGCTCGACGCCCTGCGCGGTGCGCCGTGGGTGCTGCGCGAGCGGCGGCCCCTGCCCGAGCGCGTCGAGCGGCGGTTCCGGGCGCTGGAGGAGTCGCAGCGCGCCAGCGCCGCGCGCCGCTACGTCAGCTGAGCGCCCGGCGGACCGGACGGCGGAGCGGCCGGTGGAGCGCCCCGCCGGGCCGCCGCGGCCGGGCCCGCGCGCTCAGCGCGCCCGCACGGCGGTCTCCGGGAGGCCGGCGCCCTCCCGGAACCACTCGACGGTGCGCTCCAGCCCCACCGGCCACGGGACCTCCGGGGCCCAGCCCAGGACCTCGGTCGCGAGCGTGGTGTCCGGGCGGCGCACCATGGGGTCGTCGACGGGACGCTCGACGAACTCGACCCCCGAGGACGTGCCGGTCGCGGCGATGACGTCGTGGGCGATCTGCAGCACGGACAGCTCGTGCGGGTTGCCGATGTTCATGGGCCCGCTGTGCCCGCTGTCGGCCAGGGCCAGGATGCCGCGGACCAGGTCGGAGACGTAGCAGACGGAGCGGGTCTGGGCGCCGTCCCCCGCCACGGTGAGGGGCTCACCGGCCAGGGCCTGGCGGATGAACGTGGGGATCGCCCGGCCGTCGAAGGGCCGCATCCGGGGCCCGAAGGTGTTGAAGATCCGCACGATCGCCGTGTCCACCCCGTGCTCGGCGCGATAGGCGACCGTCAGGGCCTCGGCGAAGCGCTTGGCCTCGTCGTAGACCCCCCGCGGGCCCACCGGGTTGACGTGGCCCCAGTAGCTCTCGGCCTGCGGGTGCACCTGCGGGTCGCCGTACACCTCGGAGGTGGAGGCCAGCACGAACCGGGCGCCCTTGTCCTTGGCCAGGCCCAGGGCGTGGTGGGTGCCGATCGAGCCGACCTTGAGCGTGTGGATGGGCAGCTTCAGGTAGTCGATCGGGGACGCCGGGGAGGCGAAGTGCAGGACGAGGTCCACGTCCCCGGGCACGTGCACGTAGTCGGTGACGTCGCACTGGACGAGCCGGAAGCCGGGGTCGCCCACGAGGTGGCCGATGTTGGCCGCGGAGCCGGTGAGGAAGTTGTCGAGGCACACCACCTCGACCTCCCGGCGGCGCAGCTCGGTGCACAGGTGGCTGCCCAGGAAGCCGGTCCCCCCGGTCACCACGGCCCGGCGGATCGGACGGATCGCGCTCGCGGCGGTGGTCGCGTTCGTTGTGGGATTCACGGTGCTCCTGACGGATCGGGACGGATGGGAACGGCTCGACGAACGGGCCGGGTGGTGGGCGGCGGGCCTCAGGGCCGGGCCGGGACCCCGGCGCCCTGGGCGAGCTGGGCGCGGGCGGCGGCGAGGACCTCGTCGGCCGTCACGGCGGCGAGGCGGTCGTCCAGGGCGTCCGCGTGCGGATCGCCCCACGTCGCGGCCGCCGGGTCACCGTGCCACAGCACGGTGTGCAGCCCGGGGTCCACCGCGGGGCCCCACCGGGCCGGCGGCGTCGGGCCGAAGAGGACCACGGAGCGCACGGCCACGGCGGTGGCCATGTGGGCGACGCCCGTGTCGCCGCTGAGCACCGCGGCGGCGCCCCCCACCGTGGCGGCCAGCTCCGGCAGGGAGAGCCGGCCGCACCGGTTCTCCGCCGCGGGCAGCCCGCCGGTGACGGTCGCGGCCAGCTCCGCCTCGGCGGCGGAGCCGGTGACCACGATCCGGTGGCCGTCCGCGGCCAGGGCCTCCGCCACGGTCCGCCAGCGGGCCGCGGGCCAGCGGCGGGCGCCGGAGGCGGCCCCCGGGTGGATCACCACGGGGGCACCGTCGGGCGCCGGAGCGTGCTCGCGCAGCAGGAGGTCCTCGGGGCCGCAGGGTCCCCCCGCCGTGCGCACCAGCCGGCACCACCGGTGCACCTCGTGCTCGTCGGCCCGCCACGCGGGGCCGGTGTGCCCGGCGGCGGCGAAGGCGACGAGCCGCTCCGGGCCGGTGGCGAGCAGCAGCTCGTGGCTGAGCGGGCCGCGCCCGTGCAGGTTGACCGCCACGTGCCCGCCGGACAGCGGCGGGAGCGGGTCGAGCCCGGACGTTGGCAGGACCGCGTCCACCACGCCCAGCTCGGCCAGCCAGGTGCCGATGCCCTCGGGCGCGGCCAGCACGAGCCGGTGCCGGGGCAGCATGCGCCGGACCCCGCGCAGGGGCGCCACGCCGGTCAGGCCGTCGCCCAGGCCGAGGGCGCGCAGCACCAGCACGTCGCCCGCCCCGACCTCGCCCGGGGCCACGGTGCGGTGGCCGCGGGGCTCAGCCCTCACGGCCGGCCCGCTGGAGGATCGCCGTGGTGGAGCGCCCGGAGAGGTAGGGCAGGACGGTGACCTCCCCGCCCCAGCCGCGCACGTCCACGGCCTCGGGAAGCTGCTCGGGGGTGTAGTCGCCGCCCTTCACCCACACGTCGGGGCGCAGGACGGACAGGGCCGCGCGGGGGTCGTCCTCGTCGAAGACGACGACCGCGTCGACGCTGCGGAGGGCGGCCAGCACGCGGGCACGGTCCTCCTGGCCGACCACCGGCCGGCCCGGGCCCTTGAGCCGGCGCACGGAGTCGTCGGAGTTCAGCAGCACCACCAGCGCGTCGCCGAGCCGGCGCGCGGCGTCGAGGGAGGCGATGTGGCCGGCGTGCAGGACGTCGAAGCAGCCGCCCGTGGCCACGACCGTGCCGCCCGCGGCGCGCACGTCCACCAGCAGGTCCTGGACCTCCCGGGGCAGCCGCTCGGCACCGGGGTGCAGGCACGCGCGGCCCTGGACGCCCTGGGCGCGGCGGGTGCGGAAGGTGGCGGCGCCGCCGGCGGCGACCCACTGCCCGGCCGCCTCGACGGCGGACTCCACGGCCGTGGTCACGTCCGTGCCCGCGCCGAGGGCCAGGGCCGCGGTCGAGGCGAAGCGGTCCCCCGCCCCGCACGGGTCGGTGTTGCGCACGGGAGCGGCCGGCACCAGCTCGGTGCCCGTGGCGGTCGCGAGGTGGGCGCCCTCGGCCCCGGCCGTGACCGCCACGGCACGGGCCGTCCACCGCTCGCGCAGGGTGCCCGCGAGCTCGCGGGCGCCGGTCGACGCGGGGGCGCCCAGGGCGGCGGCGGCCTCGGCCGCGTTGGGGGTGACCAGGGCGCAGCCGGGGACCGGCTCCCCGCCGCGCGGGTGGGGGTCCCAGACGACCGTGCCCGTCCGGGCGTGCTCCGCGAGGGCGGCGCGCACGGCGGGGTCGCGGGTGACGCCTCCCCCGTAGTCGGACACGAGGACGGCGTCCGCGCCCGCGAGGACCGCGGAGACGTGCGATGCCGAGACGCCCACCGGGGTGCCGGGCCCGCCCTCGTCCACGCGCACCAGCGTCTGGCCGGCGCTGCGGATGCGGGTCTTGGTGCGGGTCCCGCCCTCGTGGCCGAGGCGCTCGAGGGCCACCTCCCCGAGGGCGGCGGCGAGCTCGTGGCCGGCGGCGTCGGCGGCCACGGGTGCCAGCAGGGTCACCGTGACCTCCACCGGGACGGGGCCCACGGCGGGCGGCAGGGCGCACAGCAGCGCCGCCAGGCCGGCGCCGCCGGGGCTCGCGAAGACGTCGCCGACGTCGACCACGGGCACCGGTGCGTCGGGGCTCAGGCGCGTGGACGTGCCGTCGACGTCCCGGTCCAGGAGGGCGTCGCCGACCACGACGATGCGGACGGGGCTCATGCGACCCCCGCCCGGACGGCCGCCCCGTCGGCGCGGGCGCCGGGGGCCCGGTGCACGGCCGGGCCGGCGTCAGGAGGCAGGACGAGGCGCGCGTCGACCGCGGCGCACACGGCGTGGAGCAGCATGAGGTGGACCTCCTGGATCACCGAGGTGCTGGACGCGTCGACGGTCAGGGACTCGTCCGCCCGCTCGGTCAGCGGATTGGGGCCGGGGCCGGTGAGCGCCCAGACGTGCAGGCCGTGCTCCCGCGCTCGGTCGGCCGCCGCCAGGACGTTGGGGCTGCGGCCGCTGGTGGACAGCACCACGAGCACGTCGCCTGCCCGCCCGTGCGCCTGGACCTGGCGGGCGAACACCTCCTCCGCGCCGTAGTCGTTGACGATGGCGGTCAGGCTCGAGGTCTCCGCGGACAGGCACACGGCGGACAGCGGCCGCCGGTCGTCGACGAAGCGGCCGACGAGCTCGGCGGTGAAGTGCTGGGCCTCCGCGGCGCTGCCGCCGTTGCCCACGGCGAGCACGCGTCCGCCGTGCGTGAGCATCCCCGCCAGGCGGGCGCCCCACCGGTCCACCACGCCGGCGTGCTGGGCGGCCTCGCCCGCGGCCACCGACAGCTCGTCCAGGTGGGCCCCGAGCCAGTTCTCGGTCTGCCGGAGCAGCGGCGGGTGCTCCCGGCGGTGCCGGGCGACGACGCGGGCGTAGGACCGCTCGGTCTCCTGGGCCACGTGCCGCCAGCCGAAGAGCCGCTCCACGCGCTCCCGCCCGGCGCGCCCCATGCGGGCCGCCAGCTCGGGGTCCGCCAGCAGGGTGCGCAGGGCGGCCGCGGTCCCGGCGACGTCCCGCGGGGGCACGTGCAGGCCGGTCACGCCGTCCTCGATGCTGTCGAGCAGCCCGCCCACGGCGCTGCCCACCACGGGGCGGGCGCACGCCATCGCCTCGAGCGGGACCATGCCGAACGGCTCGTACCAGGGGGTGCAGGCCACGACGTCCGCGGTGGCGAGCAGCGCGGCGGCGTCGTCGTGGTCCACGCGGCCGAGCAGCTCCACGCGCTCGGCCACGCCGAGCTCCCGGGCCAGGGCCCGCAGCCGCAGGGCCTCGGGGTCCCGGTCCAGCTCGGCGCGGGCGGGGCCGCCGGCCACGACGAGCTCCGCGTCCGGCAGCTCGGCGAGGGCGCGCACGACGACGTCCACGCCCTTGCGCTCCACGAGCCGACCGAGCGCCACGATCCGGGGCCGCCGGTCACCGGCGGGCGGCGGCGCGGGGACGAAGGCGTCGAGGTCCACGCCGCACGGCACCACGTCGATCCGGGAGGGGTCCCCGCCGAGGGCCAGGAGCTCGGCCCGTTCGTCCCGGCAGGTGGCCAGGACGAGGTCCGCCGCGGCGACGAGCTCGTTCTCGGCCGCGAGCCGGCCGGTGGGGCTGGTGTCGGCCGACCCCTGGTGGCGGCGCTTGACGGCCCCGAGCGCGTGGAAGGTCTGCACCACCGGGATCTGCATCGTCTCCGCGGCGCGGCGGGCCGCGATCCCGGACATCCAGAAGTGGGCGTGCACGAGGTCGGGGACCCCGCGGTGGGCCCAGTCGCGGGCGAGCCAGCGTCCGAACTCGTCCATGTACGGCGCGAGGTCGTCCTTGGGCAGGAGGCTCGGGGGCCCCGCCGGGACGTGGACCACGTGCGCCCCGGGGGCGAGCTCGACCACGTCGGGCAGCCGGGCGTCGTCGCGGCGGGTGTACACGACGACGTCGTGGCCCAGCCGGGCGAGACCCGCCGCGAGGGCGGCCACGTAGACGTTCTGCCCCCCGGCGTCGACCCCGCCGAGCGCGGCCAGCGGGCTGGCGTGCTCGGAGACCATTGCGATTCTCATGCTGTCACTTTCTCCAGGATGCGGTCCCACTCCGCGAGGAAGCGGTCCGCGCCGTAGTGTTCCAGGGCGTGCTCGCGGGCGGCGGCGCCCGCGGCGGCCGCCGCACCGGGATCGTCCAGCCAGTGCCGGGCGCGGGCGGCGAGGGCCTCCGGGTCGTTGGAGAGCAGCCCCGCCCCGGGCGGGACCGCCCGGGGCGCCTCGGTGGTCGAGAGCCCGAGCACCGGCATCCCGATGGTCATCGCCTCCAGCAGCGCCAGGCCCAGGCTCGTCCACCGGTAGGGGTGGTAGTAGGCCCGGTGCTCGCCGAGCGCCGCGTGCAGCTTCTCCTGAGGATAGTTCTCGTGCAGCCGCCCGGCCATGTGGGGCGCGTGCTCGGCGAGCTGGTCCATCCCCATGCCGTACACGTCCACCGGCAGCTCGCGGGCCAGCGCGGTCAGCAGGTCGGTGCCCGCGATCCGCCCGCGCCGGACGGGCTCGTTGACCACGGCGGCCAGGCTGGCCGTGCGTCCCGTGTAGAGCGGTCCGGGGTCCAGGACGCCGTGCTCCACGACCTCGGTGGGCGCGTCCCCGTTGTCCCACATCATCCGGTTGAAGTGCGTCACGTGGACCACGGGGATGTCGGAGCGCCCGGCCAGGGGGTGGCGGGTGGCCACGGCGGGCCCGCGCGGGGTGTCGTGCTCCACGTAGACCGCCGGGACGTCGCTCCCCGCCCGGCGCCCGGTCCACCGCTCGAGCAGCTCCAGCTCGTGGGGCCGCTGCAGCAGGACGACGTCGAACGCGGTGCCGGCCAGCTCCTCGGGCGTGCACTCGACGGCGGCCGCCGGCCAGTCCCAGGTCTCGGCCCGGCCGCGGCCGTCGGGGCCGCGGTCGGCGACGACGGGCAGCAGATAGGTGTGGGGACCGTGCACGAACGATGTCGTCCACGATCCGTGGACGTGCCAGGTCAGGATGCGCACCCGCGTCCTCCTTCCGGTTCGGGAACAGTGGCGAGGGCCCCGGGAGCGCCGTGCACGAGCTCCTCGACGGCCGCGAGCACGGCCGCCGGGGACACGGAGGACAGGCACGGGTGGCCGGGCACGGGGCAGTCGCGGGCGCGGGAGCCGCGGCAGTCCGCGCCCTGGTCCCCGAGCAGCACGACGGGCACGCCCCAGGGCGCCCATCGCTCGGGCGGCACGACCGGGGAGAAGAGGGAGACCACCGGGGTGCCCACGGCCGCGGCCAGGTGCGCGGGTCCGGTGTTGCCGACGACGACGCACGCGGCGGCGTCCAGCACGGCGGCCAGGCCGGGCAGGTCGGTCCGGCCGGCGAGGTCCAGCACCGTGCCGTCCGGGGCGGCCTCCCGGGCCGCGGCGCGGGCGGCCGCGGTGAGCTCCCGCTCCCCCGGCCCGCCGGTGAGGACGACCGGGCGCCCGGCCGCGGCGAGTCCCGCCGCGAGGGCCCCGGCGTGCTCGGCGGTGAGCCCGCGGGACGGGACCGAGGCGCCGGGGTGCAGCGCCACGAACCCGTCCGGCAGCGCCGACACCTCGGCCGGGAGCTGCGGGAGCGGGCGGCGCACGGCCAGGCGCAGGTCGGCGGCGGCGGGCTCGGGGGCGCCCGCCGCGACGGCGAGCGCACACGCCGCCTCGACCTCGTGGCCCCCGCCGGGCGGGTCCGCGCGGCGGTGCCGGACGTCCAGCAGCGACCCGGGGTAGTCCTCGCTCGTGGCGACCACGCGGTCGATCCCGGCGAGCCGGGCCAGCAGCGCCATGGGCAGGGGGCTCTGGTGGAAGGACGTGAACACCACGCCG
The DNA here is from genome assembly GCF_040980965.1 of Kocuria sp. CPCC 205231. NCBI lineage: Bacteria > Bacillati > Actinomycetota > Actinomycetes > Micrococcales > Micrococcaceae > Kocuria > Kocuria sp. CPCC 205231. The sequence goes on along the minus strand of NZ_JAVKPP010000011.1, from coordinate 133,112 downwards.
AGGTCGTAGCCGCGGGCGGCGAGGGCGTCCACCAGGTCCTCGGTCGTCTCCCGGTCCACGGGCGGGGGCCGGAAGCCCGACCACGGCGCCGAGTACTCGAGGACCGCGTCCACGTCCGGCAGCAGGCGGGCGGCCGCGGCACCGGACGGGGAGGCCAGCAGGTCCACCGGGTTCCCCAGCCGGGCCAGGGCCCGCACCGCGGGCCCGGTCAGCAGGACGTCCCCGTCCGAGTCGAGGCGGACGGCGAGGGTGCGGCCCACGATCAGCCCCGGGCCCCGGCCGAGACCGGGCGGGCGTCGGGCCGGGCGGCCGTCCCCCCGTCCGCCGCGGGGGCCAGGACGGCGGCGACGGCCTCGCGCAGGGTCCGGGCGACCACCGGGGCGGCCGCTACCTCCTCCTCGCGGGTCACCGGCGTGGGGACCAGGACGCTGCGCGCGCCGGCGGCCTGGGCGGCCTCCACGTCCGCGCCGATGTCGCCGACGAGCACGCACTCGGAGGGGTCCACCCCCAGCTCCGCGGCCGCGGCCAGCACCATGCCGGGCCGGGGCTTGCGGCACGTGCAGTCCTGCTCGGGGGCGTGCGGGCACAGCTGCCAGGTGTCGAAGGGGCCGAGCAGCTCGGCCACGCGGGCGTTGACGGCGTCGACCTGCTCGCGGGTCAGCAGGCCGCGGCCGATGCCGGACTGGTTGGACACCACGCCCACCCGCAGCCCGGCCGCGCGCACGGCGTCGACCGCCTCCCGGGCCCCGGGGACCAGCTCGACCGCGTCCGGGTCGCCGTTGTAGGGCACGTCGTGGACCAGGGTGCCGTCCCGGTCGAAGAGCACGGCGCGCACCGGGACGGGCCAGGGCCCGGTCCCCCGGTGCCGCCACCAGCCACGCGCCTTGTGCCGCACGGCGGCCACGGGGATCGTGACGCTGGTGCGGACCATGCGGCTGAGCTCGGGCAGGAACTCGGGGTCGCCGGGACGTGGCCCCGGGACCGTGCGCAGCAGCACGAACCGGCCGGTCAGCCAGCCCCACGCCGCGGCGCCGGCGCCGGCCGCGGCCAGGGCGGAGCGCCGGGCGGGCCGGTGTCCCAGGGCGGTGGCGGTGAGCGCCGCGCCGGCGCCCGCGCCCGTGGCGCCCAGGGCGGCGACCGTCGCGGCGTGCCAGCGGAAGCCCCCGGGGGGAGCCTCGGCCGCACGGCGCCAGTCGGGCCCGTGCAGCCGGCGCATCAGGGCGTCGTCGGCGTTGCCGGCCTGCACGCGCAGGCTCACGAGGTCGTCGGCGGGACGCACGGGGTGGGTGATCCGGCGCTGCCCGCGCACCAGCTGCCACCCGGCCCGGCGCACGCGCAGCGCGAGGTCGGCGTCCTCCCGGTAGGCCCGGGGGAAGCGCTCGTCGAAGCCGGAGACGGCCTCGAGCGCGGCCGTGCGGTAGGCCATGTCCGCGGTCGCCCAGTCCGCGTCCTGCAGGGACGCGGTGTTGCGCTCCCAGTCGGTGGGCCGGCGGGAGCCCGGGAGGGGGACGTCGATCCGGCCCTGGGTCGCGCCGACCTCCGGGCCGCACGCGGCGAGGTCCTCGGCCAGACGCTGCGCCCAGCCGGCCGGCAGCTCCACGTCGTCGTCGAGGAAGGCGACCCACTGCGCCCCCGAGCGGCGGGCGACCCGCCAGCCGCGGTTGCGCGCGGCGGCCGGGCCCCGCCCGTAGCCGCGGACGGTGCGCACGGTCCAGGCCACGGTGCCGGGCACGCTGGGCCGCAGCGGCTCCACGTCGCCGGGCCGGTCGTCCACCACCACGACCTCGAGCGGTCCCGGGTGGTCCGCGTCGACGTCCTGGGCGGCGAGGGTGTCCAGCAGCCACTGCAGGCTCGGCCGTCCCATCGAGGGGACGACCACGGCGTAGGTCGTGGGCGCGGCCGTCACTCGGCCCCCTCGAAGAAGGCGGCGCGGCGGACCAGGTGCGGGCCGAGCACAAGCGCGGCCACCGGGGCGGAGCCGAAGAGCTCGAGGGCGTCGCGCGGGTCGTCGACCATGGGCCGGCCGGCGGTGTTGAGCGAGGTGTTGACGACGACGGGCACGCCCGTGCGCTCGTCGAAGGCCCGCAGCAGCGCGGCGATCCCGGCGTTGTCCTCGTCGGTGACCGTCTGGATCCGGGCGGTGCCGTCCACGTGGGTGACCGTGGGGATCCGCTCGCGCCACTCGGGGGCCACGTCGTGCACGAAGAGCATGAAGGGGCTGGGCAGCGGCCCGCCGCCGAAGATCTCCGCGGCGCGCTCCTCGAGGACCATGGGCGCCACCGGCCGGAACTGCTCGCGGCCCTTGACGTCGTTGAGCCGTTCGAGGTTGTCGGGGTGGATCGGGTTCGCCAGGAGGGACCGGCGGCCCAGCGCCCGGGGCCCGAACTCGCTGCGGCCCTCGAACCAGGCGATCACGCCGTTGCCGGCGAGGATGTCGGCGACCTCGCCAGCGAGGTCCTCCGGGGTGGTGAAGGGCACCTGCGCGGTGCTCAGCCACTGCGCCAGCTCCTCGCCGGACCAGCTGCGCCCGAGGGCCGCGGTGGGCTGGGGCGCGCCGAGGTCCCCGGCCTCCTGGGCCAGGTGCAGGGCGGCGCCGAGGGCGGTCCCGGAGTCCCCGGAGGCGGGCTGGACCCAGACCTCCTCGAAGGGCGTCTCGCGCCAGATCCGGGAATTGGCCACGCAGTTCAGGGCTGTGCCGCCGGCCATGGTGAGCACCGTGTCCCCGGTCTGCTCGTGCAGCCAGGTGGCCAGGTCCACCAGGACCTCCTCGACCACGGCCTGGACCGAGGCGGCGAGATCGGCGTGGTCGCCGCCCCAGGTGCCGTCGTCGATCCGGCGGGGCGCGAAGCGGGTCCAGTCGGGGGCCTGGGCACGGAAGCCGCCGTCGCCCGTGGCACGGACGATCTCGCGCAGCTCGGGCAGGAAGCGGGGCTCTCCGTAGGAGGCGAGCGCCATGACCTTGAACTCGTCGCTCGAGCGCAGGAAGCCCAGGTGGTCGGTGAGGGACTCGTAGAGCAGGCCGAGGGACTCGGGCAGGGCCTGGCGGTGCAGGATCTCCAGCTCCCCGTCCCGGTAGCGGCCGGCCAGGTGCGAGTGCGCCTCGCCGCGGCCGTCGACCACCAGGACGCTGCTCGTGCGCGTGGGGGCGGCGAGCCCGGCGGAGGCGGCGTGGGCCACGTGGTGCTCCACGAACCGGACCTTGTCGCGGTCCAGGCCCGGCAGCGCCTCGGCGAGGAACCCGGCGGCGCGCCGGGCGTAGTCCACGCGCACGGGGTCGTACGGGTCGTCCGGCATCTCGGCGGCGATGGCGGGGTCGAAGGAGTAGCCGACGGCGTCCAGGTCCGCGGGAGTCAGCCCGGCCTCGGCGAGGCACCAGCGCATGGCCTGCTCGGGCAGCTCCCACGCCGAGAACGGCACGGGCCGCTTGCCGTGCTTGCGGCGGGAGAAGCGCTCCTCCTCCGCCGCCGCCACCACTCTGCCGTCCACGACGAGAGCCGCCGCGGGGTCATGAAAAATCGCGTTGATGCCCAGGTAGTTCATGGTTCGGAGTATGGCACAGAATGATCAGGCGGCTGATCTAGGGGCCGTGTCAGCCCCGGTGGGGCCGGGTCTCCGCCGCCTCGAGCAGCTCCGGGCCGAGCTCCCGGTCGAACTCGCCGTCGGCGTCGCGGCCCGGCTCGCCGGACAGGTCCCCGAGGAGGTCCCCGACGAGCTCGTCGAGCTGCTCGAAGCCGCTCGGGACCATCGCCGCCCTCTCCTCGGCCGCCGCACGCCCGGCCGGGGACAGGCACCAGCGCAGCTGCTCGTCGAGCCGGCCGGGGTCGAGCTCGTCCGCGCCGACCACGGCCGGCCAGTCCCAGGCCCGCGCCTGGGCCGTGACCTTCCCGCCGCCCGCGACGGGGTCGACGGCGAGCACGGGAACCCCGGCCCGCAGCGCCAGGACCAGGCCGTGCATGCGCATGCTCACCACGGTGTCGGGGCGGGCGATGACCGACCCGGTCTGGGCCGCGGTGGCGGGCAGCCGCCAGTCCCGCGGGTCCAGGCGGGTGTCCAGTGGCAGCCGGGCGGCGTCGAGCCGGCCCAGCCACTGCTCCAGCCCGGACCGGACGGCGTCGTGCCGGCGGCGGGGACCGTACTCGTGCTGCCCGCCGGTGAGGTAGACGCCCAGGACGGGCACGAGCTGGGGCACGGCCCGCGCGGCGAGGTCCCGGCGGGCACCGGCACCGGGGCGGTCGCGCGCGATCACGCGGTGGAACCCGGCGGTCACCGGGTCCTCGGGGTCCAGCACGCTGACCCCGACCGCGATCCGGCGGCAGTGCGCGAACTGCTCGTGCAGCTCGGCGATCGACCGTCCCGTCGCGGGCCCGCACACGAACAGCAGGTGGGTGTAGCGCACGGGCTCGACGTCGTCCAGCCGCAGCCCGCCGGGCGGGCACATGACCGCGCTCCAGGCGACGTCGTGCGGGACGCCCGCCGTGCCGAGGGCGTCGGCGACGGCGTCCATGGCGAGGACGTCACCAGCCGTCGCCTCGCCGTGCAGGACGCTGGACCAACCGACCACGAGTGTGCGCATGGCGTCGACGCTACCGGCCGGACCGGGGCCGGGAGCCACCCCGCGGGCGGACTGTGGGCACTGTCACCTACGGTAACGAGTCGGCACAGCAACTGGTGACCCACGTCACGGGCGTCTAGGCTCGATGGCACGGGTCGAGCAGCCGGCCGTGACGTCCTGTCGTGGAAGGACCCCTCCATGGACCACTCCCTGTCCGTCGTCGTGCAGATCGAGCTGGACACCCGGTGCGTGCACCTGGTGGTCACCGGCGATCTCACCGAGCGCAACCACCGCGTCCTCACCCCCCTCGTGGCCCGCGCCCGCACCCTGGTGCCCGGTGCGGCCGTCGTCGTGGACCTCACGGGCGCCCAGCACGTGGACCCGGGCGGTCTGGACCTGCTGCGGTGGTCCCTCGACCACGACCCCCTCCCGGAGTCCGGTGGCGCCGTCCGGGTGCTCACCCGGCCCGCGCCGTTCGGCCTCGCCGAGGCGGCCCGCCCCACGGCCGGTGCGCCCGCGCCGGCACCCGCGCGCTGGAACGGCGCCGAGCCGGGCGGGGTGGCGGCGTGAGCGGCGTCGACGTCGCCACGTCACCGGCCGGCACCGGCGCCGGGGGCACCCGGGACTGCGGCACGTGCCTGAGCCCGGACTGCGACTTCCCCGCGGAGCTCTCCGCGCTCCCCCTCGTGGAGCTGCAGGTCCTGCACAGCCGGGTGGTCTGCCAGCTCGAGCACGAGTACCTGCTCAACACCGACGGCCCCCACCCCGTCACCCAGGACCGCCACGAGGAGCTCGTGGCGGAGTTCGAGGCCCGCCGGGACGCGGCCCCCGGGGCGTGAGCGCTTCTCAGGCGGCGGACCGGGCCGCCCGGACGCGGGGCCGCCCGGCGGCGTACCACTGGGCGAAGAGCACGACGATCAGGGCCACGTCCACCACGTCCCCGCCGTAGTACATGAGCTGCGCCCCCGTGCGGGCGTCCGACGCCCCGACCCCGTCCGGTGGGTGCCCGTACAGGTGCTTGGCGAGCGCCGAGTGGACCGCCACGAAGCCGACCAGCACCGCCGCCCGCACGCGGAAGGAGCCCCGGTGCGGGTCCGGGTCCACCCCGACCACGGCGGCGGTGAAGACGCAGCCCGCGAGGAGGACGTGGAGGTGCACCGCCGCGTGCACGGCCACGGAGGCGTGCATCGTGCCGTACAGCCCGGTGGTGTAGAGCACCCACAGGCCGCCCGCGTTGAGCGTCCCGGCCACCACCGGACGGGTCACCGCCCGGACGGGCGGCGTGCGCAGGAGACGGGACAGGGCGCGGGCCCGGGCCACGGGCAGCGCGCGCAGCGCCAGGGTCACGGGGGCGGCGAGCACCAGCAGCAGCGGGGCGGCCATCCCCAGCAGCAGGTGTCCCGCCATGTGGGCGGTGAAGCCGGCGCGGGCGGCCCCGGCCAGGGGCCCGACCAGCGCCGTGCCGGCGCACAGCAGTCCCGCGAACCACAGCACCGTGCGGTGCGCCGGCCACGGGTCGCGGTGCCGTGCCGCCCACAGCCCCGCGGCCCAGCCGGCGGCGGCCAGGACGAGCAGGGCGAGCACGGTCGCGTCGAAGAGCGCCCAGCCGGTGGTCCCGTGGTCGTGCGTCATCGGCGCGGGCGGTCGGTCCGGTGCGGTCGGGTCCGGCGCAGGAGCAGGAGTCCCGCGGCGAGCGCGAGCACGGCCGTGCCGATCCAGGTGGCGTCGTAGACCAGCAGGTCCACGTCGTAGCGGATCTGGTGGATCCTGAGCACCTTGTGCAGGACCACGCCGTCGACGAGCTGGAACGCGCCGAGGCCCGCGAGCAGCCCCCCGGTCCAGCGGCCCCAGGACATGGCGCCGCGGCGGCGGATGTCGGCCAGCAGGAAGAGGGAGCCCACGGTGACGAACCAGCCGAAGGCGTGGAAGAGCCCGTCCGAGGCGAGGGCGACACCGGTGGTGGAGAGGTCGTAGAAGTGGTGCCAGTGCAGGAACAGGTGGAAGACGGCGAGGTCCACCACGGAGGCGGCGATGCCCGCCCCCAGCAGCGCGCCGGCGATCACCGTCCGGCGGTCCTGGTCGGCCATGGTGTCCTCCTGGTGCGGGCGGGCGGGGTTGCGACCCAGCCTACGGCCGCCCGGGGCCCGGCCGTCCAGACCCGGATTGTCCGCGGCCCGGCACGGCAGGGCCCGGCGGGCGGACCGGCCCGGGTGGTTCAATGGCACGGTGCGCAACGACAACCTGACCCGCCGCGAGACCGCCGACCGTTCCGAGCTCGTCGCCGTGGAGAGCTACGACGTCCTGCTGGACCTGTCCACCGCGCCGGACCCGGAGGCGGACTCGTTCCGGTCCGTGACCACGGTGCGCTTCGCCGCGGAGGAGGGCGCCCAGACGTTCCTGGACTTCATCGGCCGCTCCGTGGAGTCGGTGACGGTCAACGGCCGGGAGCTGGACCCGGACGACGTCGTGGAGGGCGCCCGGATCCGGCTGCCGTCCCTCGAGGCGGCCAACGAGGTCACGGTGGCCGGGCGGGGGCTGTACTCCCGCTCCGGGGAGGGGATGCACCGGTTCGTGGACCCGGCCGACGGCCGGGTCTACCTGTACACCCAGTACGAGCCGGCGGACGCCCGCCGGGTCTTCGCGAACTTCGAGCAGCCGGACCTCAAGGCGTCCTTCCGGTTCACGGTCCTGGCCCCGGACGGCTGGCAGGTCTCCTCCAACGGGGTGCGCATGGCGGCGTCCCCCGCTCCGGAGGCCGAGCGGCCCGGGGCGGTGCGCCACGAGTTCGCCCCCACGGAGCGGATCTCCACGTACATCACCACGGTGCTGGCGGGCCCGTACCACCGGGTGGCGGGCGAGTGGCGGCACTCCTTCGAGGACGGCAGCCGCATGTCCGTGCCGCTGGCCCTGTACTGCCGCGCCTCGCTGGCCGAGCACCTCGACGCGGCCACCGGCGCCCGCGAGCTGTTCGACCTCACCCGGCAGGGACTGACGTTCTTCACCGAGCTGTTCGGCTACCCGTACCCGTTCGGGAAGTACGAGCAGGCGTTCGTGCCCGAGTACAACCTGGGTGCCATGGAGAACCCCGGGCTGGTGACCTTCACCGAGGAGTACCTGTTCCCGGACGGGGCCACCCGCGCCCAGTACCAGGGGCGGGCGAACACCCTCATGCACGAGATGTCCCACATGTGGTTCGGGGACCTCGTCACGATGACGTGGTGGGACGACCTGTGGCTCAAGGAGTCCTTCGCCGAGTTCATGGGGGCGCACGCGTCGGTGCAGGCCACGGATTTCGAGGAGGCGTGGATCGCGTTCGCGGACCGCCGGAAGGCCTGGGCCTACCGGCAGGACCAGCTGCCCACCACGCACCCGGTGGTCGCCGACATCCACGACCTCGAGGCCGCCCGGCAGAACTTCGACGGCATCACCTACGCCAAGGGCGCCGCGGTGCTCAAGCAGCTCGTGGCGTTCGTGGGCTACGGCTCGTTCGTCGACGCGTGCCGCGCCTACTTCCGCCGCCACGCCTACGGGTCCACCACCCTGGAGGACTTCCTGGCCGTGCTCGAGGAGGCCTCCGGGCGGGACGTGCGCGGCTGGGCGGAGTCCTGGCTGGGCACCTCCGGCGTCACCTCGCTGGCCCTGGACCTCGCCCGGGACGACGACGGCACCGTCACCTTCGCGGCGCTGCTCCAGGACCCCGGCGCCGGGGTGCTGCGCCCGCACCGGCTGCTGCTCGGCGGCTACGAGCGCGGTCCCGGGGACGTCCTGGTGCGCACCGGCACGGTCAGCGTGGACCTGCCCGCCGAGTCCTCCGTGGAGGTCCCCGAGCTCGTGGGCTCGACCGCGCCGCTGCTGGTGGTCAACGACGAGGACCTCACCTACGCCAAGACCCGCCTGGACCCGCTCTCGCTCACCACGGCCCTGAGCTCCCTGTCCTCCGTGGAGGACGACATGGCCCGCGCCCAGCTGTGGTCGGGGCTGTGGAACGCCACCCGGGACGCCGAGCTCGACCCCGGGGACTGGGTGGGCGCCGTCCTGGACCACGGCTTCGCCGAGCCGCAGACCGGAATGTTCTCCACCGCCGTGGACCACGCCGTGGAGGCCGTCGAGCGCTTCACCCCGACCGCCCGGCGGGCCCGGCTTCGGGGCCGGCTGCTCGACGCCGCCGTCCGGGAGCTGCGCCGGGCGGATCCGGGCAGCGACCGGCAGCTGGCCCTCGCCCGGCTCACCGCCCGCACGGCCCGGCGCGACGGCAGCCACGCCGGATGGTTGCGCGACCTCCTGGGCGGGCGGGACGCGCTGCCCGGGCTGCGGCTGGGCTCGGACCTGCGCTGGGCGCTGTGGACGGCGCTCGCGGCCACCGGCCACGGCGAGGACCCCGTCCTGGACGCCGCCCTGGAACGGGAGCGCGCCGCCGACCGGACCCGCACCGGGCAGGTCGGCTGGGCCCGGGCCCGCGCCGCCCGCCCGCTCCCCCGGGCCAAGGCGGAGGCCTGGGACGCGATCACCGGTGACGAGCTGTCCAACGACCTGCTGAGCGCCACGGTCGCCGGCTTCCAGCTGGGCCCGGCGGAGCTGGTGGAGCCGTACCGGGAGCGGTACTTCGCCATGCTGGAGGAGGTGTGGGCGCGCCGGTCCATCGGGATGGCCACCCGCATCGTGCAGGGGCTCTACCCCGCCGGCGCCGATCTCGAGCCGGGGCACGACCCCGAGCACCACCCGGTGCTCGCCCGCACGGAGCTGTGGCTGAGCAACCACGCCGGGGCGCCCGCCGCCCTGCGCCGGATCCTGGTCGAGGAGCGGGACCACCTGCTGCGGGCGCTGCGGGCGCAGGCGGCGGCGCGCCCCTGACCCCCGCACGCCGAGGCCGGCCCCGGGTCCTCCGGGCAACAGCAGTCCCCCCGGTGCGCACCGGGGGGACTGCGACGGTCCGGGGGACCCGGCGGTTCCGGGCGGCGCGGGCTCAGGTGGCGGGGCGCCCCGAGCGGCGCAGCACGCGGTCGACGGCGCGCTGGGCGTCCTCGTTGGACTTGAAGACCCGCCGGTCGAGGCTCTGGCCGAGCGACATCGACGAGTTGCCCAGCTGCAGCAGGTTCACCTTGGAGTCGTTGCGGTGCTCGCGGCGCGGCTGGGGCGCCTGCGGACCGGTCCGGGCGTCATAGGCCATGGTGGATCCTTTCCGTGACACCTCCAGTGTAGGAGGCCGCCGCCCCACTGAACAGAGCGCCGCCGGTCATCGGCCGTGCCGCCGCGCCCGGGACGTGAACCAGCCCCGGTCCACGGACCGCCGCACCCACCAGGTGCGCGCCACGAGCACGAGGGACAGCACGTGCAGCAGCACGAGCACCGACCAGTACGCCGCGGCCGCCACCGGGGTGAAGGGGACGGAGGCCGCGCCGGCGAGCATCAGCATGACCAGCGCCTCCAGGTTCAGCGCGTAGCGCAGGGGGCGCATCACGCGCACGGAGATGTCGTGCTCGGGCTGCCGGTTGATCCAGGACAGCAGCACCGCCACCACGGACATCACGATCGAGGCCGCCGCGGAGGGCACCTGCCAGCCCGGCCCCAGGACGTGCTCCCGCACGGTGGCGACGAGCCCCACGAGCAGCAGGACCGCGGTGATGAGGCTGACCGCCACGGAGGCGAACGCCGTGATCCCCTGCCGGGCCGGCAGGATCACCATCTCGCAGAAGGCGTCGTCGAACCGGGACGTGGGCCGCAGCGCCAGGTGGCCGCGCACCGCCCCGGGCCACCGCCGCACGGCGCGGTCCTCGGCGAGCACCCGGTCCACCGCCCGGTGCGAGCCGCCCGGCCCGCCGGGGCGCCCGCCCTCGTGCGAGAGGACCGTGAACTCGTGCAGCCGGACCTCCGGGGGCACCGTCAGCTCCAGGTGGAAGCTGCGGCAGGACGCGAGGTCGTGCAGGCCGACCCGACCCACCCAGGGCATCCAGCAGTGCCGCAGCCGGTCCCGGGCGCGCGGTCTCCGGCCGGCGGCGTACTGCTCGTCCATCGAGTACTTGAGCACGAGCCGGCGCCCCGCGAACTCGGCGGGCAGCGCGAAGGTCAGCAGGAAGCCGCGGGCCAGCTGGTCGGCCACGGTGGTGAACAGGGCGAGGTCGGCCTCCCAGTGCTCGGCGTCCTCCGCCGGCAGCCGCCCCCGGTCGACGAGCTCCTGGACGACGGCGCGCAGGTGCTCGCAGTAGGCCCAGAACCCGTCGAGGGCGTCCTCCACGAGCAGCTCGGGGGCGTGCACGATCGCCGGGACGTGGTCGTCCGCCAGGACGGCCGCCTCGGCCAGCGGCAGCTGCTCCGGGATCAGTCCGCGCAGCAGCAGCTCGGCGAGCGCCCCGTTGTCCTCGGTGCTGAGGACCGGGACGGGGTCGCCCTGGCAGACGGCGTCGAAGTTGCGCAGGGGCTGCTTGGCCTGGATGGTCACGGGCACCAGCAGCCGGCCGGCGCCGTCGGCCGGCCACGGGGCGCGCACGGCGAGGTCGACGTCGAGGGAGACCTTCCGGCGGGTGACCCCGTCGGGGCTCATCAGCACGGACTCCACGCGCCGGTGGATCCAGTCGCCGGGGCTGAGGAAGAGCGTGCGCAGCACGTCGACGTCCACCGCCGGGCGGTCCGGCTCGGGCGGGAGGTCCTGGCCCTGGGGCATCCGCGCGCCTCCTTCGGGGGTCCCGGTCCGGCTCTCGTCCCGGGCGGTCACCGGGGCCCGCCCGGTGTCCTGATCGGCCATCATTGCACCAGTCAGCGCGGACACCGTACGGGCCCGGCGGTGGACCGGGCGTCACGGGAATCGTGAGAAGCTATTGACGACTTGATGCCCCAGCTCCATCGAGGGAGACCATGACCGACTACGCGCTCAACGACCGCGGCTCTCTGGAGATCGTCACGGAGAACTTCTACGACACCGAGATCATGCGGGTGTTCGGCGGTCTGTCCTTCGGCAAGCTGCGCACCTGGACGGGCAACGCGGCGCTGGTCCCGGAGCCGGACAACCCCTTCGACCCCCACACCGTCTCGGTGCGGATCGGGCCCAACAAGATCGGCCACCTCGCCCAGCAGGACGCGCAGCGGTACTGGCCCTACCTCGCGCGGGTCATCGCGTCCGGCTACACGCCGGTGGCGCCGCTGAAGCTGGAGGCCACGGTCCTGCGCCAGGACGGGCAGGCGGAGGTCGACGCCGCGGCGCGGCTGTCGATCGCGGCCCCGGACCTGCTGTTCCCGCTCAACACGCCCCCGGCGCAGGCCGCGGTGCTGCCGCAGGGCCCGTCGATCAAGGTCCTGGACGAGCAGGAGTTCGCCGAGTACCTGCACAGCGTCATCCCCCCGTCCGGGGAGGGCCGCGTGATGCTGACCCTGGAGACGAACAAGGTCCGCAACCACCACGGGCAGACCCTGGACATCGTCGACGTGCTCTACGAGCGCCGCCAGGTGGGCCGGCTCTCCACCCAGATGTCCCAGCAGTTCATCCCGATCATCGACCACGCCTTCCAGCAGGAGAAGCTCACCGCGGTGTGGGGCACCATCCGCGGCTCGGCCTTCGAGGTCTCGATGACCCTCCAGGCCGCGCGTCCGGAGGACATTCCCGCGGAGTGGTTCGAGCAGCTGCCCAACGACGTCCCCGAGCTCCTGCCGCCCGGCGGCAGCTTCCCCGTCCCGGACGCCTACGTCCCGGCCGAGGCCGACCGCTCGCGCAACGCGAAGAAGTGGCGCAAGGGCCTGGCCGTCTCCGCGGCGGGGTCCGGGGGCGCGGAGCGCGCCGGGCACGACGACGACGTGTCCGCTCAGCGCTCGTCCGCCGGCCCGGGGACCGGCGTGCTCGGCCGGGTGCACGTGGCCGTGTGGACGCTGCTGGCCATGACCGTGCTGCTGGGCGGGGTGGGCGTGGTCTTCCTCGGCATCGAACCGCTGGTGAGCGCGCTGTGCTTCATCGTGGCCGTCGCGACCGGCTTCATGTCCTTCTACCTCGCCCGGATGAGCACCGGAGCGGCCCGCCGATGATCAGCCGCCGGGAACGCTTCCTCCAGATCCTCGAGGTCCTCTCGAAGCACGGCTTCGGCTTCGCCCTCGGCGGGATCAAGGAGGAGTGGCGCGCACCGCTGGCCCGGGTCCGGCTCATCGACCCCGACAAGCTCTACAGCCAGCCGGTCCACCTGCGGCAGGCCCTCGAGGAGCTCGGTCCCACGTTCGTGAAGCTCGGCCAGGTGGTCTCGACCCGGCCGGACCTGCTGCCGCCGCGGTACGTGCAGGAGCTGACCCGGCTGCAGGACAGCACGCCCCCGGTGCCGCCGGAGCGGATCCGGGCGATGATCGAGTCGGAGCCCGACTCCGCCGCCGAGGAGATCCTCGCCGAGATCGACCCCGTGCCGCTCGCCACGGGCTCGATCGGCCAGGCGCACGCGGCCGTCTACAAGGGGGTGGACGTCGTCGTGAAGGTGCGCCGCCCCGGCGTCGTCGAGGAGGTCAACCGCGACCTCGAGATCCTCGCGGAGCTGGCCAAGCTGCTGTCCACCTACTGGCCGGCGGTGCAGCACTTCGACCTCGTGGGTCTGGCGGACGAGTTCGCCCAGTCCCTGCGGGACGAGCTGGACTACCTCACGGAGGCCCGCAACGCCCAGCGGATGGCCGAGAACTTCAGGGGCGACCCCCGGGTGCACGTCCCGGAGATCTTCTGGGAGGCCTCGACCTCCCGGATCCTCACGATGGAGCGGATCCGCGGGATCAAGATCAACGACTACCCCGCCCTCGAGGCCGCCGGGCTCGACCGGCACCTGCTGGCCGTGGACTCGACCGAGGCCATCTGCCGGATGATCTTCGAGCACGGCTTCTTCCACGCGGACCCGCACCCCGGGAACCTCTTCGTGGAGACCGGCGGGCGGATCGGGATCATCGACTTCGGGATGATGGGCACCCTCACCGACGAGTTCCGGGACCACCTGGTGACCCTGATGCTCGGCGTGGTGCAGGAGAACCCGCGGCGGGTCGCCGCGGGGCTGCTGGGGCTGACCTCGCAGGAGCTGGACGTCAACAAGAAGGACCTCGAGCGGGACGTGGCGATCCTGCTGCGCCGCTACGCGAACAAGCCCCTGCACGAGGTGCGGGTGGGCCACCTGATGGGCGACCTCATCGGGATGCTGCGCCGCTACCGGATGCACCTGCCGCGCGAGTCCGCCCTGTTCCTGCGGATGCTCGTCACGGCGGAGTCCGTGGGCACCGGCCTGGACCCGGAGTTCGACCTCGTCTCGGTCCTCGCCCCGTACGCCCAGCGGTTCGTGCTGCACCGGCTCTCCCCCGAGATCCTGGCCAAGCGGGTGCGCGACATCCTGCAGGACGCGGTGCAGATGGGCGTGGAGGCCCCCGAGTACCTCCGGCGGCTCATCGTGGTGCTGGAGCGCGGCGGCTTCGACGTCCACCTGCGCGCCGACGAGTTCGAGCCGCTGCTCAAGCGCGGCGAGAAGATCGGCCACCAGGTGGTGGCCGGCGCGGTGATCGCCGCGTCCATCAACGGCATGGCCCACATCCTGGCGTCCGACCCGGAGCGGTGGCGGAAGTTCCACACCCCCCTGATCGCCGGCGGCGCGACCACCGTGGGCACGCTCACCGGCTATCTCGTGCTCTCCACCAACGTGCCCAAGGTCCGGCGCCTGGCCAACACCATCCGGGTCCGCCGCCGCTTCTGAGCCCCGGCGGGGCGGCCCGCCCGGCCTCCGCCCCGGGCCCCCGCCGCGCGGGGACCCGGCAGGGACCCGGCGCGGACGCACTCGCGGCGGGGCACGACATCCCGTTGACTTCCCCCACCCCGCGGCAGAGCATGGCGGTGGAACCCGGGCGCGGACGTTGTGCCTGGTCAGCCGGGGGGAGCGGGATCATGGGCGAGCGGAGGCCGATCACGCTGCGCCTGCTGGGGAGCTGGGACCTCGCCGTGCAGGGCGCCCCGGTGCACACCGGGGCGCGGCAGCAGCGGCTCCTGGCGGCGCTGGCGGTCCACGGCCCCCGGTCCCGGCACTACCTCGCCGGCCTGCTGTGGCCGGAGTGCCCGGAGGACCACGCGCTCGGCAGTCTGCGCGCGGCCGTCTTCACCCTGTCCCGGCGCGTGCCGGGGGCCCTCGCGGGCCACGGCGGCGACCTCGCGCTCTCCGGGGCGGTGGACGTGGACCTGCACCGTCTGCTCGAACTGGTCCTGCGCCCCGTGGCGTCCTGGTCCGCCGAGCGGGACGACGCCTGGGTGCTGGACCGGCCCCGGGTGGCGCTGCTGCCGGGCTGGTACGACGACTGGGTGGTCGAGGAGCAGGCCCGGCTGCAGGAGCTCTACGTCAACGCCGTGGAGGAGCGGGCCGAGCTCTGCCTGGTCCGCGGGGAGGTCCACCACGCCCTCGCGCTGGCCCGGACGGTCCGAGACGCCGCTCCCCTGCGCGAGAGCGCCGTGCGCCTGCTGCTCCGCGCCCACCTCGCTCTCGGCAACGAGGCCGAGGCCCGGCGGGCTTTCCAGGAGTACCGCTCGGCCCTCGCGGCGGAGCTGGGCGAGCAGCCCTCGGACCGGGTCCGGGGGCTGCTCGAGCCCCGGCGCCGGCGGTGAGGACCCGGGTTCCGCGGCCCGGGCCCACGGGGGCCGCGGCCAGTGCTCAGCCGGCCTCGGGCGGCATCTCCAGGTGCACGACCTTCACCTGGGTCATCTCGTCGAGGAGCTCGGGGCCGTAGCCGAAGCCCGCGCCGGACGCCCGCCGCGGCTGCGCCGCACCGCCCGGGGCGCCGCCGAAGACGTTGTTGACCTTGAGCGTGCCCACGGGCAGCTCGGCCACGGCGCGCTGGGCGTGGGCGATCCGGCCGGTGAGCACGGTGGCGGCCAGCCCGTAGCGGTCGGCGGCGGCCAGCCGGAGCCCCTCGTCGAAGCTGTCGACGACCTGGACCGGCGCCACGGGCCCGAACGTCTCCTCGGTCATCACGGCCATCGCGGGGGTGCACCCGCGCAGCACGGTGGCCGGGTAGAACGCGCCGGGGCCCTCCGGGACCTGGGCGCCCTCGAGCACGACCGCCCCCTGGGCGACGCTCTCGGCGACCTGGCGGTGGACCTCCTCGCGCAGCCGCTCGTCGACCAGCGGCGCGAGCGTGCCGTCGGTGTTGCGCCGGCGCGCCTCCTCGGCGAGCGCCTCGAGGAACGGCTCGGCGACGCCGCGGTGGACGTAGATCCGCTCGACCGCCACGCAGATCTGGCCCGAGTTCGCGAACGCGCCGAGGGCGGCCTGCCCGGCGGCCCAGACGGGGTCGACGTCGTCGTCGACCACCAGGGCGTCGTTGCCGCCGTTCTCCCGGACCACGTGGGCGCCGGTGCCGAGCGCCGCGCGGGCGATGGCCTCCCCCGTGGCGGTGGAGCCGACGTGGGCGAGGACGTCGACGCCGGGCAGCGCCGTGAGCAGCTGCCCCACGGCGGCGCCGCCGGTGACGGTGCCGAGCACGCCGGCCGGCAGCGCCCCGGCGAGGATCTCCCCGAGGCGGGCCCCGACGTGGGGGCAGCGCTCGCTCGGCTTGTGCACCACGGTGTTGCCGGTGACGACCGCCGCGCCCAGCAGGCCCGCGGCCACGGCCACGGGGTCGTTCCAGGGGGTGAGGGCGACGACGACGCCGCGCGGCTCCGCGACCGTGTAGTCGGCCGCGAGCACGCTGCCGCGCAGGCTGTGGCCCCGGTGCACCGGGCCGAGCTCCGCGTACTGGTGGAGCGTCCCGACCCCGGCCATCACCCCGCCCAGGGACTCCTCGACGGGCTTGCCGGTCTCGCGGGCGTTGAGCTCGGCGAGCTCCTGGGCGTGGGCGGCCAGGCGGTCGGCGGCCGCGCGCAGGGCCTTCCCGCGCTCCTCGGGGGCGGTCCGGGCCCAGTCCCGGGCGGCGCCGCGGGCGGTCGCGACCGCGGCCCGCACCTCCTCCTCCGTGGCGGCGGCCAGGGTGCCGACCGTGGACCCGTCCCGCGGATCCTGCACGGTGAGCTCGGTCGTCGGGGCGGTGGCGGGTGCTGCGGTGGTCATGGAACTCCTTCTCCGTGCGGGCGGGCGTCCTCCGGCCGTGCGGGTGCGGACACCCCGGGGGCCGTCCTGATGAGCATACTGATGAACGGCTCGGGAGCGGCTACGGTAGCAGGGACCAGGCCGCCGCACCCGCGGCGCCTGCCCCCTGTTCCGACGAGGAGCAGCACGCCCGCCCGCGGCACCGGCCGTGGGCGCGGCCGTGTCCAGCAGAGAGGAAGTTGCATGAGTCTCCACCCCACCAATCCCGGCCGGGTGCTGATCACCGGCGGTGCCTCCGGGCTCGGCGCCGCCGTGGCGGAGGCGGTCCGCGACAACGGCGGCACCCCCATCGTCCTGGACCGGGACATCAGCACGCTCAGCGGCGTCACCGCCTACGAGGTCGACGTGGCGGACACCGCCGCGGTGGCCGAGACGGTGCGCCGGGCCGTGGCGGACGCCGGCGGTCTGGACGCGGTCGTCACCGCCGCCGGCATCGACCGCTGCGGCCGGCTCGAGGACGTGGCGAGCACCGAGTGGGAGAAGGTCGTGCAGGTCAACCTGTTCGGCACCGTGTCCACGGTGCGTGCGGCGCTGCCCGCCCTGCGGGATTCCCGGGGGCGGGTCGTCACCGTGGCCTCCACCCTGGCGCTGAAGGGCGTCTCGGACGCGACGGCGTACTGCGCCTCCAAGTTCGGGGTGCTGGGCTTCACCCAGGCCCTCGCCGCGGAGCTCAAGGGCGAGGTCGGCGTCACCCAGCTCATCCCCGGCGGCATGAAGACGCACTTCTTCGACGACCGGGACGAGCAGTACAAGCCCCAGGACGACTCCCAGCTCAACGATCCGGAGAACGTGGCGAACGCCGTCCTGTTCGCCCTCGGACAGCCCCGCGGGTGCGAGATCCGCGAGCTGTTCGTCGCCCACGCCGAGGAGGGCTCCTGGCCCTGATCGGCGCTGCGCACGGAGGGACGGCCGGGCCGGACCGCGGAAACGCCTCCGGCCCGGCCGTCGCCGCTGGTGAGGGCACGGTTGTCCCCACAACGGGCGACGGGTCGGGCGCGGGCGGATCATGACTGCGCATCTAGACTGATGACCTCTCCCCGACCGCACAGGAAGGCCTGACGTCAGCGTGGACTCCCCCCTCGACACCACGGTGGCACGCGTCCCGATCACGGTGCGCTGCCTCGACGAGCACGGCCGGCCCGTGCGCCTCTCGGCGCGCACGCTCGGACGCGGCTCCACCGACCTGCAGGACCTGCTGCGCCGGGCCTACGCCGCCGTCCGGGAGGACTGCCCCGCCGAGACCGTCACCGTCTCCTTCCTGGAGGACTGCCGGGGCAGGCTGCAGCTGGAGTACCTGGTGGTCGATCGCACCCGTCCGAGCCGCTGGCGGCGGAACCGCGAGCGGGGCCGCGCGGAGGACGTCCGGACGGCGCTGACGGAGGCGACCATCGTCGTGACCCTCGCGGTCGAGGCCGTCGGGGCGGTCGCCGCCGCGTCCACGGCCCGTTGGTCGGAGGGCGACACGCCCGACTTCGCCGACCTGGTCCTCGACGGCGCGCGCACCGTCCGGCTGCCCGGCGCCGTGCGCGACCTGCTCGGCGACGACGCGGTGCTGGAGCTGCTGCGGGGCACCATGGCGATGTTCCTGGACGACGACGTCGAGCAGCTGGTCATCGGCAAGGACCCCGAGCTACCCGGCCGCTACCAGGAGACGGTGGTCACCCGCTCCCCCGCCCTCGTGCGCTTCCTCCGGGGCGGGCCCCTGGCCGGACTGGTCCCCGGGGGCTCCGAACGGCCCTGAGCTCCCGGCCCTGCCCGGTGCGGCCCCGCCCCGGCGGCGGATCCGGGCGCGGTCCTGCGCGGCGCGCCGCCGCGGATGTCGGAGGCGGCGGCCATGATGGGCCCGACCGGTCACCGGGACGGAAGGGGCTCGACGTGGGACTGATGGCGCCGCTGCAGGACAGGCTGCGCACGACCTTCGCCGGACAGGCGGACCGCGTGCCGGAGTGGGAGCTGGCGCTGGCCGACGGCCAGGACGCCGGGCACTTCCGGCCCGGTTCGGCGGTGTGGGCCGTGCACGGGTCGATGGCGACGATCCCCGCGGGCGTTCGCGCCCTGCTCACCCAGGCCCTGCACCCGGGGGCGCTGGCCGGCGTCGTCGAGCACTCGGACTACCGGAGCGACCCCCTGGGGCGCCTCGCCGGGACCATCCGGTGGATCTTCACCGTCACCTACGGGGACACCACCGCCGCGCACCGGGCCTCGGCGCACGTCCGCCGGATCCACGACCGCGTGCGCGGCACCTACACCGGGGCCGACGGCGTGCGGCGCCCGTACTGCGCGAACGACCCCGAGCTCGCCGAGTGGGTCCACCTGGCGTTCACGGACGCGTTCCTGCGCTCCCACCAGCGGTGGGGCGGGACGATCCCGGGCGGGCCGGACGCCTACGTGCGGGAGTGGGCCGTGGCGGGCCGGCTGATGGGCGTGGAGCGGCCGCCGCGCTCCGAGGCCGAGCTGGACGAGCGCCTCCGGTCCTTCGGCCCCCGCCTCGCCGGAGGCCCGCGGGTGGACGACGTCGTGGCGTTCCTGCGCCGCCCGCCCCTGGACCCCGTGCTGCTGCCGGGCTACCGGGCCCTGTTCGCCGCCGTCGTGGACTCGCTGCCCGGGGACCGGCTGGACCTGCTCGGTCTCGAGCGTCCGCGGCTGGGCCCCGTGCCGCTGCCCACGCGCAGCGCCGCCGGGCTCACCCTGGCGGTGGTCGGCCGCGCCCTCGGGGAGACGGGGCCGAGCGAGGCGGCCGCGCGCCGCCGCCTCGCTCGCCTCGGCCTGCTCTGAGGGCGCCCCGCGCTCAGGCCGAGGCCTCCTCGGTCCCGGCGCGCCCGGTGACGTGGTCGTAGGCCTCCGCGGCCGCCGCGGCCACGCCGTGCCACGTCCGTCCCGGCACGACCCGGCGCCGGCCCTCGCCGCCGAGGCAGCGGCGCACGGCGGGGCACTCGAGCATCATCCGCAGGACCGTGGCGAGGGTCTCGGGCTCCTCCGGCGGGGTGAGCATCCCGGTGATGCCGTCGGCCACGGTCTCGGCGAGCACCGGCAGCCGCGAGGCGACCACGGGGGTCCCGGTGGCCAGGGCCTCGACGGACTCGGTCGGGGCCGCGGCCCGGGTGACCGGGCGGTCCTTGCGGGCGACCACGAACACGTCGAACGCCTGGTGGTACTGCACGACCTGCTCGTCCGGGACCCGCCCCGTGAAGCGGACCCGGTCGCCCAGGCCGAGCTCCGCGGCCAGGCGCTCGAGCTCCCGCCGCGCCGGGCCCGCGCCCACGACCACCACGAGCAGCTCCGGCACGTCGGCGCGCACGAGGGCCGCGGCGCGCAGGAGGTCGTCGAGGCCCTCGTGCTCCACCAGGTCCGCGACCGCGCCCACCACCCGAGCCGTCTCCGGCAGACCGAGCACCCGGCGCGCCTCCCGCAGGGGGCGGGGATCCGCCAGGTAGGGGCCGTCCACGGCGGGAGGCGCCACGCGGACCGGGACCGGGCCGGCCGGCAGGGCCCGCGTCAGCGCCCGCACCCGCTCGCCCATCGCACGGCTCGTGGTCACCACGTCGGCCGCGGCGGCCAGGACCTCGGCCTCCCGGGCGCAGTCGAGCCGGTGGCGCTCGCTCGTGGCGGCCTCGGCGGGACGGGAGGCCGCCCACCGGTCGGCCGGCAGCTCGCGCACCTCGTAGACCCACGGGATGCCCAGGGCCTCGGCCACCGCGCGGGTCACGAGGCCGTTGCCGGGACGGCTCGTCGTGTGCAGCACGGCGGGCCGGGCGCGCAGGGCCAGATCGAGCAGGGCCTGCGCCTCCTGCTGCAGTCGTGCCGTGGGCAGCAGCGCGCGGCGGGCGGGCAGGATCCGGTGGTAGGAGACGCCGTCGAGCACCTCGGGCGCCGGCCCGTGCGACCGGCCGTCGGCGGGCACGGGACCGGGGCGGGTCACGGCGGTCACGGTCCAGCCCTGGGCCACGGTTGCGGACAGCAGGGAGTGGTGGCGCGGGGCGCGGCGGCCCCGGGCGCGCGGCGGGGCCTCGGCCAGCACGTGCAGCACGGAGGCGGCCTCAGGCCGGTAGCCGACCACCGGGGTGAGCGCGGGACGCCAGCCGGAGAGCAGCCGCAGGTCGTCCTCGTAGTGGAGCAGCCGGCGGCGCTCCCCCGGCGTGGCTCGCCCGGCGCCCACGGCGCGCCGGAGCTCGACCACGGCCTCCGAGATCCGGCCGACGTGGCGGTGGCGGCGGGCCCGCGTGCCGGCGAGGTCGCTGGTGCCGGGCGGCACCAGCGCGAGGAACCGGTCCGCCTCGGCCACGCGGCCCGCGGACAGGGCGGCCTCGGCGAGGCGCCGGGCCGCGCCCGGCGCGGGACGCCGGCGGCGGGCCCGGCCGAGCCGGTGCTCGAGCTGCCGCTCCGCGCGCGGGTCCGGGCCCAGGGCGCGGACCACGGCGGCCCCGGCCTCGGGCCAGGGACTGCGCAGCAGGGCGCGGGCGGCGGGTCGCGCCGCGGCGGCGGGGAGAAGCCGGGCCGCGGGCAGCCAGAAGGCCTCGGGCTCGTCGTCCGGACTGAAGGGGCGGGGAGTGTGCGGCATGGCCTTCTCGCGGGGGGTCAAGAGGGGCCGTCCCGGTCGATCACGGGGCGTGCTGCGGGCGGGGGAAGACGTTTCTCGCCGGGTCGGGGGCCGGTGGGGAACTACTGATCGTCAGGGTTCAGCGTAGCAAGATATGGGCCCAGATCGTCCGCCGCGACGGCCGTGCCGATGCCCGCCATCGCCTCGAGGTCGGGCAGGACCACGGACTGCCCGTCCGGGGACACGCCGAGGCCCTGATCGGGGGCCGTGGTCATCCGCAGGTCCCCGGCGGAGAGACCGGCCAGGTCGGGGGCGAGCCCGGCGATCCACGCCGCGTCGAGCCCCTCGCTCACCGTCAGGTAGGGCGAGAAGTCGCTGACCACGGTGTGCAGCCGGACCGGGTTGAGCAGCGTCTGCGGGCCGAGCAGCCGCTCGAGAGCGGACTGGACGTAGTTGCGCTGGTTCTCCACCCGCTGGAAGTCCCCGTCCTCGAAGGCCTTGCGCTCCCGGACGAACTCGAGCGCCCGTTCCCCGTCCATGTGCTCGGGGCCCTGCTCGAAGGTCATGCCCTCGTTGGACACGAAGTCCTGGGGCACGTCGACGGTCACGCCGCCGAGGGCGTCGGTGAGGGCCTGGAAGCCGGCGAAGTCCACCTCGGCGACCTGGTCGACCCGGGTGCCGAAGAGGTCCTCGACCGTCCCGACCATCAGCGGGACGCCGCCGAGGTCGAGGGCGGCGTTGATCTTCGCCTCCCCCACCCCGGGGATCGGCACCCACGTGTCCCGCAGCACGGAGATGACGTAGGCCTCGCCGCCGTCCTCGGGAAGGTGCACCAGCATGATGGTGTCCGCCCGCACCCCCTCGACGCCCACGTCCGCCCGCCCGCCGGGCTGGCTGTCGGCGCCGAGCAGCAGCACGGTGGTGCCCCGGTCCTGGGCGGAGCCCGCCGCGGGGCGCCCGCTCTCGGCGGGGAACGCGTCGTCCACGACCTGCTTGCGGGCGTCGAAGGTCCGTCCCAGGTTCCAGACGAACGCGGCGGCCACCAGGGCGAGGACCAGCACGAGACCCAGGAGCACCAGCAGCACGCGCCGCACCGGGCGGCGGCGCGGCGCGGCCGCCGCGCGCTCGGCACCACGGTCGGCGTCGCGGGCGGATTCGCGGTCGTGGACGGTCATTCAGAGGCTCCCCGTTCGGTGGGTCGGGCGGACGCCGGTCGCGGCACCTGTCCCGGCCGGTGCGCCCATGCTAGGCCGCCGCTGCTCGGAGGTCGCCCGGAGGTCGCTGGGAGAGCCGGGGGCGGAGAAGGGCCACGGGCGGGTCAGGGCACCCGGCCGATCCACTCCGGGGTGGCGAACTTGGTGCGCACGAGCTCGCGGGCGGCGGCGATCTCGGTGTCCCGGACGATGCCCTCCGCGGCGCCGTAGCGGCCCGCGAAGACCTCCACGAGCTTGCCCACGACGTCGGCGCGGGCCATGCCGGTCTGCCGGCGCAGCGGGTCCACGCGCTTCTTGGCCGAGCGGTGCCCCTTGTCGGAGAGCTTCTCCTTGCCGATCCGCAGGACCTCGGTCATCTTCTGCGCGTCGATGTCGTAGCTCATGGTCACGTGGTGGACCATCCCGCCGCCCGCGAAGCGCTTCTGCGCCGCTCCGCCGATCTTGCCGTGCTCGGTGGCGATGTCGTTGAGCGGGACGTAGAACGCCTCCAGGCCCATCTCCTGGAACGCCTGCATGACCCACTGGTCGAGGAACGGGTAGGACTCCGAGAAGCTGAGCCCGTCCACGAGCGTCTGCGGCAGGTACAGCGAGTAGGTGATGCAGTTGCCCGCCTCCATGAACATGGCCCCGCCCCCGGAGACGCGGCGCACCACGGAGACGCCGTGCCGCCGGGCGCCCTCGGCGTCCACCTCGTTGCGCAGGGACTGGAAGGACCCGATCACCACGGACGGCTCCTCCCAGTCCCACAGGCGCAGGGCGGGCGGGCGCCGGCCCGCGCCCACCTCGCGGGCGAGGACCTCGTCGAGCGCGAGGTTCTCCAGGGTGGGGCGGACGGTGGGCGGGATGACCTCCCACGCGTGGTCGTCCCACGTCGTGGCGTGGGCCAGGGCCCGGCGGACCGCGGTGGCGATCGCCTGCGGGGAGAAGCCGAACAGCACGACGTCGGGCGCGAGGGCCGCCTCGACCGCCGCGACGATCTCCTGCGGGGAGGCCTGCTCGCTGAGCCCGGTGAGCGCCGCGTTGATGTCCTCGAGGGCCTCGTCGGGCTCGAGGAAGAAGTCCCCGTTCACGGAGACGTCGGCCAGCCGCCCGTCGACCACGTCCAGGTCCGCGACCACGAGCTTGCCGCCCAGCACCTTGTACTCCCCGTGCCGTCGCTCCTGCGCCATCCGTGTCCTTCCCTCGTCCGTGCCGGTGGTCCCGGGTCAGCCTACGCCGGGGACCGCGGGCACGGCGCAGGCCCGGACCGGTGCGGTCCGGGCCTGCGGGCGATCGTGCGGGGCCCCGCGAGCGGGACGGAGATCAGCTGCTGGACTTGCCGAAGTTCTTGAAGCGGGCGTTGAAGCGCTCCACGCGGCCGGCGGAGTCCATGATGCGCTGCTTGCCGGTGTAGAACGGGTGGGACTCCGAGGAGATCTCGACCTCGATGATCGGGTATTCGTTGCCGTCCTCCCACGTCTCGGTCTTCTTCGAGGTGGCGGTGGAACGGGTCAGGATCGTCTTGCCGGAGGCCAGGTCGCGGAAGAGTACCGGGTGGTAGTCCGGGTGGATGTCAGTCTTCATGGGGTTCAAACCTTTGTCGTCGGTGCCTGGATTTTGCCAGCCACGGTTTCGCTCGGTGGGCGGTGCGCCGTCGTCGTCCGTCCGCGCGGTCCGGGAAGGGCGGGGGCATCGGGCACCAGCGGTCCAGCGTACCGGATCGCCGGTGGAAATTCACCCGCCGTCCCGCGGCGCGGGGGGGCCCGGTGCTTGCCGTTCCCCCCCCGCGCCGCTGCCCCGGCCGCGGCGCCTCACCACCGGTGGGCGACGTCCACGACGAGCCGCGACCCCCGGCCCGGCCCGTCGAGGACGAACACCCGGAACGGCAGCCGCGCGCGCACGCCGAGGCCGACCGATGTCCGGGCCTCGTAGCTGCCGCCCCACGCGACCTGGCGGAACGTGCGGTAGCCGGCGACGTCCACGAGCTCCCGCCGGTCGTCGAACTCGTAGGTGGGCCTGCCCCTGCCGTCGTAGGCGGGGGCGTTGGCCGTGATCACCAGATCGGTCCCCCGCAGGGGGATGGGGTCGCCGGAGCCGATGCCCGTGAACCGGGCGTAGCGCACGTCGTAGCCCCGCAGCCTGCCGTCGAGGTCGATCACCATCCGGTCGAAGCAGCGGTGCTGCCCCGCCCGGACGTCCGTGACGTGGGGGTAGCGGGGCGTGGTCGCCTCACCGCTGCGGGCCTTGGCCCCCGATCCCCACGTGATGCCGCAGTACGGGGCCGCGGCGTTCGCGCTGCCGGGGACGATGAGCCCCAGCCCCATGGCCAGCACGAGTGCCGCCAGCCATGAGATGACTTTCTTCATGATGCACCTTCTCCAAGACCCCTCGGGCCCCGGTGGGCTCGAGCGGGTGCTCCCATGATCCGCCTTTCCGAATGCTAAGTCTCCAGGTGAGGGTGAACTGGGTCAGCAATCGTTATGGGGCGGGGCGTCAGCGGCAGGGCCGGGTCTCCCAGAAGGCCACGGCCGAGGCGGCGGCGACGTTGAGGGAGTCCACGCCGTGGGACATCGGGATCCGCACGGTGAGGTCCGCGTGGTGGACGGCGGCGGCGCTCAGCCCGTCCCCCTCGGTGCCGAGGACCAGGGCCAGGCGCTCGTCGCGGCGCGCCGACAGCTCCTGGAGGGTGATCGAGTCGTCGCTCAGGGCGAGCGCCGCAGTGGTGAAGCCCGCGTCCTTGATCCGCTGCAGGTCGGCCGTCCAGTGCTGCAGCCGGGTCCACGGGACCTGGAACACGGTGCCCATGGAGACCCGGATGGAGCGCCGGTACAGGGGATCGGCGCAGCGCGGGGTGACGAGCACGGCGTCGACGTCCAACGCGGCGGCCGAACGGAAGATCGCCCCCACGTTGGTGTGGTCGACGATGTCCTCGAGGACCGCCACCCGGTGCGACGACGCCAGGAGCCGCTCCAGCTCCACCGGCTCCGGGCGCTGCATGGCCGCGATCGCCCCGCGGTGCAGGTGGAAGCCGGTGATCTGCTCGAGCACCTCGTCCGGGCCGACGTACAGGGGCACGTCCGGGTGCTCGGCGAGGACGTCCGCGAGGTCCTCCAGCCACTTCTCCGCCATGAAGAAGGACCGGGGGGTGTGCCCGGCCGCGAGCGCCCGGCGGAGCACCTTGGAGGACTCGGCGATGTACATGCCGCGCTCGGGCTCGAGCTTGCGCCGCAGCCGGACGTCGGTCAGGCGGGCGTAGTCGGCCACCCGGGGGTCGTCGGCGCTGTCGAGGCGGATCATCTGGGGGAGGTCGGTCACGGGGGTCTCTTCGGGGTCGGGGTTCGAGGCGGGCGGGGTCGGGGCCGCGGAGGGGGTCCGCCCCGAATGGTAGCCGGAGCCCGTCCGGGGCCCGGCCGGTCTCAGAGCAGCTGGGACACGAGGCTCACGAGGGCCACGACGCCGAGCACCACGATCACGGTGCGCAGCAGGACCGGGGAGAGCCGGCGGCCGATCTTGGCCCCCGCCCAGGCGCCCACCGTGGAGCTGAGGGCGATGAGCAGCACCACCCACCAGTTGATCCGGTCGAACGCGAAGAGGATGTAGGACACGGCGGCGACGATGTTCACCGCCGCCACCAGCACCACCTTGACGGCGTTGGCGGCCTGCAGCGAGGCGAGCAGGAAGACGCCCAGGATGCCGAGCAGCAGCACGCCCTGGGCGGCCACGAAGTACCCGCCGTAGATCCCGGCCAGGAACACCAGGACGTACAGGGACGCGGGCTGCGGGGCCCGGTCCGGGTCGAGGGTGCGGGGGGTCTCCCCCCGGGCCCGGGCCGCCGCGGCGGCGGCCTCGGCCTGCTCGTCCTTGCGCCGGCGCACCAGAGCCTGGAGCCGCGGCTGGAAGACCACGAACAGGAGGGCGACGACGATCAGCCCCGGCGCGGCGTAGCCGAAGACCTCCTCGGGCAGGTGCAGCAGCAGCCACGCGCCGATCACCCCGCCGAGCGCGGAGCAGGGGATGAGCTTGAGCAGGGTCCGTTCCACGCCCGCGAGCTCGTGGCGGTAGTTCCAGGCGCCGGTGAGGTTGCCGGCGATCAGGCCCATCGCGTTGGACATGGACGCGGTCACGGGCGGGACGCCCATGGTCACGAGCACGGGGAAGGTGACGAGGGTGCCCGAGCCGACGATGGTGTTGATCAGTCCGGCGGCGACGCCGGCGAGCAGGATGAGGGCGGCCTGCCACCACTCGAACGGGAAGTCCGCGGCGAGGGCTGCGAGCGTGTCGGGCACCACGTCGGGTCAGGACCGGCCGAACGCGGCGAAGCGGTTGCCGACCTTCACCAGCTTCAGCGGGAGGCCGAAGGTCTCGGAGAGGTTCTTCTGCGTCATGACGGTGCGGACGGGGCCCGCGGCCACCACCCGGCCCTCGCGCAGCAGCAGTGCGTGGGTGAAGGCGTCGGGCACCTCTTCGAGGTGGTGGGTGACCATGACGATCGCCGGGGACGCCCCGTCGCGGGCCAGCTCGTCCAGCCGGGCCACCAGGTCCTCCCGCCCGCCCACGTCCAGGCCGGCGGCGGGCTCGTCGAGCAGCAGCAGCTCGGGGTCGGTCATCAGGGCGCGGGCGATCAGGACGCGCTTTCGCTCCCCCTCCGAGAGCGAGCCGAAGCGGCGCTCCGCCAGGTGCTCGATCCCCCACGCGGCCATGAGCTCCTGCGCCTGGGCCTCGTCGGCGTCGTCGTAGCTCTCGATCCACCGCCCCGTCACCCCGTACGCGGCGGTGACCACGCAGTTGCGCACGGACTCGGCGTCGGGGATCTGGGTGGCGAGCACGGCGGAGGTCAGCCCGATGCGGGGGCGCAGCTCGAACACGTCCACCGCGCCGAGGATCTCGTCCAGGATGTCGACCATGCCCCGGGAGGGGTGCAGGCGGGCGGCCGCGATGGACAGCAGGGTGGTCTTGCCGGCGCCGTTGGGGCCGAGGATGACCCAGCGCTCGCCCTCGTTGACGACCCAGTCCACGGAATCCAGCAGGGTCTTCTGTCCGCGGACCACGCTGACGTCCACCATCTCCACCACAGCACTCATACCCGCCACTCTAGGACACGCGGAGCGCCGCACCGGCGTGCCGGTGCGGCACGCACCCCGTCAGGGACGGGCGG
Source organism: Kocuria sp. CPCC 205231 (assembly GCF_040980965.1). Lineage (NCBI taxonomy): Bacteria > Bacillati > Actinomycetota > Actinomycetes > Micrococcales > Micrococcaceae > Kocuria > Kocuria sp. CPCC 205231. Next base: position 105,613 of record NZ_JAVKPP010000011.1, on the reverse strand, counting down.
AGCGGCGCGGCCACCGCCCACGGATGATCGACGCGCGGTGCTCCCTGCCCCTCCCGGCGGCGCCGGAGCGGGCGGCCCAGAAGTCCTCCCCGGCCCAGCGGAAGCGGGGCGTCTCCTTGGCCAGGAACGCCCGCTGCCCGATGCGGGCGTCGGGTCCGTCGAGGACTTCCCGGAACAGGGCCTCGGAGATCTCGTCGGCGCCGAACCCGGCCGCCTCGCCCTCGTCCGGGGAGGCGAGCGCGATCAGGTGCTTGTGGGCCTGCACGGAGAGCTGGGACCGCCCCGCCAGGTCCGTGACCACCTGCTCCAGGGCCGACTCGAAGCCGGCGTCCTCCACCACGCGGGTGAGCATGCCCCACCGCTCGGCGTCGGCGGCGGTGACGGTGTCGCCGGTGAGCAGCAGGTAGGAGGCCGTGCCGGGGCCCACCAGGCGGACCAGACGCTGGATCCCGGAGGCCGGGAACACGATGCCGATCCGGGCCGGGGTCAGTCCGATGCGCAGGGAGGCCGTGGCGATGCGCAGGTCGCAGGCGCCGGCCAGCATCCAGGCCCCGCCCATGCAGTACCCCTCCAGGGCCGCCACGGTGGGCTTGTGCACCGCGGCCAGGGCCGCCTCGGCCTCGGTGAGCAGCCCGCCGCGGGGCAGCCCGGTGCCGGGCTCGCCCAGGCACTCGAACACCTCGGCGATGTCGGCCCCGGCGGAGAACACCCCGCCCGCCCCGCGCAGCCCGATCACCCGCACGCCGGGGTCGGCGTCCAGCTTCTCCAGCACGCCGGGCAGGGCCGCCCACATCGCCGGGGACAGCGCGTTGCGCCGGTCGGGGCGGTCGAGGACCACCCAGGCCACGGGTCCTTCCCGCCGGACCTCCAGGGCGCCGGTGGACATCTCGGGGAGGGGCTGAGCGGTCATCGGAGGGCCTCCGTCTTCGGGTCGGTGGTGTTCCCGGTGGGGCCGGCCCCGGTCGCGGTGCCCGCGAGCCAGTCGCGGACGGAGGCACCGTGCTGGTCGAGCACGGGCGGGGCGGCGTGGTCCCGCCGTGTCGTCTCGTCCGTGTCGCCGGGGGCGAAGAACCGCACCGCGGGTCCGGGCAGCTCGACGGGACCGAGGACCTCGTGGTCGACGCCCACGACCAGCCCCTGCGAGCGCACCTGTTCCCAGGCGTAGACCTCGTCCAGGGTCCGGACCTTCCCGGCCGGGATGCCGATCCCGGCCAGCAGCTCCAGCAGCTCCTCGGGACCGTGCGCGGCGAAGGCCTCCTCGACGGCGGCGATCACGGCCGGGCGGTTGCGGACGCGGTCGGCGTTGGTCGCGAACTCCGGCCGGTCGGGGTCGATCCCGAAGGCCCCGGCGAAGGTGCGCCACAGCTTCTCGCTGCCCACGCTGATCTGCACCTTCCCGCCGCGGCAGGCGAACAGGCCGTAGGGCGCGATGGAGGGGTGGTGGTTGCCCTGGGCCCGCGGCACCTCGTGGGCCACGGTGGCGCGGGTGCCCTGGAAGGCGTGCACCCCGACCACCGAGGACAGCAGGGAGGTGCGCACGACCTTCCCGGCCCCGGTGCGCTCGCGCTCGTAGAGGGCGGCCAGCACGCCGTAGGCGCCGTTCATCCCGGCCAGCAGGTCGGCGATGGGCACGCCCACCCGCTGGGGGTCGTCCGGGCCGGAACCGGTGAGCGACATGAGCCCGGCCTCGCCCTGGACGATCTGGTCGTAGCCGGAGCGCCGGGACTCCGGTCCGTCGTGGCCGAAGCCGGTGATGGAGAGCACCACCAGGCGGGGGTTCAGGCGGTGCAGCTCCTCGACGGAGAAGCCGAGCCGGTCCAGCACCCCGGGCCGGAAGTTCTCCACCAGGACGTCGGCGCGCTCCACGAGCGCCCGGAGCACCTGACCGCCGTCCTCGGACTTGAGGTCCAGGGCCACGGACTCCTTGTTGCGGTTGCAGGACAGGAAGTACGTGGCCTGCGGGTCGTCCTCGGGTCCCACGAAGGGCGGGCCCCACCCGCGGGTGTCGTCACCCGTGCCGGGGCTCTCGATCTTGACGACCCGCGCGCCCAGGTCGGCGAGCATCATGGCCGCGTGCGGGCCGGCGAGGGCACGGGACAGGTCCACGACGAGGGTGCCGGCCAGGGGGCCGCCGGACGGCGAGGGCTCCTGGGGGTCGGTGCGGGGCGGGGTGCCGGTGGCGGGCTGGATGTCGGTCATGGCGGGTTCCTCCGTGATCGGGTCGGTGGGCATCGGCGGGGCGGGGCTGCGGGCTACAGCCAGCCGGGGGCGACCATCACGGCCCAGACCAGCAGCGGGCCGATGACGACCACGCCGGTGGCGTAGACGAGGATCTTCTTGTAGAAGACGTCGCGGTCCACGTCGGCGGGGGCGTTGGCCAGCACGAGCGCGCCGTTGGTGGAGAACGGGGAGACGTCGACGATGGTCGAGGCCACGGCCAGGGCGCAGATCAGCCCGGTGGCCCCGACCTCGCCCGCGAGCAGGAAGGGCACGGCCAGGGGGATGAGCGCGGCGAGGATGGCGGTCGAAGAGGCGAAGGCGGAGACGACGGCGCCGATGTAGCAGATCAGCAGCGCCGCCAGCAGCGGCATCCCCAGGCCGGCCACGCCGTTGGAGACGTACTCGATGGTGCCCGCCTCCTGCAGCACGCCGACGAAGGTGAGCATGCCGCCGAGCAGGAGCACGGTGGACCAGTCGATCTTGTTGACCGCGCCCTTCTGAGCCTTCGGGGAGACCAGGGCCAGGACGACGGCGACGGTGACGGCCACAAAGCCCACGTCCACGCCGAAGCCCAGGGCGACGACGGCCAGTACGACCAGGCCCAGGATGGTGGCGGCCTGCGGGAGCAGTCCGTCCCTGCCCTCGCGCCGGACCGGGGGCTCGGAGGATCCGGCCGGGTCGCGGGGACCGTACATGCCCGAGCCGAAGCCCTTGAAGTCCACGTCCCGGTCCCCGGCGTGCCCGGCGGCGACCCGGCTGCGGGACAGGCGGGCCTCGGAGGCCCGCTCCACGAAGTCCTCCGCGCGGGCCGAGACGAGGCCGCGCCCGCCGAGGGTCACGAACAGGCCCACGGCGATCAGCAGGTTGAAGACCAGGCTGGAGAGGAACACCGCGGTGGGGCTGACGTCCAGGCCGGCCCCGGCGACGATGCCGTTGACGGTCACTCCGTAGACGGAGATCGGCGAGAAGCCGCCGCCCTGGGCGCCGTGGATGACCATCATGCCCATCATCAGGGGATTGATCTTGTACTTGGCGGCGAAGCTCAGCGCGATCGGGGCGATGATCGCCACGGCGGCCGGGGACAGGGCGCCCACGGCGGTGATCACGGCAGTGATGAAGAACATGATCCACGGGATCAGCGCGACCCGGCTGCCCACCAGTTTCACCGCCGCCTGCACGAGCAGGTCCACGGTGCCGTTCTTCTGGGCGATGGCGAACAGATAGGTCACCCCCACGATGGTGAGGAACAGCCCGCCGGGGAACGCCTCGAGGATCTGGTCGGTGTCCATCCCGAGGACGAACACCCCCAGCACGAACGCGCCCACGAAGGCCAGCGCCCCCATGTTGACGGGCAGGACGGTGGCCACGACGAACATCGCGGCCAGGATGATGATGGAGAGCACTTCTGGGCCCATGGGTCTTCCTTCGGACGAGGACGGTCCCGCCGGTGAGGGTGGAGCTCCTGCGGGAACAGTGGTGTGGATCACACCGCCAGTTTTGGACTAGCCAATAGGACACTAGGGGTCCTTGTCAATCGTTGGGCTAGCATAGGGGCCGGACGCCACTGGGTGGTGCCGCGCCGCCGGGACGCTCCGGCGCCGTGCGACCGGGGAGGACGGACATGGCAGGGCCCAACAGGATCGACCGGGTGGAACGCCCTCGGCTCTACGAGCAGGTGGTGGAGCGGCTGCTGGACCACGTCATCCAGGACCGGCTCGAGACCGGCGACCGGCTCCCCCCGGAGCGGGACCTCGCCGACAGCCTGGGCGTCTCCCGCGCCACCGTCGCCCAGGCCCTGGTGGCCCTGGAGGTGCTCGGGGTGATCGACGTGCAGCACGGCAGCGGGGCGGTGCTGCGCTACCGGCCCTCCAGCGCCGTGGTGCTGCGGGGACTGCGCGAGCACGCCGATCGGCTGCCGGACATCGTCGACGCCCGCAGCGCCGTGGAGACCAAGATCGCCGCCCTGGCCGCGGCCCGGCGCACCCCCGAGGACCTGTCCGCCATCGAGCACGCCCTGGCGCTCATGGCGCAGGACATCGCCGGCGGCGGCCGCGGACTGGAGGGCGACGAGCTGTTCCACGCCGCGGTCACCGCCGCCGCCCACTCCTCGGTCCTGGCCCGGATGATGACCGAGATCTCCGGACTCGTGCGGGAGACCCGCATCGAGTCCCTGAGCCAGCAGGGCCGCCCCGAACGGTCCCTGGAGTCCCACCGGACGATCGTGGACGCCATCCGCGACCGGGAGCCCGAGCGGGCGGCCCGCGCGATGGCCGAGCACATCGAACTCGTCTCCGACGTCGCGGTGCTCCGCCCCGAGTGAGGGCCCCGGTCGGCCGTTGCCCGCGCCTGCCGATAAGCTGGCGCACATGACCACCGACCTCGCCGTCATCGCGTTTGCCCAGAATCCGGACCCTGAGGCCCGTGAGCGCATCCTCACCCTCGTGCAGGACGCCGGCGCCGAGGTCGAGCGCTTCTCCACGGTGCGGGTCACCGGCCCCGGTTCGGCCGGGCCGGACTCGGAGGTCCCCGGCTACAACGCCTTCACCGCGCTCGTGCACGGCTCCGACGCGACCGCCCTGCTCGCCGCCCTGCGCCCCGACCCGCTGACCCAGATGCTGCCGGGCGTGGACGTCAACGTGGTGCCGACCACCCTCTTCGACCCCGGGCGCAAGAAGCTGCTCATCATGGACGTCGACTCCACGCTCATCCAGCAGGAGGTGGTGGACATGCTCGCCGCCCACGCGGGGCGCGAGGCCGAGGTCGCCGCCGTGACCCGGGCGGCCATGCTCGGGGAGCTGGACTTCGCCGAGTCCCTGCTCGCGCGCGTCGAGACCCTCGCCGGGCTGCCCGCGTCCGTGCTCGACGAGGTCCTGGCCGCGGTCCGGCTCTCCCCCGGCGCGGACGTGCTCGTCAAGGCCTTCCTGCGGGAGGGGCACGCCGTGGCGGCGGTCTCCGGCGGCTTCCTGGGCGTCCTCACCCCGCTCGCCGAGCAGCTGCGGCTCACCCGGCACGCGGCCAACACCCTCGAGGTCGTCGACGGCACGCTCACCGGCAGGGTGCTCGGCGAGGTCGTGGACCGCACCGTCAAGGAGCGGTGCCTGCGGACCTGGGCCGAGGAGCTCGACGTCGCCCCCGAGGACGTCATCGCCGTGGGCGACGGCGCCAACGACCTCGACATGCTCACGGCCGCCGGGCTCGGCGTGGCCTACAACGCCAAGCCCGCCCTGCGCGCGGCCGCCGACGCCCAGGTCAACCTGCCGAACCTCGACGCGGTCCGGTTCTTCGCCGACCTCTGATCCCCCGCCCCCGCCGGGACCCCGCTCCCGGCGGCCGACCCGGGTCGTAGAGTGGGATGCAGCACGCGCGGCCCTCGAGCACGAGACCGCGCCCGGCCCCGAGGAGAGACAGTGACGGCACCCGGTGCGCCCCGGCAGCGCCCCGGCTTCCTGGCCCGGATGATGCTGCTGCACCTCGCCGTGGTGACCCTCGTCGTCGCCCTGTGCGGGGGCGTCTACGCCTGGCTGACCTACGAGCGGCTGGGCCGCGACGCCGAGGGCCAGGCGCTGTCCATCGCCCGGTCGGTCGCCGCCGACGACGACGTCCGCGCGGGCGTGGCGGACCTGCTCGACGCCGGTCCCGCGGACCTCGACCCGGAGGTGCTGTCCGGGGGCGCCCTGCAGACCGCCGCGGAGGAGGTCCGCGACCGCACGGACTCCCTCTTCGTGGTGATCACCGACGACACCGGGCTGCGGCTCTCCCACCCCAATCCCGAGCAGCTGGGCCGGCCCGTCAGCACGGACCCCACCGAGGCCCTGGCCGGGCGGGAGGTCACGAGCCAGGAGCGCGGCACCCTGGGGCGCTCCGCCCGGGCCAAGGTCCCGGTGTACGCCCCGGGTACGGACGCCGCCGTGGTGGGCGCCGTCAGCGTGGGGATCTCCCGCACGGACATGCTCGCCACCCTGCGGGAGGACATCACCCCCGTGGCCGCCACCGCCGTGGGCGCCCTCGGCCTCGGCGCGGCCGCCTCCGCGGCGATCGCGCGCCGGCTCAAGCGCCTCACCCTCGGCCTGGAGCCCGAGGAGATCGCCACGCTCGCCCAGGACCAGGAGGCGGTGCTGCGCGGGGTCGACGAAGGCGTCATCGGCATCTCCCCCGAGCACCGCATCACCGTGGTCAACGCCGAGGCGGGACGGCTGCTGGGTGTGGCGGAGCCCGCCCGGCTCGTGGGGACCCCGCTGGCCGAGGCGGGCCTGCCGGCGTCCTTCGCGGCGCTGCTCGCCGCGGCGACCCCCGCGTCCCCGGCCGTGGAGCAGGTCGTCGGCCGGCACGTGCTGATCCTCTCCGCCCGCGCCGTCCGGCCCGACCGCCCGGGCCTGCCCCCGCTGGGCTGGGTGGTCCTGATCCGGGACCGCACCGAGCTGCAGTCCCTGACCCGCCAGCTCGACGCCGTCGGCGCCCTCAGCACCGCCCTGCGCGCCCAGCGCCACGAGTTCGCCAACCGCCTGCACACCATCGCGGGGCTGCTCGCGATCGGCGACGCCGAGGAGGCCCGCCGGTACGTGGCCGAGGTCACCGAGACCGGCCCCCTCAGCTACCCCGCCGAGGGGGCCCAGCTGCTGCGCGACCCCTACCTGCAGGCGTTCCTGGGGGCCAAGAGCGTCGAGGCCGCCGAGCGCGGCGTGAGCCTGCGCATCGGCGCCGACACCCTCGTCCGCGGCCGCATCACGGACCCGCAGGACGTCACCACCGTGATCGGCAGCCTCGTGGACAACGCCGTCCGCGCCGCCGTCCAGGGCGCGGCGGGAGACCGCTGGGTCGAGGTCGAGCTGCTCGACGACTGGACCGGCGGGGAGGGCACCCTGCACCTCGTCGTGGCCGACTCCGGCGACGGGCTCCCCGTGGCGGACCCCGAGCCGATCTTCGCCCAGGGCTGGTCCACCGCCGTTCCCGCCGGCGGATCCGGGGACGAGGGCGCAGCGCCGTTCGCCGTGCTGCCCGACGTCCACGGCCAGGGCTTCGGCCTGTCCCTGAGCCGGGAGCTGGCCCGCCGGCGCGGCGGAGAGGTGTGGGTGGCCGATCCCGGACGCCCCGGCGGGCCGGGAGCCGTCTTCTGCGCCCGCCTGCCCGGTACCGTGGTCCGCGACCCCGGGCCCGGGGCCGACGTCGGCGGCGAACGGTCCGCCGGCAGATCAGGAGGTGCAGGATGAGCGACGACCTGGTGGTCCTCGTGGTCGACGACGACTTCCACGTGGGACGGCTGCACGCCGGCTTCGTCAACGCCGTGCCGGGCTTCACGGCGCTGACCCCCGTGGGCACCGCCGAGCAGGCGATGCGCACCGTCCACGCCCACCAGCCCGACCTCGTGCTGCTGGACGTCTACCTGCCCGACGCGCTCGGCCTGGACCTGCTGCGGGCCCTCGACGTGGACGTCATCATGCTCACCGCGGCGGCCGACCCGGCCTCCGTGCGGACCGCCGTCCGCCGCGGCGCGCTCGCCTACCTCATCAAGCCGTTCCCGAACGAGCGGCTGGCGCGCACCCTGCGGGCCTACGCCCGGTACCGCCGGCTGCTCACCGACCGGGACGCGCTGACGCAGGAGACCGTGGACCGCGCCCTGCACGCCCTGCACCCGGGCGAGACCGCCTCCCCCGGCGAGCGCACCCGGTCCGCGACGGAGGGCTCGGTCCTGGCGGCCCTGGAGGCCGGGGTGCCCCTCTCGGCCGCGGAGATCGCCCGGAAGGTCGGCATCTCCCGGGCCACCGCCCAGCGCTACCTCTCCGCACTGGCCGAGGACGGGTCGGTCGAGATCCAGCTCCGCTACGGGAGCACGGGCCGCCCGGAGCACCGCTACGGGCCCGCGGCCTCCTGATCCCAGGTTCATGCTCAGGGCCGGTCCCTAGACTGCCCGCCATGGCGAGCAGGGTGCGACCGGAACCACAGGACCAGTGTCTCTCCTGGCCGGACGAGATCTGCGGCGACCCGGTGGCGGAGCGGGCGAGGCTGTTCGCGCTGAATTTACGGGCGGCCGCGGGGTCCCGGACGCTGCGGGAGCTCGGGGCGCTCACCGGTGTCGACCACACGGCGCTGTCCCGGATCCTGGACGGGCACGTCTGGCCGGACGGGTACACGATCGCCCGCCTCGAGGTGCGGCTGGGGGTCAGCCTGTGGCCCCCCTACGAGGAGTGATCCGCACCGCCCGGGCACGGTCGCCGCGCCCGGCCGGGACGGTCCCGGGGCCGGTCAGGGCGCGGTCAGGTCCAGCCAGTAGGTGTCGCTCTGCTCGTCGTGGTGCAGCAGCCGCTCCAGCGGTCCGGCGTAGGCGTCCAGGGCGCGGCCCACGAGCTCGCGCACGTCCCGCGCGGCGACCGTGACGGTGCCGCCGAGCTCGTCGTCGGCCGTCTCGCGCACCACCACGACCCAGCCCGGGTCGCCCCAGACGTAGTCGCCCGCGGCGTCGCGCAGGGCGTCGACGAAGAACTCCTGGTCACCGTCGTGACCGAGCACGTCCAGGCGCACCGCGTCGGGGTGGCGGCGCGCCAGCTCGGCGGCCACCAGGCGCAGCAGCTTCCGGGCGTAGCTGCGCCGGGCCCGGTCGAGGGCCTCCTCGGCGGCCTGGAGCACGTGGTCGGGGGTCAGGACAGTGGTGGTCACAGGCATGCAGTGTATGTGTGCGGAAGCAACGAGGGTGGGCGCCACCCCGGTCGCGCCGCCGGACCGGCCCGCCCCCGCGCACCGCCCCACGGTCTCGGGCAGAATGACCGCATGATCGACGCCCACCTGCACGTGGTCGACCCGCGGTTCCCGCTGGTACCCAACCAGGGGTACCTGCCGCCGACCTTCACGGTCGGGGACTACCGGCGCAGGGTCCGGGAACTGGGCGTGGCGGGCGGGGCCGTGGTCAGCGGCTCCTTCCAGGGCCACGCCCAGGAGTGGCTGCACTCGGCGCTGGCGGAGCTCGGCCCCGGATTCGTCGGCGTGACCCAGCTGCCGCCCGCCGTCCCGGACGAGCAGGTGCGCGAGCTCCACGGGGCCGGGGTGCGGGCGGTGCGCTTCACCCTCCGCCGCGGCGCCGACGCGGACCCTGCCGGCATCGAGCGGCTCGCCCGGCGGGTGCACGACCTCGCCGGGTGGCACGCCGAGTTCTACGCGGACGCCGCCGCGCTGGAGCACCTCGCCCCCGTGCTGCGGCGCCTGCCGCGGGCCGGCGTCGACCACCTCGGCATGAGCGCGGCGGGGCTGCCGCGGCTGCTCGAGCTCGTCGAGCGGGGCGTGAAGGTCAAGGCCACGGGGTTCGGGCGCGTCGACCTCGACGTGCCGGACGCGCTGCGCCGGATCCACGCCGTGGACCCGACCGCCCTGCTCTTCGGCACCGATCTGCCGAGCACCCGGGCGGAGCGCCCGTTCCGGGACGCGGACGTCGCGCTGGTCGCCGAGACCCTGGGCGCCGGCGCCGCGGCGGCCGTGCTGCACGACAACGCCGCGGCCTGGTACGGGCTGCCGCGCGCGGCGGCGGAGAGCGGCTACTCCGGCCACACCTGCCGGTCCGGGCCCTCCAGGACGTAGCGCAGCTCCACGGCGCCGCCCTCGAAGTGGGTGGTGCGCTGGAGCCGCAGGTCGCGCGCCGCTGCGGTCGGCAGGACGGGATGTCCTCCGCCCAGCACGATCGGCATGTAGGTCAGCCACAGCTCGTCGAGCAGACCGGCGTCCGCGAACTGGGCCGCGAGCTTCCCGCCGCCCACCACCCACAGGTTCCGCTCGCCCGCGGCGGCGACCAGGGCCTCGGCGTGCATCGTGACCGGTCCGCTGACGAAGGTCGGCTCCGCCCCCGCCGGCCGCGGCAGCTCGCGGTGGGTGAAGACCCAGACCGGCAGGTCCCCGTAGGCCCAGTCCCCCTGGTCGAGGACGAACTCGTACGTGCTCGCGCCCATCGCGAGCGCGCCGACGTCGCCCAGGAACGCGTCGTAGTGCTCCTGGTAGGCCTCGAAGCCGTACTGCAGCAGCCAGTCGAGGTGGTTCTCCCGGTCGGCGATGTACCCGTCGGCGCTGGCCGCCACGTAGTACTGCGTTCTGCTCATGCGCACCAGGTTACGCACCCCTCCGGCGGCTTCCCAGGGTTGCTTCCCCCGCGCCGCGGACGGCGTCATGATGGGAGCATCGACCGATCGACGCGGAAGGCCCGGCCATGCCCATGCTGCTCAATCCCTACTTCTCGTTCCGGGACACGGCAGAGGAGGCGATGACCTTCTACCGCTCGGTGTTCGGCGGGGAGCTGTCGGTCAGCCGGTTCAGCGAGTACGGGGCCAGCGACGACCCCGCGGAGCAGGACAAGGTGATGCACTCGATGCTCACCACCGGGACCGGCATGGTCCTGATGGCCGCCGACACCCCGAACAGCATGGACCTGGCCGTCGGCGAGAACGTCTCGGTCTCCGTGAGCGGGGACGACGAGTCCGTGATGCGCGGCTGGTGGGAGGCACTGGGCGCGGGCGGGACCGTCACGATGCCGCTCGAGGAGGCCCCCTGGGGCGGTCTGTTCGGAATGTGCACCGACCGGTTCGGCATCCACTGGATGTTCAGCGTGGGCGACGCCGGCTCCTGACGCGCCCCGCGCCGCCCGACCCGAGAAGGAGCGTCCCATGCGCATCACCCACACCAGCGTCTTCGTCGACGACCAGCAGCAGGCGCTGCTGTTCTACACCGGCAAGCTCGGCTTCATGGTCAAGCACGACGTCCCCGCCGGCGGCGCCCGCTGGCTCACCCTGGTCTCGCCCCAGGCGCCCGAGGGCGTCGAGCTGGTGCTCGAGCCCTCCGAGCACCCCGCCGTGGGGCCGTTCAAGGCCGCGCTCGTGGCCGACGGCATCCCTTTCACGAGCTTCGGGGTCAAGGACGTGCGGGCGGAGTACGAGCGGCTGCGCGAGCGCGGCGTGCACTTCGTCCAGGAGCCCACGGTCTCGGGCCCGTACACCACCGCGGTGCTCGACGACACCTGCGGCAACCTCATCCAGATCGCGAGCCCCCACCCCGGGTGAGACCCGTCCGGCGGGGATCAGTCCCGGGCCCGGAGCTGCTCGGCGAGCGGCCGGTAGTGCCCGGACATCGCGGGGTGGTAGTCCCGGGCGAAGTCGACGGCGTCCGGGTCCCCGCCGGTCTCGGCGGCCACGAGCCGGTCCAGGTAGTACTCCCAGCCGGGCCCGACCGACTCCACCTCGTCGGGGTCCGGGTACCGGTGGGTGAGCCGCAGGACGGTGGTGCCGTCCTCGTCCTGGAGGTCGAGGTCCACGCGCCAGGCGTCGGCCGCCGTGCCCAGGGTGAGCGCCAGGTGCCGGGGCGGGTCGCAGCGGCGGATCAGCAGGGGCTCGGGCTCGTCCAGGTCCTCGACCGTCAGCAGCACCTCGACGCGCCCGGTGGCCGGGTCACCGCTCCACGTCCCGTACCACCGGGCCAGCCGGGCGGGGTCCGTCACCGCGGCCCAGACCTCCTCGACGGGGGCGCGGAACGTGCGGGTGAGGACGAGGTGACCGCCGGGGTCGAGGCGTCCGGTGGGCTGTGGGGTCATGGTGGCTCCTCGCTCGGCTCCGCACCGCGCGGAGGTGCTCCTGGCCGAGGCGCGATCGGCCTCGTGCCGTGGAGTCCATGATTAGCACCCCCGGAGGGCGGACGGCGTCACATTGCGGACGGTTTCACGCCGCCGCGGGCTCCGGTGGCGGCAGGGACGGCGGCGGGGCGGTCACCCGGGAGGGCGCCCGCCCCGCCGTCGTCGGGGGCCGTGGGCCTAGCGGCGACCGGCCTTCGCCAGGAAGTCGTCGGCGCCGCCGACGAGCTCGACGTGCCCGGTGGGGACGTCCGCGGTGACCATGCGGGCGATCTCCTCGGCGAACTCCTGCACGGAGTAGAGCTTGCCGGCGGCCTCGCGGCGCTCCTCGAGCGCCCCCGGACGGGCCCGGTTGAGCAGGGTCGCGGTCACGGTGCCCTCGATCATGTCGCCGGAGACCACCACGAACGTGATGCCCTTCCCGGTCAGCTCCGGGATGCGGGCGGTGAGGGCGTCCTCACCCGCGCGCTTGGACTTGGCGACCTCCACGTACTCCGGCATGGTCTCGACGTCGTTGATGAAGTGCGCCTGGTGGCTGGTCACGAAGACCACGCGCCCGCCCTCGGGCAGGTGCTCCAGCGCGGCGCTGAGGGTGTCGTTCTGCGCGTCCCGGTTGAGCTTGAGCGCGTAGTCCTCACCGAGGTCCGTCTCCATGCCGCCGGAGGCGTTGAGCACGAGCACGTCCACCCCGCCGAAGGCCTCCACGGCGCGGGCGAACAGGTTGCGGACGTCCTCGGGCTCGGTCATGTCCGCCTGGACGGCGATGGCCTTCCCGCCGGCCGCCTCGATCTCCTTGACGACCTTGTTGGCGCGGGGCGCCTTCTGCCGGTAGTTGACGACCACGTTGGCGCCCTCCCCGGCCAGCAGCTTCGCGGTGTCGGCGCCGACGCCGCGCGAGGACCCGGTGACGACGGCGGTCTTGCCTGCAAGTGAACTCATGGTGCTCCTTCGGTGGAACGTGCGGGGATCAGGGGGCGGCGGGGCTCAGTGGCCCATGCCGAGGCCGCCGTCCACGGGGATGACGGCGCCGGAGATGTACTTCGCCTCGTCGGAGGCGATCCAGCGCACGACGGCGGCGACCTCCTCCGGCTCGGCGAACCGGCCGGCCGGGATCGAGGCGAGGTAGTTCTTCTGGGTGTCCTCCGGCAGCGCCGCCGTCATCTCCGTGTTGATGAACCCGGGGGCGACGACGTTGGCGGTCACGTTGCGCCCGCCCAGCTCCCGGGTGATCGACCGGGCGATGCCGACCAGACCGGCCTTGGACGCGGCGTAGTTGACCTGCCCGGGCGAGCCGTAGAGCCCGACCACGGAGGAGATGAGGACCACGCGCCCGCGCTTGAGGCGCATGAATCCCTTGGCGGCGCGCTGCACCACGCGGAACGCGCCGGTGAGGTTGGTGTCCACGACGTCCTGGAAGTCCTGCTCCTTCATCCGCAGCAGCAGGGTGTCCCGGGTGATCCCGGCGTTGGCCACGACGACCTCGACCGGGCCGAACTCGGCCTCGACGGCCTTGTACGCGGCGTCGATCGACGCGGAGTCGGTGACGTCGGCCTGCACCGCGAAGAAGCCCTCGGGCGCCTCGCCGGAGCGGTAGGTGACGGCCACGTTGTCCCCGGCGTCCTGGAACGCCTGGGCGATGGCCCGTCCGATCCCGCGGTTGCCGCCGGTCACGAGGACGGTGCGGGGGGCCGGGCTGCGCTGCTCGTCTGCCATGGGGAGGGGGCCTTTCGGTCGTGGGTCGCGGGTGCGCGGCACGCCGGTCGGCGCCGGCCCGCGGGGAAATCCCCCCAATCGTACCGGTCGCCGCGGGCGACCGGACGGCAGCCCCGGAGGACCGCCTTCTCGATGTCGGACCCCGGTGAGATACTCGATCGTCTGTTGGGAGGACCATGAGCAAGCGCTATCTCACGACCGGCGAGGCCGCCGGCCAGGACGACGTCCACTCGATCACCGCCACCGCGGAGCCGCACACGCAGGACATGGGCCACCGGATGAAGGTCTACAGCATCCAGATGGGCCTGCGCATCGTGTGCCTCATCGTGTTCGTCGCGGTCGACAACATCTGGGTGCGCGGCGTCGCGATCCTGGGCGTGGCCGTGCTGCCGTGGATGGCGGTGCTGCTGGCCAACAGCAACGACCGCTCCGCCCGGACGAGCCAGTACTACGAGCCGCCCGCCGCGCCGGCGCTGGCCGCCGCCCCCGAGCCGCGGCCGCCGGCCGCGCCCCTGGCGATCGACTTCGTGCTCGAGGGCGAGTTCGTCGCCGGGCACCGCGAGGACGACCCCGTCCCGGACGGCCGCGGGAGCACGACCGCTCCCAGCGGGGACCCGGCTTCCTCCGCTACTGTCGAGGACGACACCACCCGGCGCCGCGGAGCGGCCTGAGCCCGCCGCGGGCCGTACCGGGATCCGCCGAAGACCCTGAGGAGCACGACCGCCGTGGAGTTCGACCTGCTCGGATCGCTGTCCCCGCGAGGCGCCGACGCTCCCCCGGCCGGGCCCGACACCCCGCAGTGCTCCCGCAAGGGCTGCCGTGCGGACGCCGCGTGGCAGATCCGCTGGAACAACCCGCGCATCCACGCCCCGGAGCGCCGCAAGACGTGGCTGGCGTGCCCCGAGCACCGCGGCGACCTCGAGCAGTTCCTCGGCGCGCGCGGCTTCTGGAAGGACACCGTCCCCCTCGCCGACGCCGGCCCCGCGCAGGAGCGCCGGGGATGAACGACTACCGTTTCCTGCTCAGCGGCAAGTGGCTAGGCTTCTTCCTTCTCGCCTGCGCCGCCGCCGTGGTCTCGGTGTACCTGGGCGGCTGGCAGATGGACCGCAACGACCACCTGGTCGGCGAGAACGCCAAGATCACGCAGAACTACCGCGCCGAGCCTCTGACCGGTGCGGCCGCCGCCGAGCAGTTCGCCGTCCACGACGAGCGCCTCACCTGGCACCCCGTCGAGCTCACGGGCGAGTACCTGCCCGAGGACCAGGTGCTGGTCCGCAACAGGCCGCAGGACGGACGCGTCGGCTACGAGGTGCTCGTCCCGTTCCGCACGCAGGACGGGGACGTCGTGGTCCTCGACCGCGGCTGGATCCCCACGGGTGAGGCGGCCAACGGGATGCCGGACGAGGTGCCGGCCCCGCCCGCCGGCCGGGTGACGGTCACCGCCCGGCTCCAGCCCGGGGAGCCGTCCGTCAGCCGCGGCGCCCCCGCGGGCCAGATCGCCTCGATCGACCTCGAGGAGCTGCGCGAGCGCTGGGACCGGCCGATCGGGACGGCGGCCTACGGCGAGGTCCTCGCCGAGGACCCGGCCCCCGCGGCGGCCCCCGCGCCGGCTCCGGAGCCGGAGATCGACTCCGGGCCGCACCTGTCCTACTCGTTGCAGTGGTACGCGTTCGCGGCGCTGTTCTTCGTGGCCTGGGGCTACGCCGCCCGGCAGCAGGCCCGCAACGACGCCTGGGACCGCCAGTTCGCCCAGGAGATGGAGCGTCGGCTCGCACGGTTCTACGACGAGGACGGCAACTACATCGGCGAGGGCGACGAGGAGCTCGTCGTCCGCCAGCTCGAGATGGCCGACGACATGCCGGCCCACCTCAAGTCGCTCATGCGCCCCCGGCCGCAGCGCCGGCGCTCCGGCCCCACGTGGGAGGACGAGGAGGACGCGATGCTGGACGCTCTGGAGCGCGAGCGCACCTCCGCCGCCCGCGACTGACGTCGCGAGGGGCGCCCGCCGTCAGGCGAGGGAGATGAGGTCCTGGTACTCCTGGCTCCACAGGTCCTCGGTGCCGTCGGGCAGGATCACCACGCGCTCGGGGTCCAGCGCCTCGACCGCGCCCTCGTCGTGAGAGACGAGCACGACCGCGCCCTCGTAGGTGCGCAGCGCGTTGAGGATCTCCCGGCGGGAGGCAGGGTCCAGGTTGTTGGTCGGCTCGTCGAGCAGCAGCACGTTGGCGGAGGAGGCCACGAGGGTCGCCAGCGCCAGGCGGGTCTTCTCGCCGCCGGAGAGCACCCCGGCCGGCTTGGACACGTCGTCGCCCTGGAACAGGAACGAGCCCAGGACGTTGCGTACCTCCGTGTCGGCGAGGTCCGGGGCGGCGGAGCGCATGTTCTCCAGCACCGTCCGGTCCGGGTCCAGGGTGTCGTGCTCCTGGGCGAAGTAGCCGAGCTTGAGGCCGTGCCCCGGGACCACCTCACCGGTGTCCGGCCGGGCCTCCCCTGCCAGCATCCGCAGCAGCGTGGTCTTGCCGGCGCCGTTGAACCCGAGGATGACCACCCGGGAGCCCCGGTCGATGGCCAGGTCCACGTCGTTGAAGATCTCGAGCGAGCCGTAGGACTTGGACAGGTCCCGGGCGGTCAGCGGGGTCTTGCCGCAGTCGGCGGGCTTCGGGAAGCGGATGTTCGCGACCTTGTCCGCCTGGCGCTCGCCCTCGAGGCCGTTCATGAGCCGCTCGGCGCGCTTGATCATCTGCTGGGCGGCCACGGCCTTGCTGGCCTTGGCGCGCATCTTGTTGGCCTGGTCCATCAGCGCGGTGGCCTTCTTCTCCGCGTTGGCGTACTCGCGCTTGCGGCGGTGGGCGTCCTGCTCGCGCTGCAGCAGGTAGTTCTTCCAGCCCATGTTGTACAGGTCGATGACGCAGCGGTTGGCGTCCAGGTACAGGACCTTGTTGACCACCATCTCCATCAGCTCCACGTCGTGGCTGATCACCAGCAGCCCGCCCTGGAAGTTCTTCAGGAAGTCCCGCAGCCACACCACGGAGTCGGCGTCCAGGTGGTTGGTGGGCTCGTCGAGGAGCATGATGTCGGCGTCCGAGAACAGGATGCGGGCCAGCTCCACGCGACGGCGCTGCCCGCCGGAGAGGGTGCGCAGCGGCTGGTCGAGGATCCGCTCGGGCAGGTCCAGGTTGGACGTGATCGTCGCGGCCTCGGACTCCGCGGCGTAGCCGCCGCCGGCGAGGAACTCCGATTCGAGCCGGTCGTAGCCGCGCATGGCCTTGTTGCGCACGACGTCGTCCTCGGAGGCCATGTCCTGCTCGGCCTGGCGCAGGCGGGCGACGACGCCCGCGAGGTTGCGGGCGGAGAGGATGCGGTCCCGGGCCAGCTGCTCCATGTCCTCGACCTTGGGGTCCTGCGGGAGGTAGCCGATGGCCCCGGTGCGCGTGACCGTCCCGCCCGCGGGCAGGGTCTCCCCGGCGAGGACCTTGGTCATCGTGGTCTTGCCGGCGCCGTTGCGCCCGACCAGGCCGATCTTGTCCCCCTTGTCCACCCGGAAGTTGACCTCGTCCATGAGCAGCCGCGCACCGGCACGCAGTTCGAGGTTCTGGACAGTGATCACGGAGGAGACCTTTCGGGAGGCTGTGGTGGGGAGTGGGTGCCCTGACCGGGCAACCTGTCCATTCTACCGGTCCTCGTTCCGCGGCGGCACCCCGCCCAGCGGGCCGGGTCCGCGTTCTTGCTCACGTGCCGGACGGGCGCCTTCTCCGGGGCATCTTCTGCGCGGCCCGGGCCCGGAGGCTGACACATTCGCCCGACACAATCGCCCGACTCCGGGCGGACTCTTCTCGGCGGGGCCGTCGCTGGGTAGTGTCCGACGTCAACTGGTCAGTCTCCTTCCAGTATTTCTCATCGTCGGAAGCGGGCAGCATGCGACAGGACGTCCAGCAGTGGTTCACCACCCGCAGCTACCACGGCAGCCAGTGGTCCGCCGAGCAGCTCTGCCGCCGGAAGCGCGGCAGCACGGTCAGCGTGGTGCTCCCGGCCCGCAACGAGGCCGAGACCGTGGGCGCGATCGTCACCGCGCTGCGGCGCACGCTCATGGAGGACGTGGCGCTGATCGACGAGCTCGTCGTCATCGACTCCGACTCGACGGACGGCACGGGGGCGGTCGCCGCGGCGGCCGGGGCCCGAGTCCACCGGCAGGCCGACATCCTGCCCGCCCACGGCAACGTCCCCGGCAAGGGCGAGGCGCTGTGGAAGTCCCTGGCCGTGACCACCGGGGACGTGCTCGCGTTCGTGGACTCGGACCTGCGGGAGTTCGACCCGCAGTTCGCCGTGGGGCTGCTGGGGCCGCTGCTGACCGAGCCGGGGGTGCAGTTCGTCAAGAGCTGCTACGACCGCCCGCTGCACGACGGCGCCACGGTGATGCCGGCGGGCGGTGGGCGCGTCACCGAGCTCGTGGCCCGCCCGCTGCTGAACCTGTTCTGGCCGCAGCTGGCGGGGCTGGTCCAGCCGCTGGCCGGGGAGTACGCGGGACGCCGGAGCCTGCTCGAACGGGTGCCGTTCGTCTCCGGGTACGGGGTGGAGATCGCGATGCTCATCGACGTGCTGGAGGCCGTGGGCCTGGACGCGATGGCGCAGGTGGACCTGGGTGTCCGGTCCCACCGGAACTCCTCCGACGCCGCCCTGGCCCGCATGGCCGCCCAGATCCAGCTGACGGTCCAGGCGCGGCTGCGCTGCGACTCCCCCGTCGCCGACGAGAGCGGGCGCCTCACGCAGTTCCTGCGCCAGGGGGAGCGCTTCCTCGCCGAGGTCCACGACGTCAGCGTCCGCGAGCGCCCGCCCATGGTGCAGGTGCCCGAGTACCGGGCGCAGCCGGCCGGCCGCGTCGCATGAGCGCGCTGCGGGTGCTCGTCAACGCGGGCCCCTGGCTGCCCGTGCCCCCGTCCGGCTACGGCGGGATCGAGACGGTGGTCGCCACCCTGGTGCCGGAGCTCCGGCGCGCCGGCGTGCACGTCACGCTCGCCACAGTGGGCCCCAGCACGCTCGAGGCCGACGACCACCTGCGCCCCCTGCCCGAGCCCGCGTTCCGCTCCATCGCGATGCCCTACAACCGGGTCTCGGGCATCGCCCACGCGCACATGCAGGGCCTCGTGGACGCGCTGCGGGGACCGCGGCGGTGGGACCTCGTGCACGACCACCTGGAGGTCGTGGGACCGTCCGTGCTGGGCGCGATGGGCACGGCGGCCCCACCGGTGCTGCAGACCCTGCACTGGGACCTGCGCAAGCACCCCGAGTTCTACTCGGCGTTCGACGGACGGGGCCGGGTCCGGTTCGCGGCGGTCTCCGCGTCCCAGCTCGAGCGGGCGCCGGCCAACCTGCGGCGGCAGACGCTGGGGGTGGTGCCGCTGGCCGCGCCCCCGGGGCTGCCCGTGGACGCGCCCCGGGGCGAGCACGCGCTGGTGCTGGCCCGGATCACCGCCGACAAGGGCCAGGACACCGCAGCCCGCGTCTGCCGGCGGGCGGGGATCCCGCTGGTGCTGGCCGGGCCCGTGGCCGGCATCGACGACCCCGAGGAGCTGGAGCGGCGCCTCGCCGACGGCGACGAGGCGCTGCGCTCCCACCCCGACGTCCGGTACTGGCTCGAGGCGGTCCGGCCCCTGGTCGACGGGACGTCGGTGGCCTGGGTGGGCGGGGTGGCGGGCGAGCGCAAGGAGCGCCTGCTGCGCTCGGCCCGCGCCCTGCTGACGCCCAACCGCTGGGCCGAACCCGGGGCCACCGGTGTCGTCGAGGCGCTGTCCCGGGGGGTGCCCGTCGTGGGGACCCCCCTGGGGGTGCTGCCCTCCCTGGTGGAGCACGGCCGCACCGGGTTCCTGGCCGCGGCGGAGGACGAACTGGTCGAGCACCTGCGGGACCTGGACAGCATCGACCCGCAGACCTGCCGGGACGCCGCCGAGCAGTGGACGCCGGCGGGCATGGCCCGGCGCTACCTGGACCTGTACCACCGGCTCCTGGAGGAGAACCCGACATGACGCTGCGCATCACCCTGGTCGGGGCGGGATCCGTGGCCCGCCGCCACGTCGACGTGCTGCACGGACTCGGCGGGGCGCGCGTGGTCGGGGTGACGGACGCGCACCTGCCCGCCGCCACCGCCCTGGCCGCTGAGCTCGACGTCCCCGCGTTCACCGACCCCGCGCAGGCCCTCGACGCCGTGGCGGCCGACGCCGTCTACGTCTGCGTGCCGCCGTTCGCCCACGGGCCCGCCGAGCTCGCCGCGCTGGAGCGCGGCAAGGCGCTGTTCGTGGAGAAGCCCGTGGGACTGGGCCTGGACGTCGCCGAGCAGATCGGCGCCCGGGTCGAGGAGAGCGGGGTGGTCACGGGCACCGGCTACCACTGGCGCTGCCTCGACACCGCCGTGCTGGCCCGGGAGCTCCTCGCCGAGGCGCCCCCGCTGCTGGCCAACGGCTACTGGCTGGACAAGCGACCGCCCGTGCCGTGGTGGGGGCGGACGGACCGCTCGGGCGGCCAGGTCGTGGAGCAGCTCACCCACGTGCTGGACACCGCCCGCTTCCTGCTGGGCGAGGCCGTCGAGGTGTACGCCGCAGGGATCCGCAGGGCCCCGGACGGGGCCCCGCAGGACTACGGCGACGTCGACGACGCCACCGCCGCGACCGTGCGCTTCCGCTCCGGGGCCGTCGCCACGCTCGCCGCGACGTCGGCGCTCGCGGTCAAGCACCGCGCCGCCCTGCACACCGTGAGCCGCGGGCTCTACCTGGAGCTCTCGGAGCAGGGCCTCACCGCCTACGGCGCGCGGGACCGCTCCGAGCACACCCCCGCCGAGGACCCGAGGGTGACCGTCGACCGGGAGTTCCTCGAGGCGGTGCGCGGCGAGCGCGAGTCCACCCGCGCACCCTACGGCGAGGCGCTGCGCACCCACCGGCTCGCGTGCGCGATCGCCGACTCGGCGCGCACCGGGCGGCCCGTCGCCCTGGCGGACCCGGACCGCGTGGGACCGGACCGCGTGGGACCGGACCGCGCAGGACCGGCGGGTGAGCCGTGAGAGCGCGCCGCAACCTCGTCGTCCCCGCCCGGCACCGGATCGAGATCGTGGAGGAGGAGCTGCCCGCGGTCCCGGACGGCGGCGTGCTGCTGGAGACCCTCGCCACAGGGCTGTCCGCGGGCACGGAGCTGGCCTTCGTCAAGGGAGACCACCCGGGGCTGCACTCCCGGCACGACACCGAGCTCGGGCTGTTCCGGCCCGGTGCCGCGGAGCAGGGCTACCCGGTGCGCCGCCTGGGCTACATGGAGGTCGCCCGGGTGGCGAGCTCCCGCACGCCGGCGTTCCGGGCCGGCGACGTGCTCGCCACGGCCTACGGCCACGCCACCGCCCACGTCGCCGACCCGCTCACCGAGCACCTGGTGCCGCTGCCGGAGACGCTGGACCCCCTGCTCGGCGTGTTCGTCGCCCACTTCGGCCCCATCTGCGCCAACGGGTTGCTGCACGCCGCGGCGGACGCGGGACCGGTCCGCGGGCTCGGCGACGGGGTCGCCGGGCGGCTCGTGCTGGTCACGGGCGCGGGCCCGGTGGGTCTCATGACGGCCCTGTTCGCCCGCGCCCTCGGCGCGCGCGAGGTCGCCGTCGCCGACGCCGACCCTCGACGGCGGGCGCTCGCCGAGCGGCTGGGCTTCTTCCCCCTGGACCTCGCCGACGACCCCGGCCGGGTGCTCAAGACCCGCTGGCGGCACGGGCCCGGCGACCACGGCGCGGACCTCGTGTTCCAGTGCCGCGGCAAGCCCGAGGCCCTGCACGCGGCGCTGCGCGCGGTCCGGCCGCAGGGCAGCGTCATCGACCTGGCGTTCTACACCGCGGGCGCGGACGCGGTGCGGCTGGGCGAGGAGTTCCACCACAACGGGCTGAGCCTGCGCTGCGCACAGATCGGCCGGGTCCCCCGCGGTCTCGCCCACACCTGGGACCGGCAGCGGCTGTCCGCGGAGACCATCCGCCTGCTGGCCGCCCACGGCGGCGAGATCCGCGAGCACCTGATCAGCGACGTCGTGCCCTTCGACGAGGCTCCCGCGCTGATGCAGGACGTGGTCGTGCGGCGCCGGCACGTGCTCACCGCGGTCTTCGTCGTCGACGACCCCCGCTGAGCCCTCCGGCCCACGCGCGCGGGCACCGTTGGACAGCCCTCCACAGTCGCCTTAGTGTTGGCTCGATCGCCGTCGTCCCGTCCGCGGTGCCCGTCTTCCCTTCGCCACCCACGCCCCGAGGAGCGCCCGCATGGGAAATCCCCCACGCCCCGAGCAGCACAGCACGTCGTCCGGAGGCTCGAGTGCGGCGCCGCTGCACGCCGAGCGCGTCCTCGGCGGTCAGGCCGACCCCGGCACCAGCGCGGCCCCCGCCACGGGCCCCGGGGTCGAGCCCGCCGGCTTCGAGGAGGCCACCCAGGCCCTCGCCCCCGCCGTCAGCCCCTGGGCGGACTCCCTCGGCCGGGCCGGTTCCCGCGCCGCCCAGACCCTGCTCGTCGCCGCCGTGGTGGTCGGGCTGATCTGGATCCTGCTGCAGGTCAAGGTCGTGCTCATCGCCGTGCTCGTCGCGCTCATCCTGGCCTCCGCCGTGGGACCGGTCGTGAAGTGGCTCGAGCGCAAGGGCTGGTCCAACCTGCTGGCTACCCTCGCCGCCTTCCTCGGGATCCTGGCACTCGTCGGCGGGGTGCTCACCGGCATCGTGCTCGCCGTGCGCAGCGAGTGGGACACGCTCACCGCCTCGGCGGTGGAGGGCTGGGAGGAGCTGCAGCGCCTCGTGCAGTCCGGACCGATCCCCGTCGACACGGCCGCCATCGACTCCGCCGTCCAGCAGGCCGGGGACTTCGTCACCAGCGGCTCCTTCGCGGGCGGCGCCCTCAGCGGCCTGGGCGCCGCCACCGAGTTCGTGACCGGCCTGGTGCTGATGATCGTGGTGCTCTTCTTCTGCCTCAAGGACGGCGAGAAGATGTGGAACTTCACGCTGCGCTGGTTCCGCGGCGAGCGCCGGGCCAAGCTCGCGGAGTCCGTGGACCGCAGCGCGCAGGTGCTCGGCGGCTACGTCCGCGGAACGGCGTTCGTGGCGGCGGTGGACGCCGTGCTCATCGGGGGCGCGCTGCTCGTCCTGGGCGTCCCCCTGGCGATCCCCCTCGCGGTCCTCGTGTTCGTCACCGCGTTCATCCCGGTGGTCGGCGCCACCATCGCGGGCATCATCGCCGCCCTGGTCGCCCTGGTCACCAACGGGCCGGTCATCGCCCTCGCGGTGGTCGTGGTGATCGTCGCGGTGAACCAGATCGAGGGCAACATCCTGCAGCCCATCATCATGGGCCGCACCCTCAGCCTGCACGCCCTCATGGTGCTGCTCGCCCTGACCGTCGGCACGCTGGTCGGCGGCATCTTCGGCGCCATCCTGGCCGTGCCGTACACCGCCGTGGCGTGGGCCGTCATCCAGGTCTGGTCCAACCGCTACCAGGTCGGCGACGACCCGGTGCTCGGCCCGGACCCGGTGAACCCGAAGGACCGCGTCGAGGCCAAGGCCACCATGGCCGAGCGCTGGAAGTACCAGCGGATGCGCTACCAGCAGGCCCTGGGCGGACGCTTCGGGGCCACGGAGCGCGACGCCGTCCGGCAGCGCGACGACGCCGACGGCGCGGGGACCGCGCAGGACGAGGACACCGGTTCCGCCCCGGGGGCCCGCAAGCCCTAGTCTGGGTGCCATGACCAACGTCGAGCGCCGCCGCACCATCACCGCCGAGGACCTCGCGAACATCGCCGTGTTCGCCGCCCTCACGGCCGCCCTGTCCGTGCTCCCCGGGATCCCCCTGGGCGCGGCGGGGGTGCCGCTGACCCTGCAGACCCTCGCCGTGTTCCTGACCGGCCTGGTCCTGGGCGGCACCCGCGGGCTCCTGGCCGTGGCGCTGTACGTCCTGGTGGGCCTGATCGGCGTGCCGGTGTTCGCGGGCTTCCGCGGCGGCTTCGGCGTGCTCGCCGGGCCCTCTGCGGGCTACATCCTGGCCTTCCCGTTCGCCGCGGCCGCGGCCGGCTACGTGGCCCAGTGGCTGATCCCGGCCCGCCGGGCCAACGACGGCGGCGCCACCAACGCCCGCTACGAGCGCACCGGCACCTACACCCTGCGGCTGGTGGCCGCGGCCCTGGCCGGTTTCGTGGTGATCCGGATCGGCGGCATCCTCGGCCTGGTGGTCAACGCGCGCCTGCCCTTCCAGGACGCGTTCCTCGCCGACCTCGTGTTCTGGCCCGGCGACCTGCTCAAGGTGGTGCTCGCGGCGGTCATCGCCGTGGGCGTGCACAAGGCGTTCCCCCGGATCGCGGGCACGCGCTGAGCCGTGCCCGGATCCCCCGGGGCCGCGGCCCTCGTGTGCTCCCGCGTGACCGTCACGGTGCCCACCGCCTCGGGTGAGCTGACCCTGCTGCGCGACCTCGACGTGAGCCTGGGCGAGCGGCGGGTGGCCGTGCTCGGGCTCAACGGATCCGGGAAGTCCACGCTCCTGCGGCTGTTCAACGGCCTCATCCGCCCGTCCTCGGGCACGGTCACGGTGCACGGCACCGACGTGACCCGGGACGTGCGCGCGGCCCGGCGTCGGGTGGGCTTCGTGTTCACCGACCCCCTCTCCCAGCTGGTGATGCCGACCCCGGTCGAGGACGTCGAGCTGTCCCTGCGCGGGGCCGGCGTGCCCCGGGCCCGACGACGGACCGCCGCCCTCGAGCTGCTCGAGCGCGCGGGCATCGGCCACCGGGCCGAGCACAGCATCTACGACCTCTCCGGCGGGGAGCGCCAGTTGGCGGCGTTCGCCGCGGTGCTCGCCGTGGAGCCCGAGGTGCTCGTCCTCGACGAGCCCACCACCCTCCTCGACCTGCGCAACCGGGGGCGGCTCATGGGGCTGCTCGACGGGCTCCCGCACCAGCTGCTGATCTCCACGCACGACCTCGGCCTGGCCGCGACCGCCCCGCGCGTCCTGGTCCTGCACGAGGGCGCCCTGGTCGCGGACGGTCCGCCCGAGGAGGTCGTCCCCGCCTACGAACGGTGGTGCGCGCACGGCTTCCCCGGGGAGGCGCGCCCGTGAGCCGGGGCCCGGACCTCTTCGGCAGCTACTCCCCCGGCACCGGCCCCCTGCACCGCGCCCCGCTCCGGGTCAAGGGGCTCGGCATCGTCGCCGTGACCCTGGCCGTGGTGCTCTCGCCCTCGTGGCCGGTCCCCGCCGCGCTCACTCTGCTCCTGCTCGTCGCGGGCTCCGCCGCGGGCATCGGCGCTTGCGAATGGTGGCGGGGACTCGCCCCCGCCCTGCCCGTGCTGGTCCTGCTGGCCGTCTACCACGTCCTGACCTCGGGACCGGCCATGGCCGCCGACGTGGTGCTGACGATCGTCGTCCTCCTCGTGCTCACCCGGGTCCTGATGCACACCACGCCCCTGCCGGAGCTCCTCGACGGCGTCGTGTGGCTGTGCTCGCCGGTGCGGCTGGTCGGGGCGGACCCCGAGCGCATCGGCCTGGCGATCTCCCTGATGCTGCGCTCGATCCCCTTCATCGTGGGCGCCGTGGGCGAGCTCCGGGACGCCGTGCGAGCCCGTGGGCTGCGCCCGAACCCCGTGCGACTGGTGACCCCGGCGGTGATCTCCGCCGTCGCCTACGCCCAGCGGACCGGTGAGGCCCTCGCCGCCCGCGGCTTCGACTGAGCGCCGGCACCCGCGCCACCATCAGACGGCTTACACTTCAGCCATGAGTTTCGACAACAGCTCCCAGCTGGACGCCTCCCGCGTCGGCAGCGGCGGCGGGCGAGGACGCGGGATCGCCGTGGGCGGTGGACTGGGCGGCGGACTGCTGCTGCTCGTCGTGGGGCTGCTCTTCGGCCAGGACGGCATCGACGCGATCACCGGCGGGGGCGGCCAGGACACCGGGTCGCAGACCTCCGTGGAGCAGGAGCGGGCGGAGCGGTGCCGGACCGGTGAGGACGCCAACCGGTACACCGACTGCCGGATGATCGCCACCGCGCAGAGCCTCGACCAGTTCTGGGAGGACTACCTGCCGCAGGCCACGGGCGAGCAGTACGTGATGCCCGGCGTGGAGCTGTTCGAGGGCCAGACCAACACCGGGTGCGGCGCGGCGTCGTCGGCCGTGGGCCCGTTCTACTGCCCTGCGGACGAGACCGCCTACCTCGACATCGCGTTCTTCGACGAGCTGCAGACCCAGTTCGGCGCCGAGGGCGGCCCGCTGGCCGAGGAGTACGTGCTCGCCCACGAGTTCGGCCACCACATCCAGAACCAGATCGGCACCCTCGGCTACGCCCAGCAGGACCCGCAGGGCCCGGAGTCCGGCGCCGTGCGCGTGGAGCTGCAGGCCGACTGCCTCGCCGGTCTGTGGGCCGGCGGCGCCGCCGGGGACACGTCCGGGGCCGTGGACCTGGGCGACATCTCCCAGGAAGAGCTCGACCAGGCCCTCGACGCCGCCTCCGCGATCGGCGACGACCGGATCCAGGAGACCACCCAGGGCCGGGTCAGCCCCGAGAACTTCACCCACGGCGCCTCCGCCCAGCGGCAGCTGTGGTTCTACGCGGGCTACCGGACCGGCGACATCAACGCCTGCGACACCTTCAGCGCCCGCGACCTGAACGCCCCGCCGGCCCTCTGACACCCGGCCGTCACGCCACCTAGGACACCGAGTCCCCACTCCGGCGCCGCCCGGGGCGCCGACTCCCCACAGTGATCGCAAACCCCCAATCCGATGGTGGGGACATGCGAGCTCTGTGGGGACTCGGCACTGGTCGAACCGCGGATGGCGGTACACCTGACTCGGCTTGCCGAGCTGGTCGCGCGCCATCGACTCTTTCCATGTTGGCCTGGCTTGCCCAAATGCTACGACTTCAAATTGCAGGGCTTCGGCGGCGAGAGGGGCTCGTTCCGCCGCAGGGACCGGACCGCTCGGTGTTCACGTGTTGCGCCTCTAGGGTTGTGCGTCGATCCTGCGGTTACGGGAGGTGATGAAATCGTTGCTGAGCCGCAGATAATTGAGGTATTCGTCAGCGTTTTTCGGTACGGCCGGGGTGCGGAAGTCCTCGAACCGGTGGAAGAACCGGATAGGCTCGCCGTCCTCCTCGACGAGGTCCTGAAGCAGGAAGAATTCGACGTACCCGGAGAAGTCCTCGAACAGGGCGAAGAAATCTGCATACCTGTGCAGGACATCTGCGAGGGGGCTCGGCTCACGGAGGTAGTGACGCCGAATGCACTCCAAGGTCAGGTCGAAGCGGTCGGCGATCTTGCCATTGAATCCACGCGCACCATTGATGTTCTGCTTTCCACCGATTCTGATACCCGGGAACACCAGGGTGCTTCCGGCTGTGTAGCCGCGCCACTCAGGCAGCTCGTTGTCCGGGATGTCGCGCAGGACGCGGGACGCCCGTTTCCGCAGCCGGGTGGTGATGGCGTCGCTGGAAAGACGAAAGACCCCCAAAGGGGATCGGTGCGCGAGGTAAGAGCGGGGTTCAGGTGCCAGGTCGAAGCGTGCGCCGGAGGGCAGCTCCTTGCTCCACAGCAGTTGGTGATGCTTGCGAAGGGTGGAGCTGAAGGAGTCAGGATCCTTGCCGGCCGGAGTGTCTGAGTGGTAGTCGAAGGACGTATCGACGCCTGCGGTCATGTGGTACCCCCATTCGATGCAAATGCACGGTTAAGGGTCACAGTAGTGGCATGGGGCCTACATCAATAGCAACCTGCGCGGCCACGCGGACCCGTCCTCAACACGGAAATCCGAAGCCTTGTCGACGCCGGACGAATACTGAGCAGATGCGACAGCGTCTGTCTCGCTTGGTCGCAACACCATCGGCTTGGTTTTGGGGCGCTTACGGTGGGTAGACGACTAGCGGGGTTCCTAAAGCTGGTGGCACGGACGTGCCGCGTTCAGCGACGGACTTTTGGCCTCTCCCATGGCGGAGTCTGCATCCCCGGCTTGGATGTCAGATGCCAGCACCGGCACGAACTGCAGAAGTACGCCCCTTTGGGGCCATCGAGGCCGCGATTTGCGTAACCGCGGGCTATTGCCTTCATCGCAACCACAGCAGTCCGACGGCTGGCGTAATGGATCTTCGAGCATTCCGACATGACGATTCCTCGACTTGTCGCACTCGGCGGGCTCATATCCTGCCCGGTACGCGGTTCACGCTTAACAGCGATCGGCCACAAAGGAACCTGAAGGCTCCACTTGTCAATCACAATAGCAAAATAAGCGCGCCTGTGCCGCCGACCACACGCCGCATATGGATTTCATCTGGTGGACGGTGTCTTAAGGAGTAGCGAGATTGCCGAGGTGGGTGCACCGTCGTCGGTCAGCGGCGGCGGCTGTCCCGCACCTGGACGCCCGGGTTCTGCCGGCGGACGTCGAAGAGGCCGGTGGCCTCGATGAGGTCGCTGAGCTTGCGGTACCCGTAGTTGCGGGAGTCGAAGGACGCCTGGTTGCCGATCTGCTGGCCGACGGCGCCGAGGTGCGCCCACCCGTCGTCGCCGCTGGCGGCGTCCACCGCGCTCCGCAGCATCCTGACCAGCCGGGCGTCCCCGCGCAGCGCCTGCTGCGGCGCGGCCGCCGGCGCCTCCCCGGGCTTCTCCTCGGCGGGCTCCCCCAGGCTCTCCACGTAGGTGAACTGCGAGCAGGCGTTGATGAACGGCTCCGGCGTCTGCCGCTGGCCGAAGCCGTAGACCTTGTGCCCGTCGGTGAGGATCCGCATCACCAGCGGGGTGAAGTCGGCGTCGCTGGAGACGATCGCGAAGCCGTCGACCGATCCGGCGTAGAGGAGGTCCATGGCGTCGATCACCATGGCCATGTCCGAGGCGTTCTTGCCGGTGCTGTAGGCGAACTGCTGGATCGGCCGGATCGCGTACGCGTGCAGCACCGCCTCCCACTGCTGCAGGTGCGGGCTCTTCCAGTTGCCGTAGGCGCGCCGGACGTTCGCGGCGCCGTGGCGGGCCACCTCGGCGAGGACCACGTCGATCTTGGCCGCCGGTGCGTTGTCGGCGTCGATGAGCAGGGCGATGCGCTTTTCGTCGGTGTTCACGCGTCGACTCTGCCACGGACCGGGCCCGAGCGCTCCACGGGGCGCGCGGCGTGACGCCCCCCGGGGAGCGCCGAGCGGTGCTCAGGCCAGGGACAGGGCGAAGGACAGCGCGAAGCCCGCCGCCGTGCTCAGGGCCACCGCCGGCCCGCCGTGCTCGTAGGCCTCCGGCATCAGGGTGTCGGCCAGGGACGCGATCACCGCGCCGGCGGCGAAGGCGAGCGGCAGGGAGATCGTCTCGGGGTCGCTGCCGGCCAGCGGACCGGCGCCGACCAGCACGGCCACCACCAGGAGCACGGCGCAGACCGACCAGAGCAGGACGGCCTTGCCGCGGGGCATGCCCTGCTCGCGCATGGACGCCGCGCCGACCAGGGACTCGGGCAGGTTGGACACGAAGATCGCCGCGAGCAGGGCCAGCCCGCCCGTGCCCTCGGTGAGCGAGACGCCCAGCGCCACGTTCTCCGGCACGCCGTCCAGGGTGACGGCGGCCAGCAGCGCCAGCCCCGCGGCGCCGCCGGTGGAGGCGGCCGTCGGCGCCTTCTCGTCCGCGGCGGCGTCGGTGTCCAGCTTGACGCTGCCCTGCTGCTGCTCCGCGTCCGCGGAGGCCGGTCCCGGCTGCGCCCAGCGGTCCAGGAGGGCGCTGAGCGCCGTGAAGACCACGGCGCCGGCGAAGAGACCGATGACGGCGAGCCAGATTCCGCCCCGCTCGTAGGCATCCTCGAACAGCTCGAAGGCCAGCGCGGTGATCAGCGCGCCCGCGGCGAAGGACAGCAGGATGGCGAGCAGGCGCTTGGGGAGCTCGAAGCGCACGCCGACCAGCGCCCCGATGACGAGCGCGCTCGAGGCGACGATCCCGAAGAGCAAGGTCTGGCCCATGACGGCAGTGTACGAGCGCGCGGTAGCGGCGCACCCACAATTCGCAAGGTTACTTATCGAGCGGGGCGCGGCACGACGACGCCGCCCCGCCCACCTCCTGCGAGGTGGGCGGGGCAGCGTCGGTGCGGAGGAGGACTCAGATGTTGAAGCCCAGGGCCCGCATCTGGTCGCGGCCGTCCTCGGTGATCCGGTCGGGACCCCACGGCGGCATCCAGACCCAGTTGACGCGCCACTCGTCCACCATGGGGTCGAGGTTCTGCGCGCACTGCTCCTCGATGACGTCCTGCAGCGGGCACGCGGCCGTGGTCAGGGTCATGTCGAGGACCAGGGCGCCGTCCTCGGCCCACTTGGAGCCGTAGAGCAGGCCCAGGTCCACGATGTTGACGCCGAGCTCGGGGTCGATGACGTTCTTGAGCGCCTCCTCGACCTCCTCGGCGGAGGGCCGGCCCGCGGTCGCGGGGTCGGCGGTGGTCTCAGCAGGGGTGTCGGCCATCGCTGGCCTCCTTTCGAAAGCTGGTGGGGTCGGAGCCGCTTACTTGGCGGGGGCCAGGTAGCGGTCGTAGCCCTCGTTCTCGAGCCGCTCGGCGAGCTCGGGACCGCCCTCGTCCACCACGCGGCCGTCGTGGAACACGTGCACGAACTGCGGCTTGATGTAGCGCAGGATGCGGGTGTAGTGGGTGATGAGCATGACGCCCATGTCGTTGGTCTCCAGGGCGCGGTTGACGCCCTCGGAGACGACCTTGAGCGCGTCCACGTCGAGCCCGGAGTCGGTCTCGTCCAGCAGGGCGATCTTCGGCTTGAGCAGCTCGAGCTGGAGGATCTCGTGGCGCTTCTTCTCGCCGCCGGAGAAGCCCTCGTTGACGTTGCGCTGGATCATGTCGGGGCTGATCTTCAGCTGCTCCATGGCGGCCTTGACGTCCTTGGTCCACGTGCGCAGCGAGGGGGCCTCGCCGTCGATCGCGGTCTTGGCCGTGCGCAGGAAGTTGGAGGTCGTCACGCCGGGGATCTCCACCGGGTACTGCATGGCCAGGAAGAGCCCGGCGCGGGCGCGCTCGTCCACGGACATCTCCAGGACGTTCTGGCCGTCGAGGAGGACCTCGCCGGAGTCGACGACGTACTTGGGGTGCCCGGCGATGGTGGAGGCCAACGTGGACTTGCCGGAGCCGTTGGGGCCCATGATCGCGTGGACCTCACCGGAGGTGATGGTCAGGTTCACGCCCTTGAGGATCGGCTTGGTGGTCTCGTCGTCGAGCACGACGGACGCGTGCAGGTCCTTGATCTCGAGAGTTGCCATGGATGGTTCTCCTGTGGTCGAAAAAGTCTGGGGTCGGAAGGGTGCGTGCGGGCGCGGCGGATCAGTAGTTCGCGGAGGCGAGCTCGTCCTGGACGGACCCGCGCAGCCGCTCCTCGATGTCCGGGACACCGATCTGCTGGATGATCTCGAAGAGGAACCCGCGGACCACGAGCCGGCGCGCCTCGTCCTCGGGGATGCCCCGGGACATGAGGTAGTACAGGTGCTCGTCGTCCAGCTGGCCCGTGGTAGAGGCGTGGCCCGCACCGGTGATGAGGCCGGTCTCGATCTCCAGGTTCGGCACGGAGTCCATCCGCGGGCCGTCGTTGAGGATCAGGTTCCGGTTGAGCTCGTAGGTGTCGGTGGCCTCCGCGGTGGCGCGGATGAGGACGTCGCCGATCCACACGCCGTGCGCGTTCTCGCCCTGCAGCGCGGACTTGTAGGTCACCCGCGAGGTGCAGTGCGGCTGGGAGTGGTCCACGAACAGCCGGGACTCCAGGTGCTGGCCGGCGTCCACGAAAGTCAGCCCGTACATCTCCACGGAGCCGCCCGGGGCGTCGAAGCGGGTGGACGGGGTGACCCGCACGAGGTCGCCGCCGAGGCTGACGAGCACGTGCTTGAAGGTCGCGGACCGGCCGAGGCGCGCCTGCTGGGAGGAGGCGTGCACGGCGTCGTCGTCCCACTCCTGGAGGGTCACCACGGTGAGGTTCGCGGAGTCGGCGACCCGGAACTCGACGTTCTGCGAGAGCACGGCGCTGCCGTGGTGGCGCAGGACCACGAGGGCCTTGGAGAAGGGCTGGGCGTCGATCACGAGGTGCTGGGCCGCCGGGGTGGCGTCCGAGCCGTGGATGTCCACGAGCACGGGCGCGGCGACCTCGGTCTCCTGCGGCACGGTGAGCACCGTGGCCTCGGTGACGCTGCTCCACGCGTTGGCGGAGACGCGGTCCTCGGGGATCCCGGCGCTG
Organism: Kocuria sp. CPCC 205231; assembly: GCF_040980965.1. Lineage (NCBI taxonomy): Bacteria > Bacillati > Actinomycetota > Actinomycetes > Micrococcales > Micrococcaceae > Kocuria > Kocuria sp. CPCC 205231. Next base: position 73,896 of record NZ_JAVKPP010000011.1, on the reverse strand, counting down.
CCGATGCGGGCGTCGTCCCGGCCCACGGTCTCGACGCGCACGGCGTCCGAGTCCACGGTCACCGCGGGCGAGGGGCCGGTCAGGGCGTCGGCGTGCAGCCCCTTGAGGCGCTTGAGCGGGGTGAACCGGAAGTCCTCCTCCCGGCCGGTGAGCTTCGGGAAGTCGGCGACGTCGTAGGACGTGCGCCGCCCGGCCCGCGAGGAGTCGGGCACGCCGGAGATGTCGCCGTGGGCGGTGTGCCGCACCAGGGTGTCGTTCTCGACCTTGTCGCGGGCCAGCCGCTCCCCCTCCAGGTCCATGCCCGGGATGGCGACGCGCCCCTCCCCGGTGCGGACCCCGTCGACCTTCTCGCCCAGGTTGCCGTAGGCGTCCTTGGCCGCGCCGACGGCCTTGTCGGCCACCGCGGTGGCCGCGGAGGCGGCGGCCTCCGTGGCGTTGCGAATCGTTTCGTTCAGCTTGGACATGTCAGCCAACGGATCCTTCCATCTGCAGTTCGATGAGGCGGTTGAGTTCGAGCGCGTACTCCATGGGCAGCTCGCGGGCGATCGGCTCCACGAACCCGCGCACGATCATCGCCATGGCCTCGTCCTCGGCCATCCCGCGCTGCATGAGGTAGAACAGCTGCTCCTCGGAGACGCGCGAGACGGTCGCCTCGTGGCCCATGGTGACGTCGTCCTCGCGGATGTCGACGTACGGGTACGTGTCGGAGCGGGAGATCGTGTCCACCAGCAGGGCGTCGCAGACCACGTTGGACCTCGAGCCGTGGGCGCCCTCGCGCACCTGCACGAGACCGCGGTAGGCGGCGCGGCCGCCGTTGCGGGCCACGGACTTCGAGACGATCGACGACGACGTGTTCGGGGCGATGTGCACCATCTTGGACCCGGTGTCCTGGTGCTGCCCCTCGCCGGCGAACGCGATCGAGAGGGTCTCGCCGCGGGCGTGCTCGCCGGTCATGTAGACCGCCGGGTACTTCTGGGTGACCTTCGAGCCGATGTTGCCGTCGATCCACTCCATGGTGGCGCCCTCGTGGGCGATCGCGCGCTTGGTCACGAGGTTGTACACGTTGTTCGACCAGTTCTGGATGGTCGTGTAGCGCACGCGGGCGTTCTTCTTGACGATGATCTCCACGACGGCGGAGTGCAGCGAGTCGGTCTTGTAGATCGGCGCGGTGCAGCCCTCGATGTAGTGGACGTAGGAGTCCTCGTCCGCGATGATGAGCGTCCGCTCGAACTGGCCCATGTTCTCCGTGTTGATGCGGAAGTAGGCCTGCAGCGGGATCTCGACGTGCACGCCCTTGGGGACGTAGACGAAGGAGCCGCCGGACCACACGGCCGTGTTCAGGGAGGCGAACTTGTTGTCGCCCACGGGGATGACCGTGCCGAAGTACTCCGCGAAGAGCTCCGGGTGCTCCTTGAGCGCGGTGTCGGTGTCGAGGAAGATGACGCCCTGCTCCTCCAGGTCCTCGCGGATCTGGTGGTAGACGACCTCGGACTCGTACTGGGCGGCCACGCCGGAGACGAGCCGTCCGCGCTCGGCCTCGGGGATGCCGAGCTTCTCGTAGGTGTTGCGGATGTCCTCGGGCAGGTCCTCCCAGGTGGCGGCCTGCTTCTCCGTGGAGCGCACGAAGTACTTGATGTTGTCGAAGTCGATCCCGGACAGGTCCGCACCCCACGTGGGCATGGGCTTGCGGTCGAAGAACTTCAGGCCCTTCAGCCGCAGGTCGGTCATCCACTGCGGTTCACTCTTCTTCGCGGAGATGTCCCGGACGACGTCCTCGTCGACACCGCGGCGCGCGGAGGCGCCGGCCACGTCCGAGTCGGCCCAGCCGTACTCGTAGGTGCCGATGCCCTCGAGCTCGGGGTTCTTCTCCAGGATGTCGGCGATGACAGTGTCGTTGCCGCTGGCGATCTGGTCAGTCATGACGGCCTTCCTCTGTTGTCTGGTCTGTGGCGCGGGCCGCGGTGCGGTCCACGGAAGTCGGTGCCGCGGCGGGTCCCGGCCGCGTGAGGGGCACGTGCGTGGTGCACACGTGCGCGCCGGCGGCCTGGGTCGAGAGCCGGCGGACGTCGGTGCCGAGCAGCCGGGCGATGAGCTCGGTCTCCAGCTCGCAGAACTGCGGGTAGCGGGCGGCCAGCTCGCGCACGGGGCAGTGCCCCTGGCACAGCTGCGCCGAGACGATGGTGCGGGACTCGCCGCGGCCGACGGCCACCTCGTTGGTGGAGGCGGCGAACCCGTCGCGGCTGAGCAGCCGCACCAGGACGGGCAGACGGTCGGCGACGTCGTCCCCGGCGGCCTCGACCTCGGGGCGGTAGGAGGCCTCCAGGCGGTCCACGCGCTCCTGGATGAAGGCGTGCACGGCGTCCGGGCCGGCGATGCGGCGGATGGACTCCAGCGCGTCGGTCGCGATCTCGAGGTAGTCGTCGCCGAGTTTGGCGTGGCCCTCGGGGGCGACGACGTAGCGCCGCGCGGGGCGGCCGGCACCCCCGCTGCGGCGGCGGACCATGGTGACCTCGATGAAGTGCTGCTGCTCGAGGGCGTCCAGGTGCCGGCGCACGGCGGCCGGGGTCAGCTCGAGCATCTCGCCGAGGTCCGCGGCGGAGACGGGACCGTGCTCCAGGACGGCGCCGAGCACGCGCGAGCGGGTGTTCTCCTCCTGCTCCGCCCGCGGGCCGGAGCGGGACCTGCTCCGGGCGTCCGTGGTCTGAGTCATGGGTGAACCGTTCGCTTCCTGCTCGGGGGTGGAGGCTCTCGTGCTGCAGCGCGCGACCCGCAAGGGACGCTTCTAATACACAACCGGAGTATGTCGTAATTCATTCCGGTCTGACCAGTAAGTGGAGCCTTACCGGGCTCCGTCCAAGAATCACGACTTACTCATAATAACCCCGGGGCGCGGTGGGGCCAAGGGGGCCGGGCCGCGGGCGCGCCCGCACTACACTGGTCCGGTGCCCGCCCAGAGTCCCCCCGCGTCCTCGCCCGCGCTCTCGATCGAGCGCCTCGTGAAGGAGTTCCCGGTCCGCCGGCGCCGCTCCCGGCGCCCGGCCGGACCGGGCGCGGCGCGCGCCGACGTGGTGCACGCCGTCGACGGCCTGTCCCTCACCGCGCGGCACGGCGAGATCACGGCGCTGCTGGGCCCCAACGGCGCGGGCAAGACGACCACCCTGGAGTGCGCCCAGGGGCTGCAGCGGCCCACGGGCGGCACTGTCCGGCTGCTGGGGCAGGACCCGTGGCGGGCCAGCCCGGCGCTGCGCGCCCGCGTGGGCGTGATGCTCCAGGACGGCGGGCTCCCCCAGGCGGTGCGCCCGCTGGAGCTGCTCCGGCACGTGGCGTCCCTCTACCGCAGCCCCCGGGACATGGACGAGCTCGTGGAGCGGCTCGGCATCAGCAGCTTCGACCGCACCGTGGTCCGCCGGCTCTCCGGCGGCCAGCGCCAGCGCGTGGCCCTGGCGGCGGCCCTCGCGGGCAACCCGGAGGTGCTCTTCCTCGACGAGCCCTCGGCCGGGATGGACCCGCAGTCCCGCAACATCGTCTTCGACCTCGTCCAGCAGCTGCGCCGGGAGGGGGTGTGCATCATCCTCACCACGCACCTGCTCGACGACGCCCAGCGTCTCGCCGACCAGGTCTACATCGTGGACCACGGCCGGGTCATGGCCCAGGGGTCCGTGGCGGAGCTGGTGGCCCCCGGCGCCGACGCCCCCGCCGTGCTCGTGCTGACGCTGGCCCCGGAGCAGCTGCGCGCGGGGCCGTTCCCGTGGGACGGCCCCGGGTTCGAGGGTGTCCGGGCGGACCGCGCCGACCGCACCGTGACCCTCACCGGCGTCCTCACGCCCCCGATGCTCGAGACCGTGACCCGGTGGTTCACCGCGACCGGCACGCTGCCCGAGTCCCTGTCCCTCCAGCCGCGCACCCTCGAGGACGTCTTCCTCGACATCTCCGGACGGGAGATCCGATGACCGCCCCCGCCCTGCCCACCGCCACCGCCCCCCGCCCGGAGCCCGCCACCCTGGCCCGCCGGGTGGCCGCCCAGGCCCGCTACGAGACGCGGGCCGTGCTGCGCAACGGCGAGCAGCTGCTGCTGCTGGTCATCCTGCCGCTCATGGCCCTCGTGGCCCTGACCCTCACCGACCTGCTGGACGCCGCCGTCCCGGCCGGCGCCTCCCGGGTGGACGTCGCCGTGCCGGGCGTGCTGGCGCTGTGCGTGCTCTCCAACGCCTTCTCGGGCCAGGGCATCCAGACCGGCTTCGACCGCCGCTACGGGGTCCTGCGCTTCCTCTCCACCACTCCCCTGGGCCGCGGCGGGCTGATCGCCGGCAAGCTGCTCGCGATCGTCGCGGTGCTCGTGGTGCAGTACGTGCTGGTGGCCGCGCTCGGCGCGGCCCTCGGCTGGCGCCCGGACGCGGCCACCGTGCTCGTCTCCGTGCCGGTGCTGCTGCTCGGCGCCGCGGCGTTCACCGGGCTGGGGCTGCTCCTCGCCGGCACGGTGCGCGCCGAGGCGACCCTCGCCGTCACCAACCTCGTGTGGGTGCTGCTCGCCGCCGTGGGCGGCACCCTGTTCCCCTCGAGCACGCTGCCGGCGGGGCTTACCTGGGTGGTGGAGGTGCTCCCCTCCGGCGCGCTGGGCACCGCCCTGCGCGAGACGTTCCTCACCGGGGCGCCCACGCCGCTGCCGGTGCTGGTGCTCCTCGTCTGGGCCGCCGCCGCCTGGGCCGGAGCCGTGCGCTGGTTCCGCTGGAGCTGAGCCGCCGGTCCGGACCCGGCCCCGAGGGCCCGTCCCGGCCGGCGGGACCCGGGGGCCGCGGAGGCGGATAAACTGGGCGCGGAGACCCCGCCGCACCGACCCCGTCCGGAAGTGAACTCATGAACCGCGCCAGCGACCCCAGCGACGTCGACGTCCGCGAGCACGGCGGCGGCCTGCTGCCGAGCCGGATCACCCCGTGGGTGCGGTGGCTCGCCGTCGCGTCGCTGGTGGCGAACTCCGTGCTCATCCTCACCGGCGGGCTCGTCCGGCTGACCGGCTCGGGCCTGGGCTGCCCCACCTGGCCCCGGTGCACGGACGAGTCCTGGACCAACACCCCCGAGATGGGCATGCACGGCCTCATCGAGTTCGGCAACCGGCTGCTGACCTTCCTGCTGGCCGCCGTGGCGGTGCTGACGTTCCTGGCCGTGCTCCGGCTGCGCCACGAGCACCGCGACCTCTTCCGGATCGCCCTGCTGCTGGGTCTCGGCATCCCGCTGCAGGCCGTGGTCGGCGGGATCACCGTGCTCACCGGGCTCAACCCGTGGATCGTGGGCATCCACTACCTCATCTCCGGGGCGATGATCGCGCTGGCCACGGTGCTGGTCAACCGCACCCGGCGGCGCTCCCTGCCTGCCGTGCGGGACGCCGAGCGCCCCGGCCAGGCCTACGGGCAGCGGCGGACCGTCCGCGGGCTCATGGTGAGCCTGGGGGTGCTCACCGCGCTGATCCTCTACCTGGGCACCCTGGTCACGGGCACCGGCCCGCACGCCGGGGACGACACCACCGCCCGGCACGCGTTCGACGCCTACCTCGTCACCCGCGCCCACGCGGTCCCCGTGTACCTGATCGTCGCGGCCGTGGTCCTCGGGCTCGTGCTCGCCCGCCGGCACCGGTGGCCCGTGCCGCTGGCCTCGGGCCTCAACGTGCTCCTGGCCGCGCTGGTCCTGCAGGCGCTCATCGGCTACTACCAGTACTTCAACGGCGTGCCGATCGTCGCCGTGGCCCTGCACCTGGTGGGCTCCGCGGTGTTGATCTGGGCCACGGCCCGCACCGTGGAGAAGGGCTTCGCGGTCACCCGCACCCCGGCCCCGGTGCTGCGCAGCACCGACCGGGCGCAGCCGGCCGAGGCCCCGTCCCGCGGCTGAGGCCCTCAGGCCCGCTCGTCGGGCGCCTCGTCGAGCAGCTCCTCGACGGCCTGGGCCAGGCGCTGCCGGCTGGCCGAGGGGATCGGCAGCAGCGGCCGCCGCGGCGGGGCCGTGCTGACGCCGCACACCTCGGCCAGGGCGTACAGGGAGCTCAGGGGCCGCTCCTGGCGCAGGATCTCCATCAGCGGGGTCAGCGCCGCCTGCCAGGTGCGCACCGCGCGGTCGTCGCCCGAGACCACCGCGGCCCGGAAGGCGGCGTACTGGCGCGGGAGCACCGCGGCGATCCCGGAGTGCCAGGCCGCGGCGTCCGGTGCCGCCTCGTGGAGCAGCCGCTCCCCGCTGACCCCGTGGGCCGTCCCCGGCTCCGCCAGCTCGGCGAACCGGTGCCGCCGTGCGGCGAGGTCCGCCGGGGAGTCCGCGGTGTCCTTGAACGCGCTGACGTTCTCCAGCCAGGACAGCTCGGCGGCGAGCTCCACCGGGTACGTGAAGCCCGTCGTCGTCGGGTTGTTGTAGATGCACAGCGGCAGGGACACGGCCCCCGAGACCGTCTCCACCTGGTCGGCGATCTCCTGGGAGACGAGCGGGATGTAGGACAGCGGGTTGAGCACGAGCCCGTCCGCCCCGCCGTTCTCCGCCGCGTAGGCCATCTCGAGGACCTCGCGGGTGGTCATCGCGGAGATCCCCGCCCCCACCGGCACCCCGGAGCCGCGGGCGGCCTCCACGGCGACGCCCACGACCTCGGCCCGCTCCTCCCCGGAGAGGTACGCGAAGCTGCCCGAGCTGCCCAGGACCACCAGGGCGTCCACGCCCGATCGGGACAGCCGGCCGACGTAGCGCCCGAAGGACTCCAGGTCCAGGCGGCCACCCTGCTGGAAGGGTGTGATCGGGTAGGCGACGAGCCCGGTGAAGGTCATGCTGAGCATGCGACCATCCTAGGTCCGGCCGGTCCCCCGGCCGGACGCGGGCGCCGCGGGGCCCGCCGGCCCCGTCGGGCTCAGAGGACGGGGCCGCCCACGAACGGGTCGACGGCCAGGGCGAGGAACACGAAGGTGATGTAGGCGATCGAGCCGTGGAAGACGTGCATCGCCTGCTTGTCCGTGGGCCGGCCGGCCACCGCGAGGGCGTGCAGCTTGTGGCTGTGGCCCACGAACCAGGCGCCCGAGGCCAGGGCGGTCACGGCGTAGACCCAGCCGGCGCCGCCGACGGGGACGAGCAGCAGCGAGCACACCACCGTGGCCCACGCGTAGAGGACCACCTGGCTGCCCACGGTGCGGGCCCCGGCCACGGCGCCCAGCATGGGGACCCCGGCGCGGGAGTAGTCGTCGGCGTACTTCATGGACAGCGGCCAGTAGTGCGGCGGGGTCCACAGGAAGATGAACAGGAACAGCACGAGCGCGGGCCAGTCGAGGCCGCCCGTCACGGCGGCCCATCCGATCAGCACCGGCATGCACCCGGCGACCCCGCCCCAGACGATGTTCTGGGCGGTGCGGCGCTTGAGCACGATCGAGTAGAAGACGGCGTAGAGGAAGATGGCCGCCGCACCCAGGGCGCCGGCGAGCACGTTGACCCCGATCGTGAGCCAGGCGACCGACACGGCCGTGAGGACCCACGCGAAGACGAGGGCCTCGCGGTCGGTGACCTCTCCGGTGACCAGCGGGCGCTTGGCCGTGCGCTTCATCACCCGGTCCTCGTCCCGGTCGATGTAGCAGTTGAAGGCGCCGGCCGCACCCGCCGCGAGCGTGCCGCCCACGAGGGTGTTGAGAATGAGCCAGAGGTTCGGCATGCCCTGCTGGGCGAAGATCATGGTCGGCACGGTCGCCACGAGCAGCAGCTCGATGATCCGCGGCTTCATGAGGGCCACGTAGGCCCGCACCTTCCGGGAGGCCGTCATCCGTCCCTCGCTGCGGGGGGCCGCCGCATCACCCGTGTGCCCGTTGCCGAGGACGGCTCGTCCTGCGGGTCCCGACGTCTCGAGTGAGTTCACAGAATCATTGCTCCCGGTTGCGGTGGTGTTCCCCCGGCTCCGTGCGCGAGGTCGGCCCGGAGACGGTGCGTCGCCGGCACGCAGGAGCGGTCGGCGCGGTGGTCGCGGGCGCGGAAGAAGGTCCTATACAGCATAGCGCGTGGCGGCGTCCGTTCCCGCTCCGGACATGACGGGAAAGACGTCCGGGGCCCCGGGAACCGGTGCCGTCGGTCACACGCCCGAAATGCGCGTGACCTAAGCTGGACCCAAACCGCCGGTCCACGACCGGCACCCGCTGCGCACGGCAGCGGACCCCAATGGAAAGGGCACCGAATCTTGGCGACCGAACTCGATCAGAAGCTGACCTGGACCGAGCAGGACCGGCGTGCCGTGGACACGGTGCGGGTGCTGGCCGCGGACGCGGTGGAGAAGGTGGGCAACGGCCACCCCGGCACGGCGATGTCCCTGGCGCCGGCGGCGTATCTGCTGTTCCAGAAGGTGATGCGTCACGACCCCACCGACGACCGGTGGACGGGCCGTGACCGGTTCATCCTCTCCCCCGGGCACACCTCGCTGACCCTGTACCTGCAGCTGTTCCTGTCCGGCTACGGCATGGAGCTCGAGGACATCGAGTCCCTGCGGACCTGGGGCTCGAAGACCCCGGGGCACCCGGAGTACCGGCACACCACCGGGGTGGAGATCACCACCGGCCCGCTGGGCCAGGGCCTGGCCTCGGCCGTGGGCTTCGCCTACGCCCAGCGCTACACCCGCGGCCTGTTCGACCCCGAGGCCCCCGCCGGGACCTCCCCGTTCGACCACACCGTGTACGTGATCGCCTCCGACGGCGACCTCCAGGAGGGCGTGACCTCCGAGGCGTCCTCGCTGGCCGGGGTGCAGGAGCTGGGCAACCTCGTGGTGATCTACGACCAGAACCACATCTCGATCGAGGACGACACCGACGTGGCGTTCACCGAGGACGTCCTCGCCCGCTACGAGGCCTACGGCTGGGACGTGGCCCGGGTGGACTGGACGAGGACCGGGGACTACGTCGAGGACGTCGAGGAGCTCTACGCCGCGATCCGCGCGGCCAAGGCCGAGACCGCCAAGCCCTCGCTGATCGCCCTGCGCACGATCATCGGCTGGCCCGCGCCGGGAAAGCAGAACACCGGCGGCATCCACGGCTCCAAGCTCGGGGCCGACGAGGTCGCGGCGACCAAGGAGATCCTCGGCTTCGACCCCGAGAAGTCCTTCGTGGTGGAGGACGAGGTCATCGCCCACACCCGCGGCATCCAGGACCGCATGAAGCAGGTCCGCGACGAGTGGGAGCGGCAGTTCCAGGCCTGGCGGGAGGCCAACCCGGAGCGGGCGAAGCTCTACGACCGGATCCGCGCCGAGGAGCTGCCCGAGAACTACGCCGACGCGTTCCCCGTCTTCGAGGCCGGCAAGGACGTGGCCACCCGCTCGGCCTCCGGCAAGGTGATCAACGCGATCGCCGACACGTTCCCCGAGCTGTGGGGCGGCTCGGCCGACCTGGCCGGCTCCAACAACACCACCATCGAGTCCGCGCCCTCCTTCATCCCCGAGGCCCGCTCCACCGCGAAGTGGACCGGCAACCCCTACGGGCGGGTGCTGCACTTCGGCATCCGCGAGCACGCCGCGGCGGCGATCGTCAACGGCATCACCATGTCCTCCCAGACCCGGGCGTTCTCCGGGACGTTCCTGATCTTCTCCGACTACCAGCGCCCCGCCGTGCGCCTGGGCGCGCTGATGAAGGTCCCCTCGATCTACGTGTGGACCCACGACTCCATCGGCCTCGGCGAGGACGGACCCACCCACCAGCCCGTGGAGCAGCTCTCGGCGCTGCGCGCGATCCCGGGCCTGGACGTGGTGCGCCCGGCCGACGCCAACGAGACCGCGATCGCGTGGCGGACGATGCTGGAGAACCGGCACGGCCCGGCCGGCATCGCCCTGACCCGTCAGAACGTGCCCACCTTCGCCCGGGCGGACCTGCACCCCGAGGCCGACGGGGAGAAGTTCGCCTCCGCCGAGGGCGTGGCCCGGGGCGGCTACGTCCTGGCCGACACCGAGGGCACCCCGGACGTGATCCTCATCGGCACCGGCTCCGAGGTCTCCCTGGCCGTGGCGGCCCGCGAGCAGCTCAAGGCGCAGGGGGTGGCCGCCCGGGTGGTGTCCATGCCGTGCCGGGAGTGGTTCGACGCCCAGGACGCCGAGTACCGCGAGTCCGTGCTCCCGGCGGCCGTGAAGGCCCGCGTATCGGTGGAGGCCGGGATCGCCATGTCCTGGCGGGACCTGCTCGGCGATCACGGGCGGGCCGTGTCCCTGGAGCACTTCGGGGAGTCCGCCGACTACGAGACCCTCTACCGCGAGTTCGGCATCACCGCCGAGGCCGTCACCGCCGCCGCCCAGGAGTCCCTCACCGCCGCGCAGGCCACCGCCTCCGTGGGCCGCTGAGCCGCGGCGCGCACCGACCGACCATCTTCCCCCGAGCACGAGGAGTGACAGACACATGACCACCCCCACCCAGAAGCTCTCCGACGCCGGCGTCTCGATCTGGCTCGACGACCTCTCCCGCGAACGCCTTGCCTCCGGCGGGCTGCAGCGGCTGATCGACGAGAAGGACGTCGTGGGCGTGACCACGAACCCGACGATCTTCGCCGCCGCGCTGGCCAAGCACGACGCCTATGAGGACCAGGTCAAGCAGCTCGCCGCCGCCGGCACGGACGTGGACGAGGCCGTGCTGGCCATCACCACCGACGACGTGCGCGACGCCTGCGACCTCTTCGCCCCCATCGCCGAGGCCACCCGGGGCGAGGACGGGCGGGTGTCCATCGAGGTGGACCCGCGCCTGGCCCAGGACGCCGAGGCGACCGCCGCCATGGCCCAGCGCCTGTCCCAGACCATCGACCGCCCCAACGCGCTGATCAAGATCCCCGCCACCGAGGCGGGCCTGCCCTCGATCACCGCGACCATCGCCGAGGGGATCTCCGTCAACGTGACGCTGATCTTCTCCCTCGAGCGCTACCGCGCGGTCATCAACGCCTACCAGCTGGGCCTGGAGCAGGCGCTCGAGAACGGCAAGGACCTCTCCACCATCCACTCCGTGGCGTCATTCTTCGTCTCCCGGGTGGACTCCGAGGTCGACAAGCGCCTGGACGCGATCGGCACCGACGAGGCCGCCGCGCTCAAGAGCAAGGCCGGTCTGGCCAACGCCCGGCTCGCCTACCAGATCTACGAGGACGCCCTGGCCACCGAGCGCTGGGAGCGGCTGGCCTCGGCCGGGGCGAACCCGCAGCGCCCGCTGTGGGCCTCCACCGGGGTCAAGGACCCGTCCCTGCCGGACACCCTGTACGTGACCGGGCTGGTGGCCCCGAACACCGTGAACACCATGCCGGAGAAGACCCTGGAGGCCACGTTCGACCACGCCGAGGTCACCGGGGACACCGTCACCGGCACCTACGCGGAGTCCAACGAGCTCCTGGACCGGATCGCCGGCGTGGGGATCTCCTACGACGAGGTCGTCGCCCAGCTCGAGGCGGAGGGTCTCACCAAGTTCGAGGACTCCTGGGCGGAGCTGCTCGACACCGTGCGCGCCGCCCTCGACAACGCCCGCTGAGCCCGTCCCGTCCTGACCCGAGCACCGTCCGTGCCGCCCCACCCGAAGGAGAACCCATGAGCTCCCTGTCCGTCCAGACCTCAGGTGCCGCCCGCGAGGCCGTCGACCGGCACGTGCCCGCGCTGGTGGGCGACAGGTTCGCCTCGAAGCTCTTCGCCCAGGACCCCACCCTGTGGGGCGCTGCGGCCGAGGACGAGTCCGCCAAGCGACTGGGCTGGGTGGAGGCCGCCGAGGTCTCCCGCCCGCTCGTCGCCGAGATCACCGCGCTCCGCGAGGAGTTCGCGGCGGAGGGCGTGGACCGGTTCGTGCTGGCGGGCATGGGCGGGTCCTCCCTGGCCCCCGAGGTGATCACCCGGACCGCCGGGGTCGAGCTGTTCGTGCTCGACTCCACGGACCCGGAGATGGTGGGCGCGGCCCTCGCCGACCGCCTCGAGCGCACCGCGATCGTGGTCTCCTCCAAGTCCGGCTCCACCGTGGAGACCGACTCGGCGCGCCGGGTCTTCGCCCGGGCGTTCGAGGACGCGGGCATCGACGCCGCCTCGCGCATCGTGGTGGTCACCGACCCCGGCTCGCCCATGGAGGCCTCCGCACGGGAGGCCGGCTACCGCCGGGTCTTCACCGCCGACCCGACCGTGGGCGGGCGGTTCTCGGCGCTCACCGCCTTCGGCCTGGTCCCCTCCGGTCTCGCCGGCGTGGACGTCGGGGCTCTGCTCGACGACGCCGACGAGGCCGGTGAGGTGCTGCGCGAGGACGCCGAGGACAACCCCGGCCTGCACCTGGGCGCGGCGCTCGGCGGCACGCAGCCGCTGCGCAACAAGCTCGTGTTCCGGGACCTGGGCTCCGGGATCGCCGGGTTCGCCGACTGGGCGGAGCAGCTGATCGCCGAGTCCACGGGCAAGGAGGGCAAGGGCGTGCTGCCCGTCGTCGTCGGCGCCGGCGACGCCCCGGAGGCCTCCTCGGGGGCCTCCGACGTCCTCGTCGTGGAGCTCGTCGGCGTGGACGAGGAGCAGGCCCCCGAGGGCGACGTCGTGCGGGTCTCCGGCTCCCTCGGCGCCCAGCTCATGCTGTGGGAGGTCGCCACCGCGGCGGCCGGGCGGCTGCTCGGCATCAACCCGTACGACCAGCCCGACGTGGAGTCCGCCAAGAACGCCACCCGCGCCCTGCTCGAGGACAAGCCGCAGCCCACGGCCGCGGACGTCGTGGACGGGCCCGTGGAGATCCGCGGGGCGCAGGAGCTGCTCGACGGGGCGCAGACGGTCGAGGACGCGCTCGCCAAGCTGCTCGCGCAGCTGCCGGAGACCGGCTACCTGTCCGTGCAGGCGTACTTCGACCGGCTCTCGTGGGCCGAGCTGGAGAGCGTCCGCCCCGTCCTCGCCCGGGCCACCGGCCGGCCCGTGACGTTCGGCTGGGGCCCCCGGTTCCTGCACTCCACCGGCCAGTACCACAAGGGCGGACCGGCGGAGGGCGTGTACCTGCAGATCACCGCCGCCTCGGAGACGGACCTCGAGATCCCGGACAGCCCGTTCAGCTTCGGCGAGCTGATCTCGGCCCAGGCCGACGGGGACGCCCAGGTCCTCGCCGACCACGGGCGGCCCGTGCTGCGGCTGCGGCTCGCGGACCGCGCCGCCGGCGTGGACCGGCTGCGCCAGGCCGTCGACGCCCTCGGCGGCTGACCCGGCCGGCACGACCGGACCGCTGACCTAGAATGGGAGCACGCCACGGTCGGCGCGGGAGTTCCCGCGCCGACCGTTGCGCGTGCAGGCCCCCGTGGGTGCCACGGCCCCGCAGAGACGTGAAGGAGTACCGTTGCCAGACAACAACGCCCGCAATCCCTTGCGGGACCCGAGGGACAGGCGGCTCGTCCGGGTCGCCGCCCCGTCGGCGCTCGTGCTCTTCGGCGTGACGGGAGACCTCGCGAAGAAGAAGCTGCTGCCGGCGATGTACGACCTCGTCAACCGGGGTCTGCTGCCGCCGTCCTTCGCGCTCGTCGGCTTCGGCCGCCGCGACTGGTCCCACGAGCAGTTCCGCGAGGTGGTGCGCGAGTCCGTCGAAACGCACGCCCGCACCCCCTTCCAGGAGGACGTGTGGCGCCAGTTCGCCTCCGGCGTCCGGTTCGTGCGCGGGGAGTTCGACGAGGACAAGGCCTACGAGGCGCTCAAGTCGACCCTCAAGGAGCTCGACGTGCACTCGGGGACGCGCGGCAACCACGCGTTCTACCTCTCGATCCCGCCGAAGGCGTTCGAGACGGTCTGCCAGCAGCTCGCCGACCACGGCCTGGCCCAGCACGAGAACGCCTCCGGGTGGCGCCGCGTGGTCATCGAGAAGCCCTTCGGCCACGACCTCGAGTCCGCGCAGGAGCTCAACGCCATCGTGGAGCGGGTGTTCCCGGCGGACTCGGTGTTCCGCATCGACCACTACCTGGGCAAGGAGACGGTGCAGAACATCCTGGCGCTGCGCTTCGCGAACCAGATGTTCGAGCCCCTGTGGAACGCGCAGTTCGTGGACCACGTGCAGATCACCATGGCCGAGGACATCGGCATCGGCTCCCGCGCCGGCTACTACGACGGCGTGGGCGCGGCCCGCGACGTCATCCAGAACCACCTGCTGCAGCTGCTGGCCCTCACGGCCATGGAGGAGCCGCTGTCCTTCCAGGCCCACCACATGCGCGCCGAGAAGGCGAAGGTCCTGGCCTCCGTCGTCGTCCCCGAGGACCGGGCGGCGCACTCGGCGCTCGGCCAGTACGAGGCCGGTCTGCAGGGCGGTGAGCGCGTGCGGGGCTTCCTCGAGGAGCAGGACATCCCCGCCGACTCCCGCACCGAGACCTACGCGGCGCTGCGCGTGGACATCAACAACCGCCGGTGGGCGGGCGTGCCGTTCTACCTGCGCGCCGGCAAGCGCCTGGGCCGGCGGGTGACCGAGATCGCGGTGCAGTTCAAGAACTCCCCCAACCTGCTGTTCGGGGACAACGGCCACGAGGACCTGGGACAGAACGTCATCGTGGTCCGGATCCAGCCCGACGAGGGCGTGACCATCCGGCTGGGCTCCAAGGTGCCCGGGACCCAGTCGGAGATCCGGGACGTCACGATGGACTTCGGCTACGGCCACTCGTTCACCGAGTCCAGCCCGGAGGCCTACGAGCGCCTGATCCTCGACCTGCTGCTCGGGGAACCACCGCTGTTCCCCGACCACGAGGAGGTCGAGCTGTCCTGGCGGATCCTCGACCCCTTCGAGCAGTGCTGGTCGGAGCAGGAGATCATGCCGGAGCCGTACGCGCCCGGGTCCTGGGGACCCGCCGCCGCCGACGAGCTGCTGGCCCGCGACGGACGCGTCTGGAGGCGACCGTGATCGTTTCGATGGAGAACACCACCACCTCGGCCATCGACAAGAAGCTGAGCCAGCTGCGGGACCAGCACGGCGTCGTCACGCTCGGCCGGGTCCTCACGCTCGTGATCCTCGCCCAGGCCGGGCACTCCGAGGCCGCCCTGGAGGCCGCGAACTTCGCGAGCCACGAGCACCCGTGCCGGATCCTCGTGCACGTGGCGCACTCCCAGGCGGAGAGCACCCGGCTCGACGCCCAGCTGCGCATGGGCGGTGACGCCGGCGCCTCCGAGGTCATCGTGCTGCACGGCTACGGCGAGCTCGCCGAGCCCACCGAGACCCTGTTCTCGGCGCTGCTGCTGCCGGACGCCCCGATCGTCGCCTGGTGGGCGCACACGGTGCCGCCGCCCTCGCCGCACACCTCGTCCATCGCCGGGATCGCCCACCGGCGGATCACGGACTCCGCGCGCAGCGACGACGCCTACGAGGCGCTCGCCGAGCTGAGCACCCGGTACGTCCCCGGCGACACGGATCTGGCCTGGACCCGGGTGACCAACTGGCGGATCCAGCTGGCCGCGGTCCTGGACCAGGCGGAGCCCGCGCCCGTGCGCGAGGTCGTCGTGGAGGGATGCGGACGCTCCCCCAGCGTGGTGCTGCTCGGCACGTGGCTGGGCACCCGGCTCGACGCCGACGTGACGCTGGTCAACAGCCCCGGGCCCCGCCGCCTCGACCGGGTGACCCTGGTCCGGGACGACGGCGAGATCGTGCTCGAGCGCCCGGGCCGGTCCGTGGCGATGCTGCGGCAGCCCGGTCAGCCCGACCAGCAGATCGCCATGCCCGTGCGGGACCTCAACGCCTGCATCGCCGAGGAGCTCCGGCGCCTGGACCCCGACGAGGTCTACGGCGAGGTGATCACGACCGGCCTGCGGGACGTGCGGATCGCCCAGATCGTGGACACCGCCGGCGAGCTCACCCCCGGCGCCGCACGGTTCCTCGCCGAGCACGGCGGCCGCCTCCCCGACCGGGACCGGACGACGCCCGGCGACGCCCCGGCCGACGAGCCGGCGGAACCGGACTCCGGTGCGGTCCCGGCCGCCGAGGCATCCGTCCCGGCACCCGAGACGTCCGTCCTGGCCCCCGGGGAGGACCGCGCATGAGCGCCGAGCTGGAGACCGTCGCCCACCCGGACAAGCAGTCGCTCGCCGCGGACACCGCGGACCGGGTCCTCGACGTGGTCGTGGCGGCGCAGGAGGAGCGCGGGGAGGCGAGCCTCGTGCTCACCGGCGGGAGCATGGGCACCGCGGTGCTCGCGGCCCTCGCCGCCTCCGCCCGCCGGGACGAGGTCGACTGGACCCGCGTCGACGTGTGGTGGTCGGACGAGCGCTTCGTGGCCGGCGACAGCGCCGATCGCAACTGCGTCCAGGCCGTCGAGGCCGTGGGCGGGGCCCTGGACCTGAACCCGGACCGGGTGCACTACATGGGCAGCGCCGACGACTTCGCCACCGCCGAGGACGCCGCCTTCGACTACCGGCGCGAGCTGGCGGCGGCGGCCGACGCGGAGCAGCGGACGGAGGCCTTCCCCCGGTTCGACCTCTCGCTGCTGGGCCTGGGCCCCGACGGCCACGTGGCCTCCCTGTTCCCGGGGCTGCCGCACGTGCACGAGCAGGACGCCACCGTGCTGGGGGTGCGGGACTCCCCCAAGCCCCCGCCGGAGCGGGTGACCATGACGCTGCCGATGATCAACAGCGCGGAGCGGGTCTGGTTCCTCGTGGCCGGGGCGGACAAGGCAGGGGCGGTCGCGGCCGTCCGCGGCGGCGCCCCGATCGAACGCACGCCCGGGGCCGGGGTGCGCGGGACCGAGGAGACGCTGCTGCTGGTCACGCAGGACGCCCTCGACGGCTGACGCGTCGGGCCGCCGGGGCGAAGCACCCCGAGTGACCGGACGGTAGTCACGCCGTAGTGACGCCTGTGCCGTCATGCTCACCGATGAGAGTCGGCACCCGAGCGCCTGGCGAAGAGAACGGGATCCATGACCATGGAGATCCTGCGTACCTGTGGCGACATCCGGACGAGCGCGGACGGCCGGTGAGGTCGTGTTCCCGGCACGTCCCGTCCGCGTCGGCACCGTCCTGGCCGCCGGCGTCCTCGTGGTGCTCACGGCGTGCGGCCGGGGCGGACCCGACGACGGCGCCGAGCCGGCGAACGGATCCCCTGCGGCCGAGCAGACCACCGAGCCGGAATCGGACCTTTCCGCGCGGACCTCGGACGGCTCCACGGACTTTCCGAGTGCCGAGCCCGGCTCCGAGGACGCCGCCGGGCCCGGGCGTGACGGCTCCGACCGCGACCGATCCGGCGGTGCCGCTCCCGACGGTGCCGCTCCCGGCGGTGGGAGCAACGGCGGTGGGGGTCCCGGCGGCGGGAACGGCGGCGAGGGCAGCACCCCGGCCCCTCCTCGCGTCGCTCCCGTGATCGGCGGTCTGCCGATCGGACCCGTCGGTCCCGGAGAACCGGGATGGTACGTGGCCCTGCGCGCCGGCACGTGC
The DNA here is from genome assembly GCF_040980965.1 of Kocuria sp. CPCC 205231. NCBI lineage: Bacteria > Bacillati > Actinomycetota > Actinomycetes > Micrococcales > Micrococcaceae > Kocuria > Kocuria sp. CPCC 205231. The sequence continues at coordinate 56,558 of NZ_JAVKPP010000011.1, read as the reverse complement.
GACCACGACAGCCTGGCCGGCGCGAGCGCGCAGGACGCCGCCTCCCTGTTGTGCCGGGCGGCCGTGACCAACGACGAGGCGCTCTGGTCCCAGGGGGCGGCGGCATTGGCTGCCGCGCCGCTGCCGCAGAGCTGTCACGACGTTGCGGCGGTCGCCATGCTGCAGCGTCTGGTGCAGTTCCACCGGGACCACCCCGAGGACGTGCCCGTGCTCGTCGACACGCCGGGCACCGCCTGCCCCCTGTCCATCACGGGGCTCGCGACCGCGCCGGACGAGGCCGGCGAGTCCGCCGTGCCCGTGCCGCCGTGCGGAGGCGTTCCTGTCCACCTGCGCGGAAACGTGCAGGACCGGGCCCTGCCCGTGGGCAGCGTGCGGTTCGTCACCGTGGGCCCGACTCCCGTGCCGATCCAGTGGGCATCGACCGGACCGTTCTTCGTGGCGCCCCCGGCACCGGTCCCGGAGGCGGGTGGTTCGCTGCCGGTGGCCCTCTCGGGCTCCGGCTACGTGCTCGAGGACCCGGCCCTCAGCACGGTCGCCCTGGACTACGCCCCCGGCACGACGGCATGTCCGGCCCCCGGCTCCTGACGGGCCGCTGCGGCTGCGGTACCGGGCGGCAACGATGACGGAGACCGCTGCCCCGACCGGCTCCGTGTGGTCGCACGTCCTGGGCTACGTGTCGGTCATCGGGCCGCCGGCCACCGTGGTCACGGCCCTGGTGTTCTACTTCGGCTGGGCTCGCGCGAAGGCGCAGGCCGAGTGGATGGGACTGCACGTCAACCTGTTCGGCTACACCACGCGGGACTTCGCGCTGCTGAGCATCAGCGCGCTGTACCTGCCGCTGCTGCTGCTGGTCGCGCTGGCGATGCTGTGGGTCTGGCTGGACCGGCTGCTGCGGAGACGCATCGACCGGGGAGCGGCCGGCAGGTGGGCGACCGCACTGCCGCGGGCGGCTCTGCTCGGTGCAGGGGCCCTGATCGGCCTCATGGTCGTCCTGCTGTTCGCCGAACGCGTCTACAGCCCCCTGTACGCCCCGTACCTCGTCACCGCCGGCGTGCTCGTGGCCGCGTGGGCCGTCCGCATCCGCCGCTGTGCCGCTGCCGTCGAGGGCCCTCGACGGCCCGCCGAGCAGCAGGCCGTCGAGGCGACGCTGCTCCTGGTCCTCGTGGCGCTGCTGCTCTTCTGGGGAACCTCGAACTTCGCGGAGGCCCGTGGACGGGGGCTCGCGGAGGATCTCGAGGTGAATCTGCCGTGGCTGCCCCGGGCGCAGGTCTACAGCCAGGAACCACTGGGCCTCGACGTCCCGGGGGTCACGACGCGCGAGCTGGGCACGGCCGAGGCCCCGCTGTACCGCTACGACGGGCTGCGCCTGCTCACCGTCAGCGGGGAACGGTACTTCTTCCTCCACGAGGGGTGGTCCGTCGAGGAGGGCACAGTGGTGGTGCTGCCCGACGATGCCTCGTTGCGGGTCCAGTACGGGCGCTGATCCGGGGCGCGGGGACCGCACGTCGCCGGGCGCATGCGGCGGCCCCTCAGCGCGGACGACCCCCGGCTTCCCCGGCCGAGCACGGACTTCCGTGGCCGGCCGGGGAGGCCGGGGGTCGTTCGACCAGCCGTCGGCTCAGACGGCCACCTCGGCGAAGCGCATGGTCAGCGCGTAGGCCGCGATGGACAGGGCCCAGACCACGGCCGTGGTGGTGGTGAGGCGGACCAGGTTCTTCTGCGCCACGCCCGAGGTGTTGAGGGACTGGGTCATGCCGCCGCCGAACATGTCGGAGAGGCCCCCGCCCTTGCCCTTGTTGAGCAGGACGAGGAGAACGGCCAGGAGGCTCGTGAGCACGATGATCGCCAGGAGCACGTTCTGCAGAATTTCCACTGGGGCCTTCCCTCGGGGGTGTCCGTCGAGCAGCCGCGCCCGGCGGGCGCGGACGGTCAGGGGGTCGTGATCAGTCGGTCACGAGGTGCTGCTCGAACCTGGCAATGCTAGCAAACTCCTCGGCGTCGAGGCTGGCGCCGCCGACGAGGACGCCGTCCACGTCCTTGCCCTTGAGGATCGAGCCGGCGTTGGCGGCCTTCGCGGAACCGCCGTAGAGGATGCGGGTCTTCGCGGCGGTCCCGTCGTCGTAGAGCCCGGCCAGCTCGGCGCGGATGGCGGCGGCCATCTCCTGGGCGTCCTCGGGACCGGCGACCTCGCCGGTGCCGATCGCCCAGACGGGCTCGTAGGCCACCACGAGCTCGGCCACCCGGTCCGCCTCGAGGCCGGCGATGGAGCCGCGCAGCTGCTCGAGCGTGAAGGCGACGTGCTCGCCGGCCTGCCGGACCTCGAGGCCCTCGCCGACGCACAGCACCGGGACCAGGCCGTGGCGGTGGGCGGCGGCGATCTTGGCGTTGCACAGCTCGTCGGACTCGCCGTGGACCGTGCGGCGCTCGGAGTGGCCCACGAGCACGTAGGTGCAGCCGAGCTTGGCCAGGAACTGGCCGGAGATGTCGCCGGTGTAGGCGCCGGAGTCCTGGTCGGAGAGGTCCTGGGCGCCGTAGACGACGCGCAGGTCGTCACCGTCCACGAGGCTCTGGACGGAGCGGAGGTCGGTGAACGGCGGGAAGACGGCCACCTCGGCGCGGGAGTAGTCGTGCTTGGCGTCGTCCAGGGTCCACGCCAGCTTCTGCAGCAGGGTGATCGCCTGGGCGTGGTCCATGTTCATCTTCCAGTTGCCGGCGATCAGCGGCGTGCGGTCGAACTGACCGTTGGTCTGCGAGGTCATGGGGACTCCTGTCCGCGGCGGGTGCGCCGCTCGTCGTGCGGTTCGGCAGTGGTGCGCTGGGCGGCAGGGGCGCCCCGGGCCGTGCGGCCCCGGGGCGCCCCCGGCGCCGTGGCGGGGAGCGTGCGGGTCAGGCGCCCAGGGCCACGACCCCGGGGAGCTCCTTGCCCTCGATGAACTCGAGGGAGGCGCCGCCACCGGTGGAGATGTGCCCGAACTGGTCGTCGGAGAACCCGAGGTTGCGCACGGCCGAGGCGGAGTCGCCGCCGCCGATGACGCTCATCGCGTCCGAGGCCACCACGGCCTCGGCGACCGCCCGGGTGCCCCCGGCGAAGGCCTCCATCTCGAACACGCCCGCGGGGCCGTTCCAGAACACGGTCTTCGCGCCGCGGATCCGTTCGGCGAACAGCTTCGCGGACTCGGGGCCGATGTCCAGGCCGAGACCGGTGGAGCCGATCTCGCCGTCCTCGATGGCGTCGACCGGGCGCACCTCGTGCGCGGCGTCCGCGGCGAACTCCGCCGCGTAGACGATGTCCACGGGGAGGACGATCTCGGTGCCGGCCGCGGAGGCCTTCTCGAGGTAGTCCTTGACCGTCCCGATCTGGTCCTGCTCCAGGAGGGAGCCGCCCACTGAGTGCCCCTGGGCGGCGAGGAACGTGAAGACCATGCCGCCGCCGATGAGCAGCGAGTCGGCCTTGCCGATGAGGTTCTCGATCACGGCGAGCTTGTCGGAGACCTTGGACCCGCCCATGACCACCACGAAGGGGCGCTCGGGGGCGGAGACCACCTTGGTGAGCACGTCCAGCTCCCGCTTGACGAGATCGCCCAGGTAGGCCGGGAGCCGGTGGGCGATGTCGAACACGGAGGCGTGCTTGCGGTGCACCGCGCCGAAGGCGTCGTCCACGTAGGCCCCGTTCTCGCCCGTCAGGGCGGCGAGCTCGTCCGCGAAGGCGCCGCGCTCGGCGTCGTCCTTCGAGGTCTCGCGGGGGTCGAAGCGGACGTTCTCGATCACGAGCACCTCGCCGTCGGCGAGGGCCTCGGCCTTGGCCCGGGCGTCCTCCCCGACGACGTCGGAGGCGACCGCCACGGGGAAGTCGGCCAGCTCGGCCAGCTTCCGCGCGGCGGGCGCGATCGAGTACTTCGGGTCGACCTGCCCCTTGGGCCGGCCCAGGTGCGCCATCACGATGACGCGGGCCCCGGCGTCGGCCAGCTTCTTCAGGACCGGCAGGGACGCGCGGACGCGCCCGTCGTCGGTCACGGTGGAGCCGTCCAGGGGGACGTTGAGGTCGGAGCGGACCAGGACGCGGCGCCCGGCGACGCCGTCGGCGATCAGTTCGTCAAGTGCATGAGCCATGCCACTCACCCTACCCCGGCGGCGTCGCGCGGCGACGGGCTCAGAGCTGCGCGCCGACGTGGGAGACGACGTTGACGAGGCGGGAGGTGTAGCCCCACTCGTTGTCGTACCAGGCGATGACCTTGACCTGGTTGCCGATGACCTTCGTCAGCGGGGCGTCGAAGATCGTGGAGATGCTGTCGCCCTGGATGTCCGAGGAGACGATGGGGTCCTCGGTGTACTTGACGATGCCCTTCATGGGGCCCTCGGCGGCCTCCTTCATGGCGGCGTTGACCGACTCGACGGTGACCTCCTTCTGGGCGTCGAAGGTGAGGTCCACGACGGAGCCGGTGGGCACGGGCACGCGCACGGCGAAACCGTCCAGCTTGCCCTTGAGCTCGGGCAGCACGAGGCCCACGGCGGCGGCCGCGCCGGTGGTGGTGGGCACCATGTTGAGGGCGGCGGCGCGGGCGCGGCGCAGGTCGCTGTGCGGGCCGTCCTGCAGGTTCTGGTCCGCGGTGTAGGCGTGGATGGTGGTCATCAGACCCCGCTCGATGCCGAACGCGTCGTTGAGGACCTTCGCCATGGGCGCGAGGCAGTTCGTGGTGCAGGAGGCCGCGGAGACGATGTTCATCGACGCGGCGTCGTAGGTGTCGAGGTTGACGCCGGGCACGAACGTGCCGTCGATCTCCTTGCCCGGGGCGGACAGGACGACCTTCTTGGCGCCGCCGTCCAGGTGGGCCTTGGCCTTGGAGCCGTTGGTGAAGCGGCCGGTCGACTCGACGACGACGTCCACGCCGAGCTCGCCCCATGGCAGCTTGGCGGGGTCGGGCTCGGCGAGGAACTTGACCTCGTGGCCGTCGACGCTCATGGTGTCGCCGTTGAGCGTCACCTCGCCGGGGAACCGGCCCATGATGGAGTCGTACTTGAAGAGGTGGACCAGGGCCTCCGGGTCCGTGAGGTCGTTCACGGCCACGACCTCGATGTTCTCGCCCTGCTCGCGCGCCGCGCGGAGGAAGTTGCGTCCGATGCGTCCGAAACCGTTGATGCCCACTCGAATGGTCACTGGGTACTCCTGTGTTGGTCGGGGTCTGGATCGTTGAACCAGGTCCCATTCTACGTGGTTATCCCTGGGATGTCTTGGGGTCGTGAAAGATTCACCCGGTATTCATCGCCAAACCCATACAATCCCACATCGAGGGATGCGGACCCTCGGAAACCCACGCGGGACCAAAGCCCTCTCCCGGCGCGGCCCCGGAGTGACCGCGCCGGCGCAGCGGCGCCGGCGCGCCCCGCTCAGGAGGGCAGGGCCTCCGCGGCGACACCGGCGTCGGTGCCCGGGAGGTTCAGCTCCTCCGCCCGGCGGTCCGCCATGGCCAGCAGCCGGCGGATCCGGCCCGCCACGGCGTCCTTGGTGAGCGGGGGGTCGGCGAGCCGGCCCAGCTCGTCGAGGCTGGCCTGCTTGTTGGACAGCCGCAGCTCCCCCGCCTGCCGCAGGTGCTCCGGGACCTCGTCGCCGAGGATCTCCAGGGCGCGCTCCACCCGGGCGCCGGCGGCCACGGCGGCCTGCGCGGAGCGGCGAAGGTTGGCGTCGTCGAAGTTGGCGAGGCGGTTGGCGGTGGCGCGCACCTCCTTGCGCATCCGCCGGTCCTCCCACTGGAGGAGCGTCTGGTGGGCACCCATCCGGGTGAGCAGCGCGGCGATCGCGTCCCCGTCCCGCACGACCACCCGGTCCACGCCGCGCACCTCGCGGGCCTTCGCGAGGACGCCGAGCCGGCGGGCCGCGCCCACGAGCGCGAGGGCGGCCTCCGGGCCGGGGCAGGTGAACTCCATCGCGGCGGAGCGGCCGGGCTCCGTGAGGGAGCCGTGGGCCAGGAAGGCCCCGCGCAGCACCGCTTCGGCGTCGGCCACGGCCCCGTTGACCACGGCGGGCGGGAGCCCGCGCACGGGGCGCCCGCGCGAGTCGAGCAGTCCCGTCTGGCGGGCGAGGGCCTCGCCGTCCTCGACGACGCGCACCACGTAGGAGCTCCCGCGCCGCAGTCCCCCGCCGGAGACGACCACGATCTCGCTGTCGTGGCCGAAGACCTCGTGGACGGCGCGGCGCACCCTGCGCGCGGTGGCGCCGAGGTCCACCTCCGCCTCGACGACGATGCGTCCCGAGACGATGTGGAGCCCACCCGCGAAGCGCAGCAGGGCGGAGAGCTCGGCGCGGCGCTCCGAGGACCTCTTGATCTCGAGGCGGGACAGTTCTTCCTTCACCGATGACGTCAGGGCCACGCGGTTCCTTTCCTGGGGATGCTGGGGTGTGTGGGGGTGGGGCGGCAGGCTCAGCGGTGGCGCTCGAAGATCTCCTGGTAGGCGGCCGCGAGCCGGAGCGTGTTGTGCACGGCGGTGCCGGGGTGCGCCCGGACGTCGGCGTAGAAGACCTCGGCGCCCAGGCCGCGGGCGACCTCCTCGAGGTCGGCGCCGTCCTCGGTGGCCGAGGGGTCGGCGAGGACCACGTCCAGGGTCAGCTCGGGGCAGTAGTCGTGCAGGACCCGCAGGTGGTCGGCGGCGGTCTTGCCGCGCGTCTCGGTGTCCGGCGAGAGGTTCAGGGTGACGCAGCGGCGCGCCGGCGAGCCGCAGATCGCCTGCCGCAGCTCGGGCAGCAGCAGGTGCGGCAGCACGGAGGTGTGCCACGAGCCCGGCCCCATGATCACCCAGTCGGCGAGCCCGACCGCCTCGACCGCCTGCGGGCAGGCCGGGGCGTCCGGGGGCACGAGCCGCACGTTGCAGACGTCGGCCTGCTTCGCCAGGACCGCCTGCCCGGTGATCGTGCGGACCGTGCCGGCCTCGCTCGCGCAGCCGCTCGCGCTCCCGCCGGACAGGGCGCCGGGGACGTCGCCGGCGATGACCAGCGGCTGCGTGGACATCGGCAGCACCCGGCCGCGGGCGCCCAGCAGGGCGCCCGCCCACTCGAGCCCCGCCACCGGGTCCCCCAGCAGCTCCCACAGCGTGACGATGAGCAGGTTGCCCAGCGCGTGGTTGTCGAGGGTCGTGGTACGCCCCTCCGAGGAGCTGAACCGGTGCTGCATGACGTCGCGCCACGTCCGGCCCCACTCGGAGTCGTCGCACAGCGCGGCGAGCGCCATCCGCAGGTCCCCCGGGGGCAGGACGCCGAGCTCGTCGCGCAGCCGGCCGGAGGAGCCGCCGTCGTCGGCCACCGTCACGACCGCCGTGAGCACCGGGGTGATCCGGCGCAGCGCGGCGAGGTTCGCCGAGAGCCCGTGCCCGCCGCCGAGGGCGACCACGGAGGGGCTGGCGCCGCCGGGCCGCCGGGCGGAGGGGTCGGGCGAGTGGTGGGGGTCGGCATCGGCGCCGCTGCTGAGGGGCAGCCGGGGGAACGCGCCGGTGGGAGGAAGGGTCATCGGGGGTCCCATCGCGGTGAGGGCGAGCCGGTCACTCCCGGCCCATGTCCCGGTGCTGGATGTTGACCGTCACGAGCGGCAGCTTGGCGAGCCTGCGGGCCACCTCCTCGCTCACGGCCACGGAGCGGTGCTTCCCGCCCGTGCAGCCGATCGCGATGGTGGCGTAGTGTTTGTTCTCCGTACGGTATCCCGCGAAGACGGGTTCGAGCATGGCGACGAACCGGTCCACGAACTGCCGGGGGCCCTCGTCCTGGAAGACGTAGTCCCGGACCTCGTCGTCCTTGCCGGTGCGGGGGCGCAGCGACGGGACCCAGTGCGGGTTGGGGATGAAGCGGACGTCGGCCACGTAGTTCGCGTCCGCGGGGACCCCGTACTTGAAGCCGAAGCTGAGCACGGTCAGGCGCAGGACCACCGGCCCGTTCGTGGAGAACAGGTCGGCCACGGCCCGGGACAGGGCGTGCACGTTGAACCCGGAGGTGTCCAGGACCACGTCGGCCGACTCCCGCAGGTCCGTCAGCAGGGCGCGCTCGGCGCGGATCCCGTCGAGGATCCGCCCGCCGGCCTGCAGCGGGTGGGGTCGGCGCTGGTGCTCGTAGCGGGAGACCAGGACCTCGTCGGCGGCGTCCAGGAAGAGCACCGAGAAGTCGACGTCGGACGCCTCGAGGGCGGCCAGCGTCTCCTTCATGTCGCTGAACAGGGCCTTGCCGCGCACGTCGATGACGACCGCCAGCTTGGGCAGGGCCTGGGGGGTCCGGGAGACGAGGTCAGCGAGGGTGTGCAGCATCTGCGGCGGCAGGTTGTCGACCACGTACCAGCCGAGGTCCTCGAGAGCGTTCGCGGCCGTGCTGCGCCCGGCCCCGGACATGCCCGTCACGACGAGCAGCTCCGAGCTGGTCGGTCTCGCGTGGTCGGTCCCGTCCGCCGTCCCGACGTCCGCTCCGGCGGTGTGCTCGCTCATGTCCGCTCCGTCTCCCGTCGTGGTGGCCTGCGCCTGCTGGTCCCGCCCCAGCCTAACGAAGTCGGCGGGGCCCCGCCGCGACCCCGGCGGCGCGCCCGGGCTCAGGACAGCACCTCCCCGGTGGTCATGTTGACCGCCGGGGCGGTCGTGTCGTCGGAGGCCTGCAGCGCGGCGGCCACCTTCTCGGCGAGGGTCCGCCCGAAGCCGGGGACCTGCTCCAGCTCCTCGACCCGGGCCGCCCGGAGCTTCTTGACGGAGCCGAAGTGCTTGAGCAGGGCCTTCTGCTTGGCGGGGCCCACCCCGGGCAGCTCGTCGAGCACGGAGACCGTCATGGCGGAGGAGCGCTTCTTGCGGTGGAAGGTGATGGCGAAGCGGTGGGCCTCGTCGCGGATCCGCTGGAGGAGGTAGAGGCCCTGGCTCGCGCGCGGCAGGATCACGGGGAACTCGTCGTCCGGCACCCACACCTCCTCGAGCCGCTTGGCCAGGCCGACCACGTGGACGTCGTCGATCCCGAGCTCGCGCAGCGCCCGGGCGGCGGCGGCGACCTGCGGGGGCCCGCCGTCGACCACCACGAGGCTGGGCGGGTACGCGAACCGCGCCCGCTCGGGGGCCTCGGCCCCCGCCTCCACCTGCCCGGTGCGCGGCCCGGCGGCCTCCCGCTCGGCCTGCTCCTCGAGGTGGCGGCGGAAGCGCCGGGAGATGACGTCGTGCATGGACGCGGTGTCGTCCCGGGCGGCCTCGCCGGTGACCGAGAACTTCCGGTAGTCCGACTTCTTGGGCAGCCCGTCCTCGAAGACGACCATGGAGGCGACGACGTTGGTCCCCTGCACGTGCGAGATGTCGTAGCACTCGATCCGCATCAGCGGCACGGGGATGTCGAGGGCCTCCTGCAGCTCCTGCAGGGACGCGGAGCGGGTGGTGATGTCGCCGGCCCGCCGGGACTTGTGCAGCTTCAGTGCCTGCCGGGCGTTCTCCTGCACCGTCTCCATCAGGTGCGCCTTCTCCCCGCGCTGCGGCACGGCGATCGTCACGCGCGATCCGCGCAGCCCCGAGAGCCACTCCTCGAGCCGGTCGGTGCTGTCGGCGGGCTCGGAGAGCAGCACGGTGCGCGGGATGGCGTCCTCCCGGTAGGCGAGCTCCGCGGAGGGCCGGTGCTTCGATCCGCCCGGGGACGGGGGCGCGGCGGCGTGGGCGCTCTCGGCGGCGTCCGCGGCGGTGTCGCCGTAGACCTGCTCGAGCAGCTGCTCCAGCAGGCGTCCGCCGTCGGCCTCCTCGACCTTCTCGGTGACCCAGCCGCGCTGGCCGCGGATCCGGCCGCCCCGGACGTGGAAGACCTGGACGGCGGCCTCCAGCTCGTCCTCGGCGAGCGCGAAGAAGTCGGCATCGGTGCTGTCGGAGAGCACCACGGCGTTGCGCTCGAAGGCCTTCTCCAGGGCGGCGATGTCGTCCCGGCGCGCGGCCGCGGTCTCGAAGTCCATGGCCGCGGCGGCCTCCTGCATCTGCCGCTGCAGCTCCTTGATGAACGGGGTCGCGTGCCCGGCCATGAACCGGCACAGGTCCTCCGCGAGGGCGTAGTGGTCCTCCTCGGAGATCCGCCCCACGCACGGGGCGGAGCACTTGTCGATGTAGCCCAGCAGGCACGGGCGCCCGGACTGCTCGGCGCGCCGGTAGACGCCCTTGGAGCAGGTGCGCACGGGGAACACCCGCAGCAGGGCGTCGAGGGTCTCGCGGATCGCCCAGGCCTGGGAGTAGGGGCCGAAGTAGCGGTTGCCCTTCTTCTTCTCCCCCCGGACCACCTGGGCCCGCGGCACGGACTCGGCCATCGTGACGGCGAGGTAGGGGTAGGACTTGTCGTCCCGGTAGGCGATGTTGAACCGGGGCTTGAACTCCTTGATCCACGTGTACTCGAGCTGCAGGGACTCCAGCTCGCTGCCCACCACGGTCCACTCGACCCCGGCCGCGGTGGTGACCATGGCGCGGGTCTTGGGGCTCAGGGCGTGCGGGGGCGCGAAGTAGGAGCTCAGCCGGTTGCGCAGGTTCTTGGCCTTGCCCACGTAGACCACGCGCCCGTACTCGTCGCGGAAGCGGTAGACCCCCGGGGCGGTCGGGATGTCCTGGCGGGCGGGGCGGTAGCTCTCCGGATCGGCCACGGTCCGGTCCCCCTCAGCGGCCGGTCGGGGCCGGGGCGGTGTACCGGGCCAGGAGCTCCCCGAGCTCGGCGGCGTCCCGGGCCACGGCGGCGAAGCCGGTCCCCAGCTCGTCCTCGTCGGCGAAGCCCCAGGCGACGCCCAGGCAGTCGATCCCGTGGGCGAGCGCGCCCTCGGCGTCGTAGCGTCGGTCCCCGATCATCACCGTGCGCGCGGGGTCCGGGGCGGCCACGCCGAGCCGGCGCAGTGCCTCGGCGATGATCGCGGGCTTGTCGTGGGCCAGTCCGTCGCGCGGGGCTGCCGCGGCGTCGTCGGCGGCCCCCGAGACGGTCTCGAACCACCGGGTGAGGCCGAACCGCTCGACGGCGAGCTCGGCGGTGGGCTCGGGCTTCTGGGTGGCCACGGCCATCCGCACGCCGGCGCCGTGCAGGCGCTCCAGGAGCTCCTCCACCCCCGGGTAGATCCGCGTCTGCGCGAGCCCCTCGGTGCGATAGCGGGCCCGGTAGGTGGCGACCACCGCCGGGATGTCCTCCTCCGGGACGTCGGTGAAGGTCCGCAGGGAGAAGCCCACGGGCGGGCCCACGAACCGGCGCAGGTCCTCCGGCACGGCGTGGCCGTGCTCGGCCAGGGCCCGGGCGATGCCGCCGGTGATCGCCCCGGCGGGGTCCAGGAGGGTGCCGTCGAGGTCCCAGAGCACCACGGGGGCGGTCATCGGGCGGCCCCCGCCGGGACGGGGCGCTCGGCGAGCACCTCGGCCAGGAACCGGCCGGTGTGGCTGTTCGTGTTCCGGGCCACCTGCTCGGGGGTGCCCTCGGCCACGACCTGCCCGCCGCCGGAGCCGCCGTCCGGGCCGAGGTCCACGATCCAGTCGGCGGACTTGATGACGTCCAGGTTGTGCTCGATGGTCATCACGGTGTTGCCCTTGTCCACGAGCCCCTGCAGCACGAGCAGCAGCTTGCGGATGTCCTCGAAGTGCAGGCCCGTGGTGGGCTCGTCCAGCACGTAGATGGACCGGCCGTTGGAGCGCTTCTGCAGCTCCGCGCCGAGCTTCACGCGCTGGGCCTCACCGCCGGACAGGGTCGTGGCGGGCTGGCCCAGCCGGACGTAGCCGAGGCCGACGTCCACGAGGGTGTTGAGGTGCCGGGCGATCGGGCCGAACGCCTTGAAGAACTCGGCGGCCTCCTCGATGGGCATCTCCAGGACCTCGGCGATGGTCTTGCCCTTGTAGTGCACTTCGAGGGTCTCCCGGTTGTACCGGGCGCCCTTGCACACCTCGCACGGGACGTAGACGTCCGGCAGGAAGTTCATTTCGATCTTGATCGTGCCGTCGCCCGAGCACGCCTCGCAGCGCCCGCCCTTGACGTTGAAGGAGAACCGGCCGGCCTGGTAGCCGCGCACCTTCGCCTCCGGGGTCTCGGCGAAGAGCTTGCGGATGTGGTCGAACACGCCCGTGTACGTGGCGGGGTTGGAGCGCGGGGTCCGCCCGATCGGGCTCTGGTCCACGTGGACCACCTTGTCGAGCTGGTCCACGCCGTCGATCCGCTTGTGCCGGCCGGGGACCTGCTTGGCCCCGTTGAGCTTGTTGGCCAGCGCCGTGTAGAGGATGTCGTTGACCAGGGTGGACTTCCCGGACCCGGACACCCCGGTCACCGCGGTCAGCACCCCGAGCGGGAAGGAGACGTCGATGCCGCGCAGGTTGTTCTCCCGCGCACCCACGACCTTGAGCATCCGCTTGCGGTCGACCGCCCGGCGCTGCGCGGGCACCCGGATGGCCCGGCGGCCGGAGAGGTAGTCGGCCGTGATGGACTCCTCGTTGGCGAGGAGCTCCGCGTAGGTCCCGGAGTGCACCACGCGCCCGCCGCGCTCGCCGGCGCCGGGGCCGACGTCCACGATCCAGTCGGCCTCGCGGATGGTGTCCTCGTCGTGCTCGACGACGATCAGGGTGTTGCCCATGTCCCGCAGCTTGGTGAGGGTCCCGATGAGCCGGCGGTTGTCCCGCTGGTGCAGGCCGATCGAGGGCTCGTCCAGGACGTAGAGCACGCCCACGAGCCCGGCCCCGATCTGGGTGGCCAGGCGGATGCGCTGGGCCTCGCCGCCGGACAGCGTCGCGGCGGCGCGCTCCAGGTTGAGGTAGTCCAGGCCCACGTCCACGAGGAACGTCAGGCGCGCCTGGATCTCCTTGAGCACCTGCTCGCCGATCTTCGTCTCGCGGGTGCTGAGCTCCAGGTCCCGGAAGAACGCGTGGGCGTCCCGCATGGGCATGCGGGTGGTCTCGGCGATGTTCTTCCCGCCCACGGTCACGGCGAGCATGGTCGGGTTCAGCCGGGCGCCGTCGCAGGCCGGGCACGCCACCTGGCGCATGTACTGCTCGTAGCGGTCCTTGGCGTTGTCCGACTCCGTCTCCGCGTGCTTGCGCTTGATGTAGCCGATCACGCCCTCGAAGCCCTGGGTGTAGCGGCGCTCCCGGCCGAACCGGTTCCGGTAGGCCACGGTGACCTGGTAGTCCTTGCCCTCGAGGATCGCCTTGCGCGCCTTGGCGGGCAGCTTCCCCCACGGGGTGACCAGGTCGAAGCCGAGCTCCTGGCCCAGGCCGGCGAGCAGGCGGTTCCAGTACTCGCTCGTGGCCTTGCCGAGCGACCACGGGGCGATCGCGCCCTCCACGAGGGAGAGGTCCGGGTTGGGGACCACGAGCTCCTCGTCGACCTCGAGCCGCGAGCCGATGCCGTCGCACTCCGGGCACGCGCCGAACGGGGCGTTGAAGGAGAAGGAGCGGGGCTCGATCTCGTCGGCCTGCAGGGGGTGCTCGTTGGGGCAGGCGAGGTTCTCGGAGAACGGGCGGCGCAGCTCCAGCGGGTGGGCGATCTCCTCGTCCGAGCGGGGCACGAGCTCGACGACGACGCGCCCCTCGGCGAGGCCCAGCGCCGTCTCGACGGAGTCGGTCAGGCGCTGGCGGATGCCCTCCTTGACCACGAGCCGGTCCACGACCACCTCGATCGTGTGCTTGTACTGCTTCTTGAGCTTGGGCGGGTCCGAGAGCTGGACCGTCTCGCCGTCCACGGTGGCGCGGGAGAAGCCCTTCGCGGAGAGCTCCTGGAAGAGGTCCACGAACTCGCCCTTGCGCTCGCGCACCACGGGCGCGAGCACCTGGAAGCGGGTCGTCTCCGGCATCTCGAGGAGCTGGTCCACGATCTGCTGCGGGGTCTGCTTCTTGATCGCCTCGCCGCACTCGGGGCAGTGCGGGTGGCCGACACGCGCCCACAGCAGGCGCATGTAGTCGTAGATCTCGGTGATCGTGCCCACGGTGGAGCGCGGGTTGCGGGAGGTGGACTTCTGGTCGATGGACACCGCCGGGGACAGGCCCTCGATGAAGTCGACGTCCGGCTTGTCCACCCGGCCCAGGAACATCCGGGCGTAGGAGGACAGGGACTCGACGTAGCGGCGCTGGCCCTCGGCGAAGATCGTGTCGAAGGCCAGCGACGACTTCCCGGAGCCGGAGAGCCCCGTGAACACGACCATGGCGTCCCGCGGCACGGTCAGCGAGACGTTGTCGAGGTTGTGCTCGCGCGCGCCCTGCACCACGATCTCGGTGAGGTCGGACCGGCGGGCGGTCCGGGCGCCGGTGGCGGTCACCGGCCCGTCGAGGGCTTCGGAGGAATCGGTCGACGGGTTCAGGACCAGGGTGGACGTGGGGATCGGCTCAGACACGCCCTCCACTCTAGTACCGGGCCCGGACATCGGGGCCGGGTCCGTGGGCGGGTTCACACCCGGTCCACGGGGCCGGTGGAGGTGTCCTCGCGGACCCGGTCCCGGGCCGCTCCGCCGGCGGCGCCGTCCGAGTCCGGACCGGTCTCCTCGGCGTGCGCGCCGGCCGCGGCCTCCTGCTGCCGGCGGCGGACCTCGCGGGCGTCGAGGGTGCGGGTGACGACCTTGAGCCGGCCCGTGGAGGGGTCCACCTCCACGATGTCCACGGTGCGCCGCAGCGGCACCTCCTTGATGAGGAGCACCGCGAGCAGCGTCACGAGGGACGCGACGGCGGCGACCAGGAAGACGAGACCGGTGCCCGTGCCGTAGGCCTCGCGCACCACGCCCTCGACGGAGGCGGGCAGCGACTCCAGGTCCATCGTGGAGCTGTCCACCGCGGCGGGGTCCCCGCCGCGGGCGCGGGTACTCTCTGCGAGCTGCCGGGCCAGGTGGGAGCTCATGAGGGCGCCGAACACGGCGACCGCCACGGCGCCGCCCATGGTGCGGAAGAAGGCCACCGAGGAGGACGCCGCGCCCATGTCCTTGAGCCCCACGGTGTTCTGGACGGCCAGGACCAGGTTCTGGTTCAGCGCGCCGATGCCGAGGCCCACGAGGAAGATGAAGACGCTCACGGCCCACAGCGCGGTGTCGTGCGTGAGCGTGGCGGCGAGGAACAGTCCGGTGGACATGAGCACGGCGGCGACCACCAGGATGATCTTCCACCGCCCGTAGCGGGTGATCAGCTGCCCGGCGACCGTGGCGCCCACGAGGGAGCCGAAGACCTGCGGGAGCATGAGCATCCCGGCCATCGTGGGGCTGAAGCCCTGGCCCAGCTGGAAGTACTGGCCGAGGTAGGTGGTCGAGGCGAACATGGCCGCGCCGGTGGCGATGGCCGCGAGGATGGCCAGCGCGGTGGTGCGCTCGGTGACCACGCGGATGGGCAGGACCGGCTCGGCGGCGCGCTGCTCCACGAGCACGAACAGCACGGAGCCCACGAGCGCGGTGGCCACGAGGGCCGCGGAGGTCGCCGAGACCCACTCGAACATGCCCGGCTGCCCGGCCAGGGACACCCACAGCAGCAGCGCGGAGGCGGAGACGATCAACAGCGCGATGCCGAGCCAGTCGATGCTCACCTTCCGGGGCGCCTGCGGCGGGATGTGCAGGGTGCGGTGGACGAGCACGGCCGCCAGGACCGCCAGCGGGGCGGGGATGAGGAACACCCAGCGCCAGCCGAAGAGGTCCACGATGAGCCCGCCGAGCAGCGGGCCGGCGGAGGTGGCCACGGCCATGACGGCGCCCATGTAGCCGGCGTAGCGGCCGCGCTCCCGGGGCGGGATGATCGTGCCCATGATGGTCATGGCCAGGGCCATGATCCCGCCCATGGCCACGCCCTGGACCACGCGGGCCAGGATGAGGAACTCGATGGTCGGGGCCAGCCCGGCCATGGCCGAGCCGAGCACGAAGATCACGATGGACAGCTGCAGCAACTTCTTCTTGTCGAAGAGGTCGGCGAGCTTGCCCCAGACGGGCGTGGTCGCGGCGTTGGCGAGGAGGGTGCCGGTGACCGTCCAGGACAGCGAGGTCTGGTCCCCGCCGAGGTCGGCCATGATCACGGGCAGGGCCGTGCCGATGATCGTGAGGGTGACCATCGCCATGAAGAAGACCGAGAGGATCCCCGTGAGCGCCCGCATGACCTCCTTGTGGGAGGCGCCGGTCCCCCCGCCCGGTGCGGTGGTCGGTTGCTGTGACGTCATGGTGCGGTCTGCTCCTCGTGCTCTCGGTCTGCGTGCTCTCGGTCGGTGTGGTCCCGGGCCGGCTGGTCCCGGCAGGACGTGGTGCGCTCCACGCCGAGGGAGTCCAGGAAGACGGTGGTGATCTCGTTGATGGCCCCGCGGCTGGTGCGGGCCTGCTCCTCGTCCCAGCCCTCGAGCCGCGCGGCGAGGCGCTGGGCGTCCTGCTCGAGCACGGCCCGGACGTGCTCCCGGCCCCGATCCGTGATGGCGACCAGCGCGGCGCGCCCGTCGTCGGGGTCGGGGGTGCGCTCCACGTGGCCCTCCTCCTCGAGGACGGCCAGCTGGCGGCTCAGCCCGGAGGGCCCGAGACCTGTCTCGGCGGCCATCACGGTGGCCCGGCGGGGCCCGTTGCCGTCGAGGTAGTAGAGCAGGGCGATCGCCGTGGGGTTGAGCCGGCGCGGGCCGGCGTCGGTCTTGGTCACGCGCTTCATGACGCGCTGCAGCTCGAGCAGGTCGCGCACCAGCTCCACGGCGGTGTCGTGGGAGACGGGCAACGGAGGCTCCTCCGGGATCGGGGATGTTCGGGGCGACAACGACGAAGGGGCACCCGGTCCGCACTCCCCGCTCCTCGCGGGGTCCCGCGTCGACGACGACGCGGGCGTGGTGCCACCGGATGCCTTGATGTTTTGTTGCCTCACGCAACTTTATCCGGACGGTGTGGGGAAGCCAACCCCGGCGCCCGTGCCGTCGGACACACCGCCCGGCGCCCCGGCGCGCTCGCGATTGGCCAGTGTCAGGAGTCGGGAGTACCTTCGTCCTCATGATCGCAACGAAGACGGAGGTCACCGACCTCTCCGAGGTCACGATTCGCCGGATCTCCGTGAGCGAGATGGACAACAACGTCTACCTCCTCACGTCCAAGGACGAGGGCACACAGGTCCTCATCGACGCGGCCGACGACGCCCGGGCCATCGCCGGCCTCGTGGGCGCCGGCAACGGCGACTGCTCGCAGGCCTACGGCAATCTCCAGCTCATCATCACCACCCACTCGCACTGGGACCACGTCCGCGCCCTGGAGGAGGTCCGCTCCCGCTCCGAGGCCATGACGGCGTGCGGCGCCGACGACGAGTCCGACATCGCCGTGCCCATGGACCTGACCTTCGAGGACGGGGACACGGCCGAGTTCGACGGCTTCGACCTGGAGGTCATCGGCCTGCGCGGGCACACCCCCGGCTCGATCGCCCTGGTCTACCGCGACCCGCAGGGCCCGGCGCACATCTTCTCCGGCGACTCCCTCTTCCCCGGCGGCGTGGGCAAGACGAACAGCCCCGAGGACTTCCGGCAGCTGATGGACGACGTCACCGAGCGCGTCTTCGAGCGCTTCGACGACGACACCGTGGTCCACCCCGGCCACGGGAAGCCGACCACGCTGGGGGCGGAGCGCCCCCACCTCGAGGAGTGGCGGGCCCGCGGGTGGTAGGTCCCGGGCCCGCGGCGGCCGTCACCGCCGCGCCCGACCGCGGCGCCTACACCGCCGTCCTGCTGTTCCCCGTGCTCGTCCTCGCGGGCGGGCTCGTGGGCTTCCTCGCCCCCGGCGCCGTGAGCGGCCTGTCCGGGTGGATCAACCCCCTGCTGGGCGTGGTCATGTTCGGCATGGGCCTGACCCTGCGGCCCGTGGACTTCGCGCTCGTGGCGAAGCGGCCGCTGCCGGTGCTGCTCGGCGTCGCGGCCCAGTACGTGATCATGCCCCTCGTGGCGCTGCTCGTGGTGTTCCTGCTGCGGCTGCCGCCGGAGCTCGCCGCGGGTGTGATCCTGGTGGGCTGCGCGCCCGGCGGGACGGCCTCCAACGTGGTCGCCTACCTCGCCCGCGGCGACGTGGCCCTGTCCGTCGCCATGACCTCGATCTCCACGCTGCTCGCACCGCTGCTGACCCCGCTGCTCACCCTGTGGCTGGCCGGGCAGTACCTGCCGGTGGACGGCGGGGCGATGGCCTGGTCGATCACCAAGATCGTCCTCCTGCCCGTCGTCGCGGGCCTCGCCGTGCGACTGCTCGCGCCCCGTCTGGTCGAGCGCGCCCTGCCCGCCCTGCCGTGGGTGTCGGTGGCGGCCATCGCCGTGATCGTGGCCATCGTCGTCTCGGGCAGCGCCGACCGGATCGTGGAGGCGGGCCTGCTCGTGCTCGCGGCCGTGGCCCTGCACAACGTCCTGGGCCTGATCCTCGGCCACCTCGTGGGGGCGGTGACGCGGCAGCCGATCGCCGTGCGCCGCACCACCGCCGTGGAGGTGGGCATGCAGAACTCCGGTCTGGCCGCCGGGCTCGCCGCCCAGTACATGAACCCCCTCGCGGCCCTGCCCGCCGCGGTGTTCTCGGTCTGGCACAACCTCTCGGGCGCCCTGTTCGCGCTGCTCTGCCGCCGTGCCGACGCGCGGGCGGCGCGCCGGCTCCCAGGAGCCTGAGAATCCCAGCGACCCGCTGTGCGCGGGACCGGGCCTCGGCTACGGTGAGGCCCATGACCTTCGCCGCGCCCCGCGCCCCGTCAACGAGCGCAGAGCGCACCGGCGCGGCGACGCACGAGGCCCTCGAGGCCGTCCGCCGCGCCCCCTCGATCCTCGACGGCATCCGCCGCGCCGACGACCTGCTGCAGGCGGCCCGGGAGGATCCAGCCGGGGCGCTGCCCGTGCTCGCGGAGGAGATCCGCCGCCGCGACGACCACGTCGCGGCGATCGCCGCCGTCCATGCCCTCGCTGCCGTGCCCGGGTCCCGGGCGGACACGCTCCTCACCGCGCTCCTGGACGACGAGCAGTGGCTGCGGGAGCACACCGCATGGGTGCTCGCCGACCGCGCGCCCCTCCCCCGCGCCGCAGCGCACCTCGCCGACCTCGTGGCCGGCGGCGGCTTCCCCGGCATGCTGGCCCAGCGCACCCTGCAGGCCTGGGCCCCGGCGGCACCGGAGGCGGTCGGGACCGCCCTCGAGCACGCCCTGGCGGGAGCCGTCGCCGCAGGACCCCGCGCACGGCTCGCCGAGACCCTGGGGCTCGTCCCCGGGGCCGGGCCCGCCGCACGGCTCCGCGCCCTGGCCGGCAGTTCCGGCGAGGACCAGGACGTCCGCGGGGCCGCCCTCGAGGCCCTGGTGGACCGCCGGCAGACCGGCGCCGAGTCCGTGGCCGACCTGGCGGACGTGGCCGGGGCGTGCGCCCACGCTGACGGTCCGCTCGCCGCCGTGGCCCGGCTCGCCCTCGCCGACCTCCACGCCGCCGTGGAGCCCGACCCGGCGACCGGCTGGGACGGGCTCACGGTCCTGCAGCCGTTCCTGCACGCGGAGATCGACCGGGACCTCACCTTCTCCGGGCGGGGGGACAACGGCGGGATCGCCACGCTGCTCGCCCAGCTGGGCGACGCCCTCAGCGCCCCGGACGGCCCCGGCGGCGTCGCCCAGGTGCTCACGGTGTCCCGCGGCACCCACGACGAGGCGCGGGCGGCGACGGCCCGTCCGGCGGGGGCGGGGCACGTCTTCGGCGTCGTCCCCTTCGCCGGACCCCCGGTGCACATGGCGGACGCCTGGCCGCGGCGGGTGGCCGCGGAACGGGGGCTGCGGCGCGTGCTGCGCCGGGCCGGCCCCGTGGACGTGCTGCACCTGCGCATGGCCGACGTCGGCTCGATGGCGGCCGCGGCGGTGGCCGCGGAGCTCGGCATCCCGTGGGTGCTCACGATGGCCCCCGATCCGCACGCGCTCGTCGCCGCCCGCGAGCGCGCCGGCACCCTGACCCGGGCCGGCTTCGGCGCGGCCGACCGCGTGGAGCACCTGTGGTTCCGCGTGCGCCTGCTCGCCGACCTCGCGGCGCGGGCGGAGCACCTGGTGCTCTTCCCCCGCCCGGACCTGGCCCGGGACGCCCGCGAGCTGCTCGACGTGGACCTGGACAAGCCCGGGCGGTGCACGGTGGTCCCGGAGGGCATCGACCTGGGTGCCGTGGACCGTGCCGCCCAGCAGGTGCGCACCGGTGCCGGAGCGCACCTCGCGGAGCTCGACACCGTGCTCGCGGCCCTGCCCGCCGCCCGGCGCGGACTGCCGCTCGTGGTCACGGTGGGCCGCCTGCACCGGGTGAAGGGCACGGCCACTCTCGTCGAGGCCTGGGCCCGGGACGCCGGGCTGCGGGACCGCTGCAATCTCCTCGTCGTGGGCGGGGACCTCGTCTCCCCCTCCGCCGACGAGCGGGAGCAGCTCACCCGGATCGACGCCGCCCTCCCCCGGGCCGAGGCCGCTACCGCCGGCCTGCTTCTGGCCGGCCACCGTCCCCACGCCACCGTGGCCGCCTGGCTCGCCGCGGTGCGCCGGGGCCGGCCAGGCCTGTCCTCCCCCGCCGGCGTCTACGTCTGCGCGAGCCTCAAGGAGGAGTTCGGCGTGGCGCTGGTCGAGGCCCTCGCCACCGGGCTGCCGGTTGTGGCGCCCGACGCCGGCGGGCCAGCCACCTTCGTGGCCGACGGCGTCACCGGCGTCCTCGTCGACACCGGCGACCCCGCCGCGCTGGCCCGGGCCGTGGCCCGGGCCCTCGACCTGGCGGCGCGCCCCGACGCGGAGCGCACCGCCGACGCGGCCCGCGCCATGGTCCGCGACCGCTTCAGCATCGAGGGGATGGCGACCGCCCTCACCTCCGTCTACGACGACGCCGTGGCGCACACGGCCGACAGGAGCCCCACCCCGTGACCCTGCTCGTGATCAGCCCGGACTACGCCTCCCACCTGTTCCCCCTCGCGACCCTGGCCACCGCGTGGCGGGACGCCGGGGAGCGGGTGGTCGTGGCCACCGGTCCCGCGACCGCCGCCATCGCCCGGGGCTTCGGCTTCGAGGTCGAGATCCTCCCGCTGGGCCGCGGCTCCAACCCCGGGGTCATCCGGGCCGAGGAGCAGCCGCCCGGGGAGGACGACGCCCTGCGCGGGTTCTTCGCCGCCACCCGCCGCGGCCCCGCGGAGACCCTGGCCTTCCAGGCCCGGGCACGGCGCGACGACCTGCTCTGGGACCCGCTGGGCACCGCCCGGCGGGTGCAGGACGTGGTGGACCGCGTCCGGCCGGACCAGGTGGTCGTGGACCACCTGGCCTTCGCGGCGCGCCTGGCCCTGACCGGCTCCGGGATCCGGCACGCCGACGTGGTCCTGGGCCACCCCTCGGCCCTGACGGTGGCCGACGAGGTCTACGGGCACCCGCCCGCCTGGCCCGGCCGGCTGCGCCCGTCCCCGGCCGAGCTGGAGGCGCTGCACCGGCTGTGCTCCTCCGTGCGGGACGAGTTCACGGAGCAGTGGAACGAGGCCCTGCAGCAGATCGCCCCCGGGACCCCGGCGAGCGCCGACGCCTTCGCGGAGACCGGCGACGACCTCCTGCTCAACTACCCGGGCGAGCTCCACGACGAGCACCGGACCCGGGCGCTGCCCGAGCACACGTTCCTGGGCTCGGCCGTCCGGGAGGAGGCCGAGGACCCGGAGGTGGCCGCGTGGCTGGCCGGCTCGGACCGCCCGATCGTCTACATCAGCCTCGGCAGCTTCCTGTCCGTGCGCGGGGACGTGCTCGCCCGGGTCGCGGAGGCCCTCCGCGGCCTGGACGTGCGGGTCGCCCTCGCGGCCGGGGCGACCCGGCCCGCCGAGCTGGGCCCGGTCCCGGAGTCCTGGCTCGTGCGCGGCACCCTGCCGCAGGTCACCCTGCTGCGCCGCGCGAGCGTCGCGGTCTCCCACGGCGGGAACAACAGCGTGACCGAGGCGCTCACCGCCGGGGTGCCGCTGCTGCTGCTGCCGATGTCCACGGACCAGTTCGCCGGGGCGGCGGCCCTCGAGGCGGCGGGGCTCGGGACGGTGCTCGACCCCAACGCCCTGTCGACCGCCGAGGTGCGGGACGCCGTGGCCGGGCTGCTCGACGACGGCCACGAGCGGCGGGGGGCGCTCGAGGACCTCCGGCACGACCTGACCCGCCGGCCCGGGCCGGGGCGGGCGTTCGCGGCCCTTGTCGAGTGAGCCCTCGGGCCTGCCGCTGATCGTCCTGCCGCCGTCCCGGGGGCTGGCCGGGGCGACGGCCGGGCAGGCGCCGGCGTTCGGCCGCACCCTCCGCCTCGCCCTCGCCATGCGCGGCGGCGTGAGCCTCGCCGTGTGGATCGGCGGCGCGGTGGCCGAGCTGGACCTGCTGCGCCGGATCCGGATCCACCGGGACCGCCGCGGGGCGCTGCACGCCTACCTCCTGCACCCCGCCGAGACCCCGGACCCGGTGCTCGAGGAGCGGGCGGCGGTGTACGCGCGGCTGCTCGCGGACGCCGGCTACGACAGGGTGGACATCGACCTCCTCGCCGGGGCCAGCGCCGGCGGGCTCAACGGCGTGGTGCACGCCGTGGCCCAGCGCGCGGGCTCCGACCTGGACGCCCTCGGCCGGATCTGGGCGGAGCACGGCGCCCTCGGCCGGCTGCTGCGCCCGCTCGGACGGCACCCCGTGGACTCCCTGCTGCGCGGCGACGACTACCTGTGGCCACGGCTGCTGGAGGCGCTCCTGGCGCTCCGGGGCAGCCCGGAGCACCACCCGGACCTGGTGGCCGAGCACGTCACGGTCGAGCTCTCCGCGACGGTCCTGGACAGCGACCCCTCGCCCTACAGCGCGTCGGCGGAGGGGCGCAGCGACTTCCACTTCTCCTCCCCGGAGCCGGGCTCCCCCGGTCCGTCCCTGGACAACGACATCCCGGGGCGGGACACGGCCCCCGCGCAGGCCGCGGCCGCGCTGTCCCGGCTGGCCTACGCCGCCCGGGCGACGTCCTCCTTCCCCGGCGCCTTCGAGCCGGCCTCGGTGTGGTCCGCCCCGACCCCGGGCCCGCGGGGCGCCCCGGGCCCGGCGGCCGGGCGCCCGGATCTGAGCCACGCGTTCGGCGCCCACCGCGACCCCGCGGAACTGCCCTACCACGTGGTCGACGGCGGGGTGTTCGACAACATCCCCATCGACCGGGCCCTCGAGGCCGCGCGCACCAGGACGTCCCTGCGGCACGCCGACCGGGCCCTGCTGTACCTCGACCCGGACCCGCCCCACCGCGAGCGTGCCGTGCCCTTCGTGCGCGACCTGCCGCGGCTCGTGGGCACGCTCGCCGCCACGGTCTCCCGGCTGCCGCGGCGGGAGTCGGACGACGACGAGGTCCTGGCCCTGTCCGACTACCTGGACGCCCAGCTCGTGGCCGGCGGCCGCCTGCACCCGCTCGCGGCGCTGATCGGGGGCTGGGACGAGGCCTCCCTCGAGGAGCGGCGCCGGGCCTACCTGCGCTACCGGGCCCGGACCGACGCCGACCTGCTGTCCCGCCTCCTGACCCGACCGGCGCAGTGGCAGCTCACCTCGACCCTGGCCCGGCGCGACGCCCTGCGGGCCCGGCCGCCCCGTGCGCTCGACCCGCTGCGGGCGGAGCTGCTCCGGCGCTACGACGCCCTCTCCCGGGGCCCGCTGGAGGACCCCGCCGCCGCCGCGGTGCTGCGCGGGGCACAGGCCCTGTTCGACGCCGCGTCCTGCGTGCTGTCCTGGGTGCGCGTGCTGGAGGAGCTGGGCCTCGACGGGCCGGCCGGACCGGCCGGGCAGTTCGACCGGTCCCTCGCCCGCGAGCGCGCCTACCGGGTGCTGGCGCGCGCCCGCCACGAGCGCGACCGGCGCTTCCACGCCGTGCTGGCCGCCCTCGCGGACCCGGCGGCCGATCTCACCGGGGCCGTCGACCCCTGGCTCGGCGCGGCCGGCACGGGGCACCGGCCGGCGGACGCCTCCTGGGCCGAGCTCGACGCGGTCGTGGACGGGCTCCGGGGCCTGCGCGCCGCGGTGGACGAGCACCTCGACGCCGACGTCCCCGGCCGGGCGGCCCGCCGCGCGGTCTGGGAGGCGTCACCGTGGTCGAGGATCCCCGCCGGGGAGAGGGCGCCGGCCGCGGCCGATCTGCCCCCGCTCCTGGCCGCCGCCGGGATCCCCGCCGCGGTGTCCCCCGTCGCCTACGGGGAGATCCGCGGCGACCAGGCCCCCGCGGCGCCGGACGCGTTCCCCGCGCTCCGGGCGGCGCTGGTCCGTGACCGCCTCCAGCAGGCCCTCGACACGCCGGGGGCCGATCGTCGGGAGCTCGCCCGCCTGCTCACGGACGCCGAGGAGCGGATGCCGGCGGGCGCCAAGCTGGCCGGTGCGGGACTGCTGAACTTCCGGGGGTTCCTGGCCGCGGACTGGCGGGCCCACGACTGGTGGTGGGGACGCCTCGACGCGGCGGCCGGGGTCGCCGGATTCCTGCGCGGGCTGCCGGCGGCCGCTCCGGCGTCTCCCCCGACACCCTCGACGCCCCCGATGACCCCGATGACCCCAACGGCCCCGCCCGGCGCGCCGAGCGGTTCCCCGGCCGGGGACAGCCCGACGGCCGACCCCGTCGTCGCCGGCCTGCAGGACGCCCTGCTGCGCGACGCCGGGCACGGCTGCCCCGCCCGCGGCCGGGCGGTGGTCGGCGCGAGCGCCGACGGGCTGGACCGGCTGGCCCCGGGGCACCGCCTCTCGCTGGCCTCGCGCGGGGTGCGCGTGCTGGGGCGGGCCCTGGCGGGCACCCCGGACCTGCCCCGCCCCGTCTGGGAGGTCGTGCTGCTGGTGCTCCAGCCCCTGCTCGTGCTCGTGCCCGCGGTGGTGACCCCGGTGCGCGCCGCCCTGGCCGCCGTGGCGCTGACGGCCGGGCTGTGGCCGGCCGCGGGCCCGGTCGCCGCGGAGGCACGGGCGTGGTCCTGGCCCGGTGCCGCCCTGCTCGCGGCGGTCGCCGCGGCGCTCGTGCTGTCCCTCCTGCGGACGGGGCGGCGCGCGCTGCGACGGTGGTCGGCCGTCCGGGACGCCGCCGGGGAGCGGCCGCCTCCTCGCACCGGGGCCGCCTCCGGGGAGCCTGCGGGATCGGCCGTCCCGGCGGTCACTGCCGCGGAGGTCGGCGCCGCCCGCGGCGGCGCGCTGCGGCGGTCCGCCCTCGCGGGTGCGGCCGCCCTGTCCCTGCTGCTCCCGCTCGGGGCGGCCGTGCCGTCCGGGCGCGCGGCCGCGGTCCTGCTGCTGGTGCTCGGCGTGCTCGCACTGGAGCGCCTGAGCGCGGTGCTCGCGCTGCGCGTGCCGAGCCGCGAGGGCCTGGACGAGATGGGGCGGGCGGTCCTCGTGGTGCCGGCCGCGGTGGCGGTCTGGGCCGTGGCGGCCCTGACCGGGCTCCCGGGGCTCGTGCCGGACGGCGCCGGAGCGCGGGCCGCCGTGCTGGCCGTGGCGCTGCTGGCGGTCGGTGCCCTGCTCCTGGCGGGGTGGGTGCAGCCCGCCTGGGCCCTCGCCGTCGTCCCGGCCGCGGCGGCCGTCGGCGGCGCCGCGTCCTGGGTGCTGTGGTCCTGGGCCGGCGGCCCCGGGTCGCTGTGGACCGACCTGGCGGCCGTGGCCGGGGCCGCCTACGCCTGGGCGGCCGTCCTGTGGTGGGCGCCCGCCGAGGGCATGCTGCGGCGGCACGGCCCCGGTGAGGAGCTGCTGCCCCGCCGGTGAGCCGTCCACTCCGGGTCGGGAACGGGGCGGGTCCCGGACCGGGCAGGTCCGCGACGAGGCCGGTCCCGGACGAGGCCGGTCCCGGAGGGGCAGGCCTCAGAAGAGACCGGTGACGCGCCCGTCGTCGTCGATCCCGATCCGCTCGGCCGCCGGGGAGGTGCCCAGTCCCGGCATGGTGCGCATCGTCCCGCAGATCGCGTAGAGGTACCCGGCGCCCACGGCGGCGCGCAGCTCCCGGACGGGCAGGGACCACCCGGTGGGCGCTCCCTTGCGGGCCGGGTCCGCCGTGGTGGACAGGTGGGTCTTGGCGATGACGACCGGCAGCCCCCCGTAGCCGAGCTCCTCGTAGCGGGCCAGCTGGTGCTCCGCGGCCGGGGTGATCTCGAGGCCGTCCGCGCCGTAGACCCGGGTGGCGACCGCGGTGAGCTTGTCCTCGAGGGACTCGGTGAGCCCGTAGGTCGGGGTGTACCCGGCCGGGTGCTCGCACGCCGCGGCCACGGCGTCGGCGAGCTCGGCCGCCCCGGCGCCGCCCTCGGACACCGCCGTGCACACGGCCACCTCCGCCCCGGTCGCCCGGGCGATCCGGCGGATCGCCTCGTGCTCCGAGGGGTGGTCCCCGGGGAACGCGTTGATCGCCACGACCGGGGAGATCCCGAAGGACCGGGCGATCGCCAGGTGGTGGAGCAGGTTCGCCGCCCCCGCCTCCACGTCCCCGGGGTTCTCCTGGAGCATCTCCGCCGGCAGCGCCCTGCCCGGGCGCACGCTGTAGCGGCCGGAGTGGGTCTTCAGCGCCCGCACCGTGGTCACGAGCACCGCCGCGTCCGGGGTCAGGCCGGAGGCCCTGGCCTTGACGTTGACCAGGCGCTCGAGGCCCATGTCCGCGCCGAACCCGGCCTCGGTGATGACGTAGTCGGCGTAGGCCATGGCCACGTAGTCGGCGACCACGGAGGAGTTGCCGGTCGCGATGTTGCCGAACGGCCCGGCGTGGACCAGCGCCGGGGTCGCCTCGAGGGTCTGCAGCAGGTTCGGCTGGAAGGCGTCCTGCAGCAGCACCGCCATGGACCCGGCGGCCTTGAGGTCCTCGGCGGAGACCGGCTCGCCGTCGTACGTGGCGCCCACCACGATCCGGCCCAGGCGCCGGCGCAGGTCGGCGAAGGACGTGGCGAGCGAGAGGATCACCATCACCTCGGACGCGGCCGTGATGTCGAAGCCCGTCTGGCGGGGCACACCGTCCTGGTGGTCGCCGAGGCCCACCACCACGGTGCGCAGCGCCCGGTCGTTGACGTCGAGGACCCGCCGCCACGTGATCGAGCGGGCGTCCAGGCCCAGGGCGTTGCCGTGGTGCAGGTGGTTGTCGATCATCGCCGCCAGCAGGTTGTGGGCGGCCGTCACGGCGTGGAAGTCCCCGGTCAGGTGCAGGTTCAGCTTGTCCATCGGCAGCAGCTGGGCGTACCCCGCCCCCGCCGCCCCGCCCTTGATCCCGAACGTCGGCCCCATGGACGGCTGGCGCAGGGTCAGGGCGGCGGAGCGGCCGGTGGCAGCCATGCCCTGGGCCAGGCCCACCGCCGTGGCCGTCTTCCCCTCGCCGAGCGGCGTGGGGGTCAGCGACGTGACCACCACGTACCGCACGCCGCGGGCGTGCTTGCGCGCGGCGGCCTCCTCGGGGGTGGACACCTCGTCCGGGCGCGGGTCGACCTTCGCCACGAAGCGCCCGTAGGGCTCCAGGCGGTCGGCGGCGATCCCGGCGGCCGCCGCGATCTCGCTCACGGGGCGGGGCCGGGCGGCCTGGGCGATCTCCAGGTCCGAGGGCATCGGGTCGGTGACGTGCGTCATGGGGCCAGTCTGCTGGACCCGGGGCGTCCCGGCCAGTGCCCCGCCGTCCTCGCGCGGGCCCCGGCGGCGCGGAACCGGCACGGGCCGGGGCGCGCCGTCCCGATACAGTGGAGGACGATGAAACTCCTCGAAGCCCTCTCCCCCGAGCTCGGCACCCCGGGCCACCCGTACTACCGCGGCGACTTCGCCACCAACGCCCTGTCCGGGGACGAGGTCTACGAGGGGTTCCTCGGCTGGATCGCCTCCCGGGACATGGAGCTCTACCCCGCCCAGGACGAGGCCGTGCTCGAGTTCGCGAGCGGGTCCAACGTGATCCTCGCGACCCCGACCGGGTCCGGGAAGTCCACGGTGGCCGTCGCGGCGCACTACGCGGGTCTCGCCGCCGGGCAGCGCTCGTACTACACCGCCCCCATCAAGGCGCTCGTGTCCGAGAAGTTCTTCTCGCTCGTGGAGATCTTCGGCGCGGAGAACGTCGGCATGGTCACCGGGGACTCCGCGGTCAACGCCGCGGCCCCCATCATCTGCTGCACCGCGGAGATCCTCGCCAACGTCGCCCTGCGCGAGGGCCGGGACGCGGACGTGGGGCCCGTGGTGATGGACGAGTTCCACTTCTACTCCGACCCGCAGCGCGGCTGGGCGTGGCAGGTGCCGCTGCTGGAGCTGCCCCAGGCGCAGTTCCTGGTCATGAGCGCCACGCTCGGAGACGTCTCCCGCTTCGAGGAGGGGATCACGGAGCTCACGGGCCGCCCGACCACGACGGTGTCCTCCGCGGAGCGGCCCATCCCGCTGCACCACTACTGGTCCGAGGATCCCATCCACGAGGCCCTCGAGGAGCTGCTGAGCACCAACCAGGCCCCGGTCTACGTGGTGCACTTCTCCCAGCTGCAGGCCATGGACCAGGCCCAGAACCTGATGTCCGTCAACGTGCTGACCAAGGAGGAGAAGGAGCGCATCGGCGAGCTCATCGCCGGGTTCCGCTTCTCGGCCGGCTTCGGCAAGACCCTCAACCGGCTGGTCCGCCACGGCATCGGGGTCCACCACGCCGGGATGCTGCCCAAGTACCGCCGCCTCGTGGAGCAGCTCGCCCAGACGGGGCTGCTCAAGGTCATCTGCGGCACCGACACCCTGGGGGTGGGCATCAACGTGCCCATCCGCACCGTGGTCATCACGGCGCTGTCCAAGTTCGACGGCGAGCGCACCCGCCGGCTCAACGCCCGCGAGTTCCACCAGATCGCCGGCCGGGCCGGGCGCGCCGGCTACGACACGGCGGGCACCGTGGTGGTCCAGGCGCCCGAGCACGTCATCGAGAACAACAAGGCCATGAAGAAGGCCCACGCCAAGTTCGGCGACGACCAGAAGAAGCTGCGGCAGGTGGTGCGGAAGAAGCCGCCGCAGGGCTTCGTGTCCTGGGGGAAGCCGACGTTCGAGACCCTGGTCGCCTCCGATCCGGAACCGCTGACCTCGTCCTTCACGGTGACCCACTCGATGCTGCTCAACCTCCTGCAGCGCCCCGGGGACCCGGTGCTCGCGGCGTGGCACCTGCTGACCCACAACCACGAGACGCGGCCGCGGCAGCGCGCCCTGCTGAAGCAGGCCATCGGCATCCTCAAGGAGCTGCGCGCCGCCGGCGTCGTCGAGAAGCTCCCGGAGCCCGACGAGGAGGGCCGCACCTGGCGGCTGACCGTGGAGCTGCAGGAGAACTTCGCCCTCAACCAGCCGCTGTCCCCCTTCGCCCTCGCCGCCCTCACCCTGCTGGACCGGGAGGACCCGGGCTACGCCCTGGACGTCGTCTCCGTGATCGAGGCGACCCTGGAGAAGCCCCGCCAGGTCCTGAACATGCAGGAGAAGAAGGCCCGCGGGGAGGCCGTGGCGTCGATGAAGGCCGAGGGCCTCGACTACGACGAGCGGATGAAGGAGCTCGAGGACGTCAGCTACGCCAAGCCGCTCGAGGAGCTGCTGACCCAGGCGTTCGAGACGTACCGCACCGGCGCCCCGTGGGTGGCGCAGTTCGAGCTGACGCCCAAGTCCGTGGTGCGGGACATGTACGAGCGCGCCATGACGTTCGGCGACTACGTGCAGTTCTACGGCCTGGCCCGCTCCGAGGGCATCCTGCTGCGCTACCTCTCCGACGCCTACAAGGCGCTGCGCCAGACCGTGCCCCTGGACCTGCTCCGGGAGGACCTCGAGGACCTCGTGGAGTGGCTGGGCGAGCTCATCCGGCAGACCGACAACTCGCTGCTCGACGAGTGGGAGAAGCTGGCCGCCGGGGAGGAGTCCCCCATGGGCACCTCCGCGGACTCCCTCGAGGAGCTCATCGACGAGCAGCCCCCCTTGATCACGTCCAACCCGCGGGCGTTCCGGGTCATGGTGCGCAACGCCCTGTTCCAGCGCGTCGAGCTGTTCGCGGACGAGAAGGACAAGGTCCTGGGCGCCCTCGACGGCGAGCACGGCTGGGACCGGGACCGGTGGGCGGACGCCATGGACGCGTACTTCGGCGAGCACGAGGACATCTACACGGACCCCCAGTCGAGGGGGCCGGGGCTGATCCGGATCGACGAGCAGCCCGAGGGCCTGCCGGGGTTCTGGACCGTGGTGCAGGTCTTCGACGACCCGGACGGCCACCACGACTGGGGCATCAACGCCCGCATCGACCTGCGGGCCTCGGACGAGGACGGCTTCCCCGCGGTGGTCGTGGACAACGTCGGGCCCATCACCGAGACGGGCCGCTGAGCCGGGGCCGCCCGGCGGTCCCTCCCACGACGACGGAGCCCCCGGTGCGCACCTGCTCGGTGCGCGCCGGGGGCTCCTGCTCCCGGTGCGCGGGGCACCGGGAGGGGGTGGCTCAGACGGCGGAGCTGCCGCCGCCGCGGGGGGCGTCCGGGGTCGTGGTGCCGGCCGACTCCTGGGTCTCGGCCCGGGCGCCCGAGAGGGCCTCGGCCTCCGGGGCCGGCACGGCGTCCGGCTCCGGGCCCACCCCGGTGCGCTCGAACTCGCGGTGCTTGCCGCGGGCGCGGTCCAGGAGCTCGTGGAACTGCTTCTCGGACTCGAGCAGCTCCTGGCGGTGCTTGTCGGAGATCTTCGGCATCTGCCGCTGGTACTTCGCGGCCTTCTCCGCCAGCTTCTGGCGCTCCCCGGCGGGGGCGTCCTGCGGCAGGGTCACGTACTTCTCGGCGACGGTCTGCAGGCCGTTGAGCACGCGCAGGGCCCGGCCCTTGGGGCTGTAGAGGGAGGCCAGGACGGTGATGATCAGCACCCCCACGATGACGGTCAGCGAGAGGCTGATGCCGACCTCGACGACCTCCACGTGCTCACCGTTGTTGATGAAGCCCAGGTTGTTCTCGTGCAGGGCGTGCAGGATGAGCTTGACGCCGATGAAGCCGAGGATGATCGCCAGGCCCCAGGAGAGGTAGATGAGGCGGTCCAGGAGACCGTCGATGAGGAAGTAGAGCTGGCGCAGGCCCATGAGGGAGAACGCCACGGCGGTGAACACCAGGTAGGTCTGCTGGGTCAGGCCGAAGATCGCGGGGATGGAGTCCAGCGCGAAGAGCACGTCGGTGCCGCCGATGGCCACCATCACGAGCAGCATCGGCGTCATGACCTTCTTGCCGTTCTCCATGGTGAACAGCTTGTCGCCGTCGTACTCGTCGGAGGTGTGCATGAAGCGCTTGGCGGTGCGGATGATGAAGTTGTCCGCCTCGTCGTGGGCGGACTCGGACAGCTCGCCCTTGATCAGGGAGCCGGCCGTCAGCAGCAGGATGAGGCCGAACAGGTAGAAGATCCAGGCGAACTGGTTGATGAGCCCGGCGCCCACGAAGATCAGGGCGGTGCGGGCGATCAGGGCGAACGTGATGCCGAAGAGCAGGACCTTCTGCTGGTCCTCGCGCGGGACCTTGAAGGAGGCGATGATGATGAGGAAGACGAAGAGGTTGTCGACCGACAGCGCCTTCTCGGTGATGTACCCGGCGTAGTACTCGCCGGCGTACCGCCCGCCCCACTCGACGAGGACGAACAGGCCGAAGAGGAGGGCGATGCCCACGTAGATCGCGGACCAGATCGCGGCTTCCTTGAGCTGCGGTTCGTGGGCCTTGCGCACGTGGAACACGTAGTCGAAGAGCAGCAGGCCGACGATGGCCGCGATGGTGACGATCCAGACGGTGAGTGAGACTTCCATGGTTCTGCTTTCGGGGTCGAGAACGGGACAGCCGTAAGTCTCTCCGCCGCTCCCGCGGGACCGTTCCGGTCCGGTGCTGGGCTCGACCGCTGCGTCCGGCCGGGTTGTGGCACCCGACGTGCTGACGTCCACAGCGCTGAGGGATACTCCCCTAGGCTCGGCCCAGTCTATACGGACGGCCCGGCCGGCACGGGCAGGGGCCCGGTCCGCCGTGCGGCGGACCGGGCCCCTGGTCTCGCGGGCCGTCGACGACGGCCCCGGGCGCTCAGCCCGCGGGGGTGCTCAGTGCCGGGCCTCCCGGTGCTCCGCGTGCTCCGGGGGCCTGCTCTCGGCGCGGTGCTCCTCCGCGGTCTTGCCCGTGCGCTCGTGGAGGTCGGGCAGCTCCACGGCGGAGCGCTCCGCGGCGCCGCGGGCCGCACGGTGCTTCTGCACGAGCTCGGCCTGCACGATGCGGATCTCCCGGGTGGGGGTGCCCTCCGGGATGCCCCGGTAGACCTCGATGGCCCGGTGCAGCTCGGCGACGGCGTGGGCGGACCGGCCCTTCGGGCTGACCATCGACGCGACCGTGGCGACCACGATGATGGCCACGATCACGCCCAGGGACACGAAGGTGGGGATCTCGGGGGCCCATCCGATGTGCTCGCCGCCGTTGACGAAGGGCACTTCGTTCTCGTGCATGGCGTGCAGGATGAGCTTGACGCCGATGAACGCCAGGATCAGCGACAGTCCGTGCTTGAGGTAGATGAGCCGCTCCATGAGCCCGCCGAGCAGGAAGTAGAGCTGGCGCAGGCCCATGAGGGCGAAGATGTTGGCCGTGAAGACGATGAACGGGCTCTGGGTCAGTCCGAAGATCGCCGGGATGGAGTCGAAGGCGAACATCAGGTCGGTCACGCCGATGGTCACGAAGACGACGAGCATCGGGGTGAAGAGCTTCTTGCCGTCCACGGTGGTGCGCAGCCTGTTGCCGTCGTACTGGTCCGTCATGGGGACCACGGTGCGCAGCCTGCGGATGAGGCCGTTCTCCTCCGACTCGTCCTCGCCGTCGTCCTTGGCCTGGTGGTACGCCGTCCAGAGCAGGAAGACGCCGAAGAGGTAGAAGACCCAGGAGAAGTTCGCGATGATCGTGGCGCCCAGCAGGATGAAGATCCCGCGCAGGACCAGCGCGATGATGATGCCCACCATCAGCACCTCCTGCTGGTACTTCCGCGGCACCGCGAAGCGGGTCATGATCACGATGAACACGAACAGGTTGTCGATGCTGAGGCTGTACTCCGTGATCCAGCCCGCCACGAACTGGGTGCCCTGCTCGGCGCCCGCGAAGACGAACATCAGGGCGCCGAAGACGAGGGCGAGGGCCACGTAGACGCCCACCCAGATGCCGGCCTCCTTCATGGAGGGCTCGTGGGGGCGCTTGGCGACCATGATCAGGTCGAAGAGAAGGATGCAGCCGAGAACGACGAAGGAGCCGATCTCGAACCACGCGGGTAGCTGTGTGTGCACGCGAGTTCTTTCGCTTGGAGATGGGTGAGCCCGCCGGCCGGCGTCGTCCGGGGAACGGGGCGGACCGGGGCGTCACGATGAGCCGCAAGTCTCTCCACCGCGCGGCGGCCCCGTAGGCCCGGGTGCCGGGGCGCGGTCGCTGCGACCGGCCCGGCTCCGTTGCCCGGCGTGCTGACGACCGCAGCGCTGAGGGATACTCCCCTACGCGGAGAGCACTCTACCCGAACCTGGGAGAACGCCGGGAACGGACGCGGCCCCGGGTCCCGGCCCCGCCGGAACGGGGCTCAGGCGTGTCCCGCCTGCTGCATCTGCCGCAGCTCCTTCTTGAGGTCCGCGAGCTCGTCGCGGATCCGCCCGGCGAGCTCGAACTGCAGCTCGGCGGCCGCGGCCTGCATCTGCTCCGTCATCTGCGCGATGAGGTCCGTGAGGTCCTCCGCCGGCGCGGCCGCGAACCCGTCCCGGCGCAGCTTGTCCTCCGCGGCCGCCACGGCGTCCCGCCCGCCCTTCGCCCCGGTCGGCGCGGTCTTCTTCCCGGCGGCGGCACGGCGGGCGAGCAGCTCCCGGGTGTCCTCCTCCTCGCGCTGGAGCTGGTCGGTGATGTCCGCGATCTTCTTCCGCAGCGGCTGGGGGTCGATCCCGTGCTCCGTGTTGTAGGCGACCTGGATCTCCCGGCGCCGGTTCGTCTCCTCGATCGCCGTGGCCATCGAGTCGGTGATCCGGTCCGCGTACATGTGCACCTGGCCGGAGACGTTGCGGGCGGCACGGCCGATCGTCTGGATGAGGGACGTCGTGGAGCGCAGGAAGCCCTCCTTGTCGGCGTCGAGGATCGCCACCAGGGAGACCTCGGGCAGGTCCAGGCCCTCGCGCAGCAGATTGATGCCCACGAGGACGTCGAACGTGCCCATCCGCAGCTCGCGCAGCAGCTCCACGCGGCGGAGGGTGTCCACGTCCGAGTGCAGGTACTGGACCTTGACCCCGTGCTCCATGAGGTACTCGGTGAGGTCCTCGGCCATGCGCTTGGTGAGGGTCGTGACGAGCACGCGCTCGTCCCGCTCGACCCGCGCGTTGATCTCGTCGAGGAGGTCGTCGATCTGCCCCTTGGTCGGCTTGACGACCACCTCGGGGTCGATCAGCCCGGTGGGCCGGATGATCTGCTCCACGTAGCCGTCCGCCTGGGACAGCTCGTACTTGCCCGGCGTGGCCGAGAGGTAGACGGTCTGGCCGATGCGCCCCAGGAACTCGTCCCACTTCAGCGGGCGGTTGTCCATCGCCGAGGGCAGCCGGAAGCCGTGCTCCACGAGGGTGCGCTTGCGGGACATGTCGCCCTCGTACATGCCGCCGATCTGCGGGATCGTCACGTGGGACTCGTCGACCACCAGCAGGAAGTCGTCCGGGAAGTAGTCGATGAGGCAGTGCGGGGCGGACCCGCGGGGGCGGCCGTCGATGTGCAGCGAGTAGTTCTCGATGCCGTTGCAGTAGCCCATCTGCTCCATCATCTCGAGGTCGTACGTGGTGCGCATCCGCAGCCGCTGGGCCTCGACGAGCTTGTTCTGGGACTCCAGCTCCTTTAGCCGCGCGGCGAGCTCGTCCTCGATGGACTTCACGGCCGTGGCCATCCGGTCCGCGCCGGCCACGTAGTGGGAGGCGGGGAAGACGTACATCTCCGTCTCCTCCCGGATGATCTCCCCGGTGAGCGGGTGCAGGGTGTAGATCGACTCGATCTCGTCGCCGAAGAACTCGACCCGGACCGCGTGCTCCTCGTACATGGGGATGATCTCCACGGTGTCCCCGCGCACGCGGAACGTGCCGCGGTGGAAGTCGACGTCGTTGCGCGCGTACTGCATGTTCACGAACCGGCGCAGCAGCTCGTCGCGGTCCATCTCCTCCCCCCGGCGCAGCGTGACCATCTGCGCCACGTACTCCTCCGGGGTGCCCAGGCCGTAGATGCAGGACACGGTGGCGACCACGACGACGTCCCGGCGGGTCAGCAGCGCGTTGGTCGCGGAGTGCCGCAGCCGCTCGACCTCCTCGTTGATGGAGGAGTCCTTCTCGATGAAGGTGTCCGTCTGCGGCACGTAGGCCTCGGGCTGGTAGTAGTCGTAGTAGGACACGAAGTACTCGACGGCGTTGTTGGGCAGCAGCTCCCGCAGCTCGTTGGCGAGCTGCGCGGCGAGCGTCTTGTTCTGCACCATGACGAGGGTGGGCCGCTGGACGCGCTCGATGAGCCACGCGGCGGTCGCGGACTTGCCGGTGCCGGTGGCTCCGAGCAGCACGACGTCCTTCTCCCCCGCCTCGATCCTCGCGGCGAGCTCCTCGATGGCCCGGGGCTGGTCGCCGGCGGGCACGTAGTCGGAGATGACCTCGAAGGGGGCGACGACACGGTTGATCTTCTGGGCGAGGCTCATGGCACCAGGCTACGCGCCGCCCCGGACACGGAGGCCGGGTTCCTCCGGAGGCGATCGGCCCCGCGGCCGCCGGGGCCGCACGCCGGAAATACGCCGCGGGCGCCGCCCGTTGCACAGGGCACACCGCCGCGCCGGGCGGGTGCCGGCGGGCCCCGCCGGCAGCGGCCGGGCCACCACCGGGAGGAACACCGTGTCCATCGTCATCACCGGCGCGACCGGCCGGCTGGGCCGTCACGTCATCAGCTCCCTGCTGCGCCTGGACGTGCAGCTGCCGGACCTCGTGGCCGCCGGCCGCGACGAGGAGAAGCTCGGCGCCCTCCGGGAGCTGGGCCTGGCCACCGTCCGGGCCGACTACACCGAGCCCGCGACCCTCGACGAGGCGTTCGCGGGGGCGGACACGGTCCTGCTGATCTCCAGCAGCGAGGTGGGGATCCGCGTTCCCCAGCACCGGAACGCGGTCGACGCCGCCGTCCGGGCCGGGGTCTCCCGCCTCGTCTACACCAGCGCCCTCGGCGCCGACCGCGGGAAGCTGCTGCTCGCCGACGAGCACCTGGCCACGGAGGAGG
Source organism: Kocuria sp. CPCC 205231 (assembly GCF_040980965.1). Taxonomy (NCBI): domain Bacteria; kingdom Bacillati; phylum Actinomycetota; class Actinomycetes; order Micrococcales; family Micrococcaceae; genus Kocuria; species Kocuria sp. CPCC 205231. The sequence continues at coordinate 20,490 of NZ_JAVKPP010000011.1, read as the reverse complement.
CGATCGCCGCGTCCGGGCTCCCGTTCACGATCCTGCGCAACGGCTGGTACACCGAGAACTTCGAGCCGGCCCTGCGGCACGCGGAGACCACCGGCGTGGTCCTGGCCAGTGCCGGGGACGGCCGGGTGGCCAGCGCCACCCGCGAGGACTACGCGGAGGCGATCGCCTCGGTCCTCGCCCAGGACGGCCACGCGGGGCAGACCTACGAGCTCTCGGGGGACGTGGCGTGGAGCTTCGACGAGCTGGCCGCCGCGCTGACCGAGGTCCTGGACCGGGAGGTGACCTACCGGCGGCTCACGCCCGAGCAGCACCTGGCGGAGCTGGAGCGGACCGGCGTGGACGAGAGCACCGCGCGGTTCCTGGTCGCACTGGACGCCAACATCGAGGACGGCGCCCTGGACCTCGTCACCGGGGACCTGTCGCGGCTGCTCGGCCGGCGCACCACGGGGCTCGTGGACGCGCTGCGCATGATGCGCTGACGCGCGGGGCCGCGGGCGGGAGTCGTCAGTTGCGGGACGTCCCGGCCCGGGGGCCGCCGCGGGAGTCGTCGCGGTGGTAGAGGTACTCGTTGCCGTGCTCGTCCCGCTCGATCACGAAGTGCTTCTGGCACTCCTCGTACCAGGCGTGGGCCCGTTCGCTCTCCCCGGCGCCGTGGGTCTCCGGCGCCACGCGATCGGCCGCGCCGTAGATCTTGAGCGCGATCTGGTTCAACCGGTCCAGGAGGCGGTAGCCCGACGACGGCGCGTCCTCGTTGACGGTGTGCTGCTCTTCAGACATGACGTCCCCCAGGTGACCGCGGTGCGGATGGGACCATTCTATTCCTCGTGCCGCGCCCCGCGAAGGCCGGTCGGCCGGCAGCTCCGGACGCCCGGGCGGCGCGCCAGGAGGGCCCGCCGGGAGCGCGCGGTCACATCCGCTGGTACCTGGCCCGGACCACCATGAAGACCCCGTAGCAGATGAGGCCCAGGGCCACGGCCCCGAGGATCCACGCCCCGAAGGGCTGCTCCTGGAGGGCCTTGAGCGCACCGTCCAGCCCCGAGGACTGCTCCGGGTCGCTGCGCACCGTGGCGACGACGACGAGCACCCCGAGCACCGCCAGGGCCACGCCCTTGGCCGCGTAGCCGGCCGTGCCCAGCCACAGGACCGCCCTGCCGGCCGTGCCCGGCGGCAGGCTCTTCAGGTTCTCCCGGAAGGACCTCGTCACGCCCCGGTGGACGAAGAAGGCGCCGGCGACGACGAGGCCCAGCCCCACGGCGATCAGCAGCACCGTGCCGGCCGGGTGCGCCATGAGCCGGGCGCTGAGCGACTGGGTGGACCCGCTGCTGTCGCTCGTGCCGCCGAGGGCGTAGGTCCCGAACACGGCGCCGATGGCGCCGTAGACGACCGCCTGGCCGCCCATCTTGACGCGGTGCTTGAGCCGGTCCCGGTCCGAGCGCTGCGTCGCGCCGAAGAAGATCTCGCTGAACAGGAAGACGGCGAGCGCCGCGCAGCCGAGGAAGCACGCCCACAGCAGGACGGTGCCGCCCGGGCTGCCGGCGAGCGCGGCGACCGCCCCCGACTGGTCCGCCGAGCCCGAGCCGCCGGTGGCCACGCGCAGCGCGATGACCCCGATCATGACGTGCAGCAGGCCCGCCGCCACGTACCCGGCGCGGGCCGCGAGGACGAACCCGCGGGAGTCCGTCGCGTCGTCCGCGGCGTCGGCCGCCCTCGTGGCCTGCCGGCCGACCTCGCCCATGGTTCCTCCTGCGGTGTGGGTCTCCATCGTGCGCCTGCGGACCGCCGGTGTCCACGACGCCGTTCGGCTGACACCGGGGTCCGCCCGGGGCCGGGGACCGCCCGGGTGCCGCCCCGGGCCGGCTACTGCCGGAAGGCGGCGTCGAACGAGGCGCCGGAGGGGGCGAAGTCGAAGCGCTTCAGGAAGGCCAGGGCCTCGGGGGCGCCCCGGAGGCGGTCCATGCCGGCGTCCTCCCACTCCACGGAGATCGGTCCGCCGTAGCCGATGGCGGTGAGGGCGCGGAAGCTGTCCTCCCACGGCACGTCGCCCCGCCCGGTCGAGACGAAGTCCCAGCCGCGGCGGGGGTCGCCCCAGGGCAGGTGCGAGGACAGGACGCCGTTGCGCCCACCGCCGGTCCGCATCTTCGTGTCCTTGCAGTCCACGTGGTAGATCCGGTCCGCGAAGTCGGAGATGAACGCCACCGGGTCGATCTGCTGCCACAGGAAGTGGCTGGGGTCCCAGTTCAGCCCGAAGGCCGGGCGGTGGCCGATGGCCTCCAGCGCCCGGTGCGTGGACCAGTAGTCGTAGGCGATCTCGGAGGGGTGGACCTCGTGGGCGAAGCGCACCCCGCACTCGTCGAAGACGTCCAGGATGGGGTTCCACCGGTCCGCGAAGTCCTGGTACCCGGCGTCGATCACCTCCTGGGAGACGGGCGGGAACATCGCCACGTACTGCCAGACGGAGGACCCGGTGAAGCCGACCACGGTGTCCACGCCCAGTCTCCGCGCGAGCCGAGCGGTGTGCTGCAGCTCCTCGGCGGCGCGGGTGCGCACTCCCTCGGGCGTGCCGTCGCCCCAGACCCGGGGTCCCACGATGGACTCGTGCCGGAAGTCGATCGGGTCGTCGCAGACGGCCTGGCCCTTGAGGTGGTTGGAGATGGCCCACACCCCGAGGCCGTGGCGCTCGAGGATGTCGAGCCGGTCCCGGACGTAGGCGTCGTCGTCCCACCGCCAGGCGTCGAGGTGCTCGCCGGAGACGGCGATCTCCAGGCCGTCGTAGCCCCAGCCGGCCGCCAGCTCGGCGACCTCCTCGAGCGGGAGGTCGGCCCACTGGCCGGTGAACAGCGTGTAGGGGTGGTGTCCCATCGTCGGTCCTTCGGGTCGGGGAGAGCGGTGCTCCGCTCGTCCGGGGTCAGAGGTGGACGGTGGCGCCGGAGCGCGCCGCGCTGTCCGTCACGGCGGCGAGCACCCGCTGGACCTCCAGGCCGTCCTCGAACCCGGGGGTGGCCGGGGCCCCCGTGTCGATGGCCCGCAGGAGCTCGGCGGCCTGGCTGGTGAACGTGTGGTCCCAGCCCAGGACGTGCCCGGCCGGCCACCACGCCCCAACGTAGGGGTGGGTGGCCTCGGTGACGAGGATCCGGCTGCTGCCCTGGGTGTCCGGCGGCGCGGTGGCGTCGAACAGGTGCAGCTCGTTGAGCCGCTCGAGGTCGAAGCGCAGCCCGCCCAGCGATCCGTAGACCTCGATCCCGAGGGCGTTCTTGCGGCCGGTGGCGCAGCGGGAGACCTCCAGGCCGACCACCGCCCCGGAGGCGGTGCGCAGGGTGGCCCAGGCGGCGTCGTCGACGGTCACCGGCTCGGGGCCGTCCTCCCCCGTCCGGGTGGGGACGAACGTGGTGAGCGTCCCGGAGACGGACGTGACCGGCGAGTCCAGGAGGAAGCGCACCTGGTCGACGGCGTGGGAGGCGAGGTCGCCCAGCGCCCCGGACCCGGCGGTCTCCCGGCGCAGGCGCCAGGTCATGGGCGCGTGCTCGTCGGCGAGCCAGTCCTGCAGGTAGCTGACCCGGACCTGGCGGACCCGGCCCACGCGGCCGTCCGCGATGAGCTGCCGGGCCAGCGCCAGGGCCGGCACCCGGCGGTAGTTGAAGCCCACCATGGAGTGGACGCCGCGGGTCCGGGCGGCCGCCGCGGCGGCCGCCATCCGCTCGGCCTCGGCCACCGTGTTGGCCAGCGGCTTCTCCACGAGCACGTGCTTGCCGGCCTCGAGGGCGGCCACGGCCATGTCGGCGTGCAGGTGGCCGGGCGTGCAGATGTCGACGACGTGGACGTCGTCCCGTTCCAGCACCGACCGCCAGTCGGTGCCGCTCTCCTCCCAGCCGTACCGCCGGGCGGCCTCGGCCACGTGCCCGGCGTCCCGGCCCACCAGCACCTTCTGCGCCACGCGGGGCGTGGGGTAGAAGGCGTTGACGTTGCGCCAGGCGTTGGAGTGGGCCTTGCCCATGAAGGAGTGGCCGAGCACGGCGACGCCCAGGGCGGCGCTCCCGTGGGCGGGGGGAACGGCGGGGTCGGGCACGGTGGTGGTCATGGGTGTCCTCCTGGGGACCGGGCGGCGCACGAGCGCAGGAACGCCAGTCCGTCCTCGGCGAGCTGGTCCTGGCTCTCGGCCAGGGGCCGCCAGATCGAGGCGGCGGTGGCGATGCTGGCGTTGCGGGCGGTGAAGCTCTCGATGCTGAGGGTGCCGGTGTAGCCGACGGCGTCCAGGGCGTCGAAGATGCCCGTCCAGTCCGTCTGGTCCCCGCCGGGGGCTCCCCGGTCGTTGCCGCAGACCTGGACGTGGACGAGGTGCCGGCCGGCCGCCCGGACGGCGTCGGCGGAGGAGCGCTCCTCGATGTTCAGGTGGTAGGTGTCCAGGGCCAGTCCCACGCCGTGGCCGAGCAGCGGCCCGAGGGCCTCGAGCGCCTGGGCGGTGGTGTTGAGCAGGGACGTCTCGTAGCGGTTGAGCGGTTCGATGCCGAGGACCACCCCGGCGGCCTCGGCCTCGGCGGCCAACGGGGCGAGACGGCGCCGCAGCTGCGCGTAGGCGTCCGCGCGCTCCGCCGCGTCCATCCGCCACACCCGGCCCGTGCGGGCGTAGAAGGGCCCGCACACGGCCGGCGCGCCGATGTCGTGGGCCAGCCGGATGCAGGCGCTGAGATAGTGCTGGGTGCGGGTGATCACGGCGTCGTCCGCCAGGACGAGCTCGCGCCCGGGCGCCATGGCGCCGACGAGCAGCGGGCTGAGCCCGCCGAGGGCGTCCCGCACCACCGCGGCCGAGAGGTCGCCGACGTTCTCCAGCGGGAGCTCGACGGCGTCGAAGCCCATGTCCGCGATCCTCGCCAGGAGCGGGGGCAGGTTCGCGTCGGTGAGGGGGGACTCCCACACCCAGGTGTTGACGGCGATCGGGCGCTGCACGGGTCTGCCTCCTCTCGGTGCGGTGGGCTGGATGGCGCCCCGCCCGCCGCCGGGGTCTCCCGGGGCCGGGCCGGTGGCGGGCAGGGCGCGGTCGGGCGGGTCAGGGGATGACGCGGTCCCGCCAGACGTCGGGGTAGCCCGGCAGGTCCTCGCCGCCGAACTTGGCGTAGTGGCCGTCGGGCATCCCCTCGTTGTCGGCGAGGAAGTCCGCCCGCTGCTCCTCGGTGATCGGCTCCTGCGGCAGGACCCACTCGGCGGGGACGTCCTCGCCGGCGAAGATCTGCTCGAGCGCCAGCAGCGGGGTGCGCCACTGGAAGTTCGAGTACACCGGGGCGAGGCCGGTCAGGCCGGTGTCCTCCCACTTGCGCAGGTAGCTCATCTCGTCCTCGCCGGTCATCACCGGGTAGTCCGCGCCGGCGTCCTCGAACGCCTCGATGGCGGCGACGGCGCCGTCGCCGGCGTCCATCCACACGCCCTGCACGTCCCCGGTGGCGAGCTCGTCGGAGATGATCTTCTTGATCTCGGTGGGGTCGGCGCCGGTGAAGTAGTCGGTCGCCTCGATCCCGTTCTCCTCGAAGATCCGCTCGGCCGCGGCCCAGCGCTGCTCCAGGACGTCGACGCCCGGGAGGATGCGCAGGGCCACCACCTTGTCGCCCTCCTGCAGGTTGTCCACCAGGAAGTTCGCCGAGTCGATGCCCCAGGCGAAGCCGCCGATGGGGTGGATGAACGTCGTCGCGCAGTCGGTCTCCACCCCGCGGTCGAAGACCACCACCGGTTTGCCGGTCTCGCACGCGCGCTCCACGGCGGGCGTCAGGGCGGCGGTCGAGTTCGGCGAGATGATGAACCCGTCGCACTCGCCCTCGGCGATGAAGTAGTCGATGTCGGCGATCTGCGTGTTGTCGTCGTCCTGGGCGTCGCGGGTCTCCATCTCGGAGATCACCCCGGAGTCCTGGAGCACCTTCAGCTGCTCGTTCATGGTGATCCACCCGGTCTGGCGCCAGGGGTTGGAGATGGAGGCGTTGGAGAAGCACACCTTCTGCGGGCCGTCGGCGGCGAACTCCCCGGTGGCGGTCGTCTCCCCGTCGATGTACTGCGTCCAGGGCTGCTCCGGGTCCCCCTCGAAGGAGGCGGAGCGCTGGTCGAGCTGCCGGTCGTACTCCGCCTGGTCGAACCACTCGTCACCGCCCTCCGGGGCCGGCGTGGCGGCGGCCTCCGCGCCCCCCGTCTCGGCGGGCGGCGGCTCCTCCATCGACTGGTCGGTGGTGCAGGCGGTCAGTCCCAGCAGCGCTGCCGCTGCCACCACGGTGATCCTTGACTGGATGCTTCGGCGCATCATGTTCCTTCCTCGTCGGTGCCCGGGGTGGGCGGTGCTGCGATGGCACGTCTCGGCTCCTGCGCCGCCGCGGTCCGGCCGCGCCGGCGGCGCTTCCAGGTCTGGGTGCCGGCGGCGACGGCGAGGATGATGATCGCGCCCTGGACGGTGTCCCGCCAGGTCGACTGGACCCCCAGGAAGTTCAGGAGCGCGAAGAGGGTCTCGAGGGCGAAGGCGCCGGCGGCCGCGGAGAGCACCCAGCCGCGCCCGCCGCCCAGCACGACCCCGCCGAGGACCACGGCGGTGATGGCCGTGAACTCGTAGCCGCGCCCCACGGACGGGTGCACGCCGGCGTAGCCGACGAGGATGATCCCCGCCACGGTGGCGGCCAGGGAGGAGAGCATGAACGCCCGGGTGCGCACCCACCAGACCCGGGCCCCGGTCAGCGCGGCGGCCCGGGGGTTGTCGCCCACGGCGACGAGCGTGCGGCCGTAGGGCCGGCGCATGAGCCAGAGGGCGGCGAGCGCGACGACCGTCACCAGGACCACCGGGTAGGGCAGGATCCCCAGGACCGGGACGTCCTGGATGCCGCCGCGGCCGATCTGCCGGAAGCTGTCCGCGGGGTTCCCCGTCGCGGCGCCGCCCGTCCAGTAGAGCACCAGCCCGAGCAGGGCGAGCATGGTGCCGAGGGTGACGATGAAGCTCGGCACCTTCAGGAGCGTGGTGACCAGTCCGTTGACCAGGCCCACGAGCGCGCCGAGGACGAGCATCAGGACCAGGACGGGCACCGTCCGGCTGTCGTCCTGGCCGATGAGGTTGCCGGCCACGAACACCTGGGCGGTGACCACCGAACCCATGGACAGGTCGAACTCCCCGGAGACGATCACGAAGTACTGCCCGATGGCCGCGATGGCGATCGGCGCCGTGCGGCCGACGAACCGGATCAGCGAGCCCGGTTCGCCGAAGGACGGGTTGACGGCGACGGCCGCGACCAGCAGCACCAGGAGGAGCACGAAGACGGCCCCGCCGGGCGTCCGCAGCCCGCGCAGCACGCGCTCGTGCCACGGTGACCGGTTCTGCTGCAGGACCGCGGTGCGGTCCGTGACGGTGGCGCTCATGCCGTGACCTCCTGCGCGGTCCGTCCGCTCCGGTCGTCGAAGCGCGCGGGCCGGCTGACCACCCGGCGCCGGGCGTAGACGGCCACGGCGACGACGATGACGATGCCGCGGACCACGTCCTTGAGGAACGGGTTGATCTGCATCACGCTCATGATGTTGTCGATCATCGCGAAGATGAGGACCCCGCCCAGCGTCCCCACCAGCGATCCCTTGCCGCCCGCCAGGAGCGTCCCGCCCAGGACCACGGCGGCGATGGAGAGCAGGTCGTACCCGCCCTGGGACCCGATCGTGGGGCTGCCCACCCCGAGCCGCGCCGCGAGCAGCAGCCCCGCGAGACCGGCCATGACGGAGCAGATGACGTGGGCGGCCACGATCGGGGTGGCGGTCCGGATCCCGGACATCCGGGCCACCCGGATGTCCCCGCCGACCGCGTACATGTGGTGGCCCAGGCGGCTGCGGGTCAGCATGAGCAGCACCGCGCCCGCGCAGACCAGCATGATCAGCGTGGAGATGGGGACCGGGCCGATGCCCGTGGCCCCGATGAGGCGGAAGGCCACGGGGGTCTGCCCCGAGCTGCCCTTGTAGTTGGTGGCGAGGTAGCCGCTGACGACGAGGCCGGTGCCCAGCGTGGCGATGAACCCGTGGACCTTCAGCCCGGACACCACCAGGCCGTTGACCAGGCCGATGCCCGCGGAGACGACCAGGGCCAGCGCCACGCCGGGCAGGATGTTCCCGGGCTGGTTCGCCATGAGGCCGGCCGAGAGCAGGCTCGCGAGGCTGATGACGTACGGCACGGACAGGTCGAGGCTCCCCACCAGGATCACGAGCGTCTGGCCGATCGCGATGAAGCCGAGGACGCTGGTCCCGGTGAGGATCGCGGAGATGTTGCCGGCGCTGACGAAGCTGCGCCCGGTGGCGCCCACGAGCACCGTGCCGACCACGACGGTGAGCAGCACCACGAGGTAGACGATGTGGGTGGACGTGAGCCTCGAGAACGCGTTCACGGTCTCGCCCCTTCCGTGCGGGCGCCGGTGGCCAGCCGCAGCACCTGCTCCTCGGTGCTGTCCGGCGGGAGCTCACCGGCGATCCGGCCGTCGCGCAGGACCACGATCCGGCTGGACATGCCGAGGACCTCCGGCAGTTCGCTGGAGACCATGAGGATGGCCCTGCCCTCCGCGGCGAGCATGCGCATGAGGTTGTAGACGGCGATCTTGGCGCCCACGTCGATCCCCCGGGTGGGCTCGTCGAGCAGCACGACCCGCGGGTCCACGGCCAGCCACTTGGCGAGGACGACCTTCTGCTGGTTCCCGCCCGAGAGGTACTGGACCTCCTGGTCCAGGTCCCGGGCCACCACCTCCAGCGAGGAGAGGACCCCGGGGACGTCCTTGCGGGCCGCGGCGGTCCGCCGCGGGAAGACGGAGCGGATCACGCCCAGGGCGTTGTCCAGGATGGACTGGTCGAGGCTCAGCCCCTGGGACTTGCGGTCCTCCGTGATCAGGGCCACGCCCTGCCGGACGGCCTGCCGGGGCGAGGTGGCCGTGTACGGCCTGCCGTCCAGCGCCATGGACCCGCGGGTGAAGGGGTGGACGCCGAAGACGGCCTCCACCAGCTCCGTCCGCCCCGAGCCCTGCAGCCCGGCGACCCCCACGAGCTCCCCGGCACGCAGCGTCAGGTCGATGCCGTCGAGCTGGTCGTTGCCGCCGCCGTCGATCCTCAGGAGCTCCCGCCCCACCCCGGTGCCGGGCACCGCCTCCGGGAAGTAGGCGGAGATCGGGCGGCCCACCATCATCCGCACCAGGGCGGCGTCGTCCATGGCGGAGGCGGGCTCGGTGCCCACCACGCGGCCGTCCTTGAGGACGGTGATGGTGTCGCACAGGTCGAAGATCTCCTTCAGCCGGTGGGACACGTACAGGATGGCGGTGCCGCGCGCCCGGAGCCGGCGGACGATCGCGTACAGCAGGTCCACCTCGGGGCCCGCGAGGGCCGCGGTCGGCTCGTCCATGGAGATGATGCGGGCGTCGTAGCTGATGGCCTTGGCGATCTCCACGATCTGCTGCTGGGCCACGGACAGCGAGCTCACGGTCGTGGTCGGCCGGATGCTGGTGATGCCCAGGTCCTCGAGCAGCTCGCTCGTCCTCGCGTTCATGGCCCGCCGGTCCACGAGCAGGCCCCGGCGCGGCTCGCGGCCGAGGAACACGTTCTCGGCCACGGTGCGGTCGGGCAGCAGGTTGAACTCCTGGAACACCGTCGACAGCCCGGCCACGTGCGCCTGGGTGGGGTGGTGGAACTCGACGGGGGTGCCGCCGATCTGCACGGTGCCCGCGTCCCGCTCGTGCACCCCGGCGAGCACCTTCATCAGGGTGGACTTGCCGGCGCCGTTCTCGCCGACGAGCCCGTGCACCTCGCCGGCGTGCAGCCGCAGGTCCACGTCCTCGAGCACCGGCACCCCGAAGAAGGACTTCGACAGGCCGGTGACGTCCAGCACCGGGGAGCTCGTGCGCTCGTTCATCCGGTCACTGTGACACGCACCACAGACTTCTGTCGACAGTCCTGCAAAAGTTGTTCCATCACTGTGCGTTTGTGACGTGCTTGACCCCCCTAAGGGGGCGTGCTCTACTGAAAAAGTGCTGCAGAGTCCTCCGTCGGCGCCGTCGCCGCGCTCCTCGGACTCGCCCGCCCCGGGGGCGAGCGAAGTCTTCCAGCTGCTGCGCGACGGCCGCCCGAGGACCCGGGCGGAGCTCGCCCAGCTGACCGGGCTGGCCCGCTCCACCGTGGCGTCCCGCGTGGACACGCTCATGACCCTGGGACTCGTCGCACCCTACGGCGGGGCCGCCTCCACCGGGGGGCGTCCGCCCTCGCTCTTCGCCCTGAACCCGGGCGCCCGGGTGGTGGTCGGCGCGGACGTCGGGGCGACGCACGCCCGGGCCATCCTGGCGGACCTCTCCGGCCGGGAGCTCGCCGAGGAGCGCCAGGCGCTCGCGATCGGCGAGGGCCCCGAGGCGGTCCTGGGCTGGCTCGTGCGCACGGTCGCCGCGCTGCTCGAGCGCGCGGACCGCCCCGCCGCGGACCTCGCCGCCATCGGCATCGGGCTGCCCGGTCCCGTGGAGCACGAGACGGGCCGGCCGATCAACCCGCCCATCATGCCGGGGTGGGACCGCGTCGACGTCCCCGCCCTCGTGCAGGTCCACTACGACGTGCCCGTGCTGGTGGACAACGACGTCAACATCATGGCCCTGGGCGAGCGCAGCCTCTTCTGGCCCGGGACCACCGAGCTGATGTTCGTCAAGGTGGCCACGGGCATCGGCGCGGGGATCATCTCCGGCGGCGCGCTCCAGCGCGGCGCCCAGGGCACAGCGGGGGACCTCGGCCACGTCCGGGTGCCGCGCGGCGACGAGCTGCTCTGCCGCTGCGGCAACACCGGATGCCTCGAGGCGCTCGCCGGCGCTCCCGCCCTCGTGCGGACGCTCAACGAGCAGACCGCCGGCACGCTGTCCACCAGCCAGGACGTGATCGACCTCGTCCGCTCCGGGGACCCGCTGGCCGTGCAGGCGATCCGCCAGGCGGGGCGGGACATCGGGGACGTCCTGGCCACCTGCGTGAACCTCATCAACCCGTCCGTGATCGTGATCGGCGGCAGCCTCGCCCAGGCCGGGGAGCACCTGCTGGCCGGCATCCGGGAGGTCGTCTACCGGCGGTCCCTGCCCCTGGCCACGGAGCACCTGAGTGTGGCGCCCTCGGTCGCCGGCGAGCGCGCCGGCGTCATGGGGGCGGCGGTGCTGGCCATCGACCACGTCCTGTCCCCGGAGTCCATCGAGGCCGCGTGCGCGGCCCTCGGCGCAAGCTGAGCCCGTCGCCGCTCCGGGCCGCCTCCGGCGCTCTCGCCCCACGCCGTCGCGGCCGGCTCCGGCCGGACCCGTCCGCGCGGCGGGTCAGTCCTTCTGCAGGCGCTCGTAGTACTCGCTCCACTTGGCCTCACCGCGGTCGTAGACGGCCCGCCAGTCCTGCTGGTGCCGGTCGTCGGCGGCGCCCCAGTTGGCCTGGTGGGTCCGGTCGCCCCAGTCCCAGACCGTCGCGCCCCGCTCGTCGAAGAAGTCCCAGACCTCGCGGCGCACCTGTTCGTCCACGTCGGCGCCGAGCAGGTTGGCCACGCGCTTGCCCTGGTTGGCCTCCTCGTTGGCGGTCCGCTTGATGCGGTTGCCGACCTCATTGGCGAGCCGCTTGTTGGCGTTGCCCGCCTCGTTGATCTCCCGCAGCTCGGTGTTGCGCCACTCGTTCCAGGCCCGGGCCATCGCCGTGTTCTGCTCCCGCCAGTAGGTCTCGAGCTCCGCCCGGGAGCCGGCGCGGGTATACTCGCCGCCCCCGGCGGCGGCGATGTCGGCCAGTGCCCGCTGGTCGGTGTCACCGGCCTGGAAGCCGATGACGTTGATCACCGGCTCGACACCGGACCCGCTCAGCCGCTCGGCAGCCGCCACGGGGTCGCCGCCGCAGGTCTCCACGCCGTCGGTCACCACGTAGACGATGCCGTCGGTCGCGTCGTCGGGAAAGTCGGCGGCGGCCTCCTCGATGGCCCGGGCCAGTGGGGTGTAGCCGGTGGGCCGCACTCCGGCGAGGACGTCCGCGAGCTCCGCGGCGTCGGCGTCACCTGAGTAGGCGACCTCGGTGGTCGTGCACGACTCCTTCTTCCCCGGCGCAGAAGTATCCCCCGCGTTCCCGTAGAGCCGCAGGCTCACCGTGCTGCCCTCCGGCAGCTCCTCGACGAACCCGGTCAGCGCCGTGCGCGCCGCGTCCATCCGCGAGCCGTCGCCGGAGTCCCCGGCCATCGAGTCACTGGCGTCCAGGACGAGCGCGAAGTGGTTCGTGCCCACGCTCCGGTCGCCCACCGGTCCGGTCACGGCGTCGGTGGGCTCCGCGCCGCGCTCCCCGGTGCCCGGGTCGAAGCGCACCACCGTCTTGACGTCCTCGGCGTAGTCGCCGTGGATCTGCGCGAGGATCGCCGCGCTCCACTCCCCGGCGGTGCGCGGATCACGCTCGCGGGCGGCGGCCAGCACCTCATCGCCGGTCCCGTCCTCGGCGTGCGGTCCGGGTTCGACGAGCAGGGACCGCTCCAGGGCGGTGAGTTCCCGCGGGGCGTCCTCGAAGGACACCGCGGCCAGCCCGTGCTCCACAGACCCCGACCCGGTCTCCGCCCTGCCGGCCGAGGACGCGGTGGTGGACGGCGTGGCGGTCTCCCCCGGTTTCCCCGCGTCCCCGACGGCGCACCCTGCCAGAAGCACCACGACGCAGACGGCTGTCAGGGATGAGCACACACTGTTCCGCACGGGGACCCTTCCACGGTCATCCAAAGTTTTCCATTGCACACTATAGGCCTCACCGGTCGGGATGCCGCGGACGAGGGACACCGTCGAACGGACGCACCCGCAGAACCGTCGAGGACGGTGGTGTCCCGCTGCGGGAGCGGGTGACCGACGGGCCGCTGCCTTCGCGTGCGGCCCCGGCATGGCCGATGGACGACGAACGCGCCGCGGGCCGGGACGGGAATCGGGGCGCTGTCCGTGCACCCGCTGCGGCGGCGGACCGGCTGCGCCCTGGCCGCATCGGAGCGGCTCGGGGTCGGTGAGCCGGTCAGCGGGTGAACTCACCGCAGGCGTGCAGCAGTGCCAGGGCTGAGGCGGTGGTGGTGTCCGTGATCCGCCCGGAGCACAGGTGCTGGAGCAGCTGCTGATCATCGGCCCACTCCACCCCGGGGATGCCGGCCGGCTCCAGTGCCTCGCCGTACTCGGCATCGGTCCGGCGCGCCACTGCGAGCAGCACGTCGATCCGCTCCTCCTTGCGCGGATCGGCGTAGAGGATCCCCAGCGGAGCGATCACCGCCGCGGACATGCCCTGCCCGAACTCCTCCTCCAGCAGCACCGCCGCCCCGGCGCGCAGTTCGTCGGGGTCGACCACCGGGCCCTGCGGGAAGATCAGCATCTGCCCGCCCGGGTCCAGTTCGGCCTGCACCAGCCCGTAGCGGGTCCGGGCGCCGGAGCCGTCGTGCACCCTCGGAATCACGACGATCGAACGCTGGGCTGGTACGGGGTGCAGCATCGCCGGTCGGTCCGGAGCGACGTCAGTCATCAAGCAGTCCTCATGTCGGGGAACGCATCGGCGCCTGCGGCCTCGGAACACGCAGGCGATGCGCACGAACAGCCTACGATCGACTGCTCAACGCAGCCCGGGAGGAGCACGTGCGGGACCTCCACAGGCTCCTCTCCCAGGTCCCAGGGTGGTTCCGCTCCGTGAGTCAGGTCACTAGGGTGGGAGGCACGGCTCGGCACAGGAGGTTCTCCATGACCACCCCGCACAACGACGACGCCCCGGACCTCGACGACGTCATCGAGCCCGAGGGCGACGCCCTGCCCGACCCCATTCACCAGGGCCACGCCGGGATGCCCGAGCATCTCGACGACGAGGCACTGGCCGCAGCCACCGAACAGGAGCGGGTGGCCGCCGGGCTGACCGACTACGCGCCCGGGCAGGTCCCACCGGCCACCGACCCGCTGCCGGAAGACGCCTCCGAAGCGGCCGACCGCGCCCAGCGGGGTCTGCTCGAGGAGGACGGGAACGCCTGACGGGCCGTCCCACCGAAGTACGCCGTCCCATCCCTGCAAGGAGATCGACATGGCCGAGCGAGGCAACACCAAGCACAGCGCGGAACTGGACGACCAGATGAAGCACGAGGTCGCCGGCGAGGTGGCCGGCATCCAACCCGACCACGTGGAGGAGCACCGCCAGACCGAGCCCTGGGTCGACGACACCGACGACCCGGAGGTGCGCTCCGCGGTGGAGGAGCGGGAACGCGCCCCTCGCCCGGACACCCAGCAGTAGCGCCCCGGGGAACGGGGCGGGAGACCCGCAACGAACACCGACCCGTCACCGCCCGGGCGCACGGGTCGTCACAAGCACACGCAACCTGAGCACACCGGTGCTCGAGTCACTTTCCACCTCGGAGGAGGATCAGCTATGACCACGGCACGCGAGATCATGACCGGCGGCGCCGAGTGCATCGGGGAGAACGAGACCCTGGAGGAAGCCGCCCGGAAGATGAAAGACCTCGGCGTCGGCGCGCTGCCGATCTGCGGGGAGCACAACCGGCTCATGGGCATGGTCACGGACCGCGACATCGTCATCAAGTGCCTGGCGATCGGCACCGACCCCAGGGCCGTGAAGGCCGGTCAGCTGGCCGAGGGCAAACCGGTCACGATCGGCGCCGACGACAGCGTGGAGGAGGCGATCAAGACGATGAGCGAGCACCAGGTGCGGCGGCTGCCGGTGATCGACGGCCACGACCTCGTCGGGATGCTCAGCCAGGCGGACATCGCCCGGTCCATGCCCGAGGACCGCGTCGGAGAACTCGCGGAACTCATCTCCTTCGACCAGTACTGAGGACCGGTTCCGGAAGATGCCCGACTGGGCCCGGACACTTGGACGGCCCCGAAGCGTCAGCGACGTCCGCCGACCAGGCGTCCGGGCCGAGGAGGCCCCCTGACCGGGAGAAGGGAGCACCTGTGGGACTCAGGGACAAGGCCGGTGCCGCCGCGGACAAGGCTGCCGGTGCCGCCAAGGACAAGATCGGCGCCGCCACCGACAAACCAGACCTGCAGGCCGAAGGCCAGGCACAGAACGCCGTGGGCCACGCCCGACAGAGCGGACACGACATCGAGGACACCGCCCGCGAGATCGTGGACGACGAGTGATCAGCCCCGCCCCCGCCCCGGGCGGAAACCCTGTCCTTCCGCCGGGGTGAAGCGCCTCGCCGGTCTCGCGAGCGGAGGATCCGGGCTCAGAGGATGGGCTTGCCACCAGTGACGGCGACCCGCGAGCCGGAGATGTAGCTGCCGTCGTCCGAGGCCAGCAGCACGTAGACGGGCGCGAGCTCGGCGGGCTGGCCGGCGCGGCCCAGAGGGACGTCGTCGCCGAAGGCCCCCACCTTCTCCGCGGGCATGGTCGCCGGGATCAGCGGCGTCCAGATCGGGCCCGGGGCCACGCTGTTCACCCGGATGCCCTTCTCGCCCAGCATCTGCGCGAGCCCGGCGGAGAAGTTCGCGATCGCCGCCTTGGTGGCCGCGTAGGGCGCAAGCTGCGGGGACGGCTGGTCGGACTGCACCGAGGAGCTGCCGATGATCGCCGACCCCGGAGGCATGTGGGGCACGGCGGCCTTGGTGAGGTGAAACATGGCGCCGACATTGAGCCGGAACGTGTAGTCCCACTCCTCGTCGCTGATCTCGTCGAGGCTGTCGCGGCTCATCTGGTAGGCGGCATTGGAGACCAGCACGTCGATCCGGCCGAACTCCTGCACGGCCCTGTCGACGACAGCCCGGCAGTGGGCCGGGTCCGAGAGGTCTCCGCGGACCAGGACGGCGCGGCGCCCGGCCTCCTCGACCCAGCGGGCGGTGTCCTGGGCGTCATCGTCCTCCTCGAGGTAGGCGATCAGGACGTCGGCGCCCTCGCGGGCGTAGGCGATCGCGGCGGCACGGCCGATGCCGCTGTCCCCGCCGGTGATGATGGCCGCCTTGCCCGCGAGCTTGCCGGAGCCGCGGTAGCTGTGCTCGCCGCAGTCCGGGACGGGGGTCATCGCGGCCTGGACGCCGGGGACCTCCTGCTGCTGCTCTGGCTGGCTCATGGCGTGGTCCTTCCGTGGTCGAGTGGTCCGGACGGTGCACGCGCTGCTCACCGAACTCCCCCGATGATCAGCACACTGTCCACTTTAGATGCTCGCGGCCGGGTTGTCGTGCCCCGGCCCGCGGGAGCGGACGGGGAACTGCTCCAGCACGAGGGGCGCACGAGCTGACGGTACGAATTCAGCAGATCCCTGGCCCACGTGCAACGAGGCGAGTACCGTGGGGAGTGGTCCAGAAGGTGGCCATGAGACAGATTGCATGCGACGAAGGATGCTCTCATGGACCACAAGCTCTCCGTCCTCGTCCAGATCGACCTGGACGGCGCCTATGTGCGACTGATCGTCACCGGGTGTTTGACCGAGGCCAACCAGCACGTCCTGTATCCGCTGGTGCGCCGTGCCCGGACGCTGATCCCCCCGGTGACCGTCAGCGTTGATCTCGCCGCCGCCGGCCACGTGGAGCCGAACGCCCTGGACCTGTTGCGCTGGGCGATCGACCACGACGACACCCTGCAGGGGGTCAGCCCGGTCGAACTGCTGATCCCCAACGGCCTGCCGACCCACGGGCCCACACCGCTCCCACCCCGCACCGCCCGCAGACCCCGGGGCGGGACGTCCCCGAGCGCCCGGCCTCAGCTCATCTGATGCCCCGTTCATTCAGTAAGCACGCTTCCCTTTTCGGGGCCGGATCACTAGCGTGGAGATCAGAGCCGGGAATCACGGGCGCGGAGTGCCGCGCCACCGCCGGCCGCAGCAGCCGATGACGGAGGTCAGCATGTTCTTGCACCAGCAGAAGCTCCAGTACAAGTCCACCCCCGAGGCCCCGGACGCGGTCTACGCGCGCAAGCTCCAGGAGGTGATCGGCGGGCAGTACGGGGAGATCACCGTGGCCATGCAGTACAGCTTCCAGGCCTGGAACGCCCACATCCCGGGCAAGTACCGGGACCTGCTCTTCGGCACCGCCGCCGAGGAGTTCGGTCACATCGAGATGCTCGCCACGATGGTCGCCCAGCTGCTCGAGAAGGCCCCGCTGGGCATCACCGAGGACGCCGTGCAGGGCGACCCGGCGGTCGCGGCGGTGATCGGCGGCACCGACCTGCAGCACGCGATCGTGGCCGGGGCCGGGGCGCGGCCGGTGGACTCGATGGGCAACCCGTGGTCCGGGTCCTACGTGACCGCCTCGGGGAACCTGCTGGCGGACATGACCGCCAACGTCAACGCCGAGATGCAGGGCCGTACCCAGGTCGCCCGGCTCTACCACATGACCGAGGACAAGGGGATCCGGGACATGCTCTCGTTCCTGCTGGCGCGGGACACCATGCACCAGAACCAGTGGATGGCCGCGGTCAAGGAGCTGCAGGCCGACGGGCTGGAGCAGATGCCGGTGCCCTCGAACTTCCCGCAGGCCAAGGAGGCCACCGAGTTCTCCTACGACTACTACAACTTCTCCGACGGCGCGGCCGCCGCGGAGGGGTCCTGGGCCTCCGGGCCGACGCCGGACGGCAACGGGCAGTTCGGCTACCAGGACCAGCCCATGGCGGGGGTGCCGATGCCGCCTCCCACCCACCCGGACGCCCGGTTCTACGGCACCACCGAACAGCCCAACATCATGGAGAAGGCCGCCGGCAGCATCCAGGACAAGCTCAAGAAGGAATAGCCGCCGACAGGGCCCGCACCTGAGGCCCACCGACGGACACCGTTCGCTCCCACGGAACAACGAGAAGCGGCTCCCCACCACGGGCGGGGAGCCGCTTCTCACCGGTCCGGCGACGGGACCCCACCCCAGGGCCCGGTCGAGAAGTCCACCCTCAGCCGGCCGGGGCTGAGCCCGGGAGCGGCTCCGGCACGTCGCCCATCGCCGGCGAGGCCGGCTCCGCCCAGGCGCCCTGCTCCGGGCGCGGCCCGTAGTAGCGGGTCAGCCAGCGGGACAGTCCGTCGAGGCCGGGGAAGAGGACGCGCTCGGTCATGTTCGCCTGGTCGAGGTGGTCGCGGATCCGCCACTTCAGACCCGCCGGGATGACGACCTTCCGGCAGAGGTCGGGGTGCTCGCCCAGCCATTCGTGCAAGGACGCCGTGGCCGCGGACATGGCGGAGAACACCGCGGCCTGGTTCACGATCCGCTCGTCCAGCGACGGGGGTTCGAAGAACAGCGGCACCGCCCGCCCGTGCTGGTCCCGGAACCGGTCGAAGTCGGCCATGCTGTACGCGACCCGCCCCAGTATGTCGGTGGTGAACAGGCCCGCCGCGTGCGCGGTGATCTCCTCGCGCAGCGGTGCCGGCAGCAGATCGTGCACCGCCGAGTAGGCCACGCACCACACCGCTCCGGGGAGGTCGTAGCAGCGCGGGTCCGCGGTGGCGAAGTGCAGGGCCACGTAGGGCGAGTTCGACCGGTCCAGCAGTCTCGTGGGCAGCCCGTGGTGCTGGGCGACGGACAGCCAGTTCCAGTCGGAGTCCCCCGGGGAGGTGTCCCGGGCGGCGTACTTGCGGAAGTTCCGCAGGATGCGGGGCTCGATCTGCTCGCTCGAGGTGCCCCGGAGCCGGAAGAGACTGGTGTCCAGGTCCCGGTCGGCCACCGCGTGGCCGCGGTAGACCACGTTGATCCGCAGGCTCCCGCCCGAGGGCTGCCAGTCGTTGTGGGTCAGGGTCGCGATCAGCCCGTACAGGTCGTCCTCGGCGATCTCGACGACCGGACCCGCACCCGCCGGCCCCGTCCCCACGCTCACCGCCGCCCCCTCACCCGTCCGGTGCCGGCGTCGACCAGCAGCCAGTCCTTGCTCGGGCCGCGCAGGCGCCGGCGCAGGGCGGCTCGGGAGTGCCCGGCGGTGCGCAGCCGGGACCCCGCGTAGGACACCCCGCCGCGCGCCCGGACGACCACGGCCGCCCACACGCACACCGACCGCTCCAGCACCCCCAGCGGAACCCACAGCACCGTGCCCCCCGGGTAGACCGCTGCTCCCCCGTGCCGGCGTCGGCCGAACTCGGCCACCCCGCACACGGCCAGGGCTCCGGCCGCGCACCGCCCCGGTCGCCGCACCGCCCAGCCCAGCAGGGGCAGCAGCGACAGCTCGGCGAGCAGACGGGCGGGTTGGGCGAAATCGTCGTAGGCCTGACGGACGCGCTGGCCGAGGAAGTGGGACACGGTGGGCGGCATCCTCCCCACCAGCACGTCCAGGGCCACGATCTCTCTCCCACCGGCCGCCCGCACGGTGCGCACGAGCTCGAGGTTCTCGAACAGGACGTAGCCGTCGTAGCCTCCCGCGTCCAGCAGGGCCGACCGGCGCACGCCCAGGGTGCCGGGCCAGTCCCCGCCCAGAGCCCGGTTGAGCAGGGTCCGTCCGGTGTCCCAGCGGGCCTGCCAGGGAAGTTGCAGATAGTAGTCCTGCGGGCGGACCACCTCGGCCTCCCCCAGCAGCCCCACGATGCGCTCCAGGGTGCCCCGGGTGTGGCGCACGTCGTCGTCGGCCACCACGATCCGTTCCTCGGCCGCCCGGCGGACACCGGTCATCACCCCCGCCACCTTGCCGTTGGCCCCATGCCACCGATCGGGGCGCACGTGCTCGACCGTCTCCGGCAGCGCCGTGCGATGAGCTGCGAAGAGCTTCTCGGCGGAACCGTCGACGACGGTGACGGGCATCCACGTGACGACCTCGGCCAGGTAGTGGGCGAGTTCGTCCAGGCCGGTGTCGTCGGACCACTTCAGCGGCAGGACATACCGGGCATCGGCCAAGAGGCCGGACATGGGAGCGGTCCTGCGGAGGCGGCCCGGAGTCGCCTCGGCAGAGGGTTCATCGCGGCGGGCGGCCTCGGCCGGCACGAGCACGGTGTGGTCCACAGGAGCTTCCTCCATCGACAGCAGCGCACTGCGGGCCGGCTGCTCGACCACACCTCACCCTAACCACAAGCATCTCCGGCAGACCAGGCGTCATGCGGAAAATGGCTCCCGATCCCTGTGGCACCTCGCGAAGATGCCGCACGGCAGCGCCCCGTCCACGAGGTCGCGGGCCCGGTCGAGCACCGACGGCGGAACGGCTGCCCCCAGCGCGGGACCGCTGGACCGATCATCGACGGTGCGGACCCCGCCTGGAGATCGCCGGCATGCACCGCACCGGCACCAGGACCCCGCTGGTGTTCCTGCACGGGGAGCAGAACGGCGACCTGTCCTGTCTCGGACACCTGTCCCCGGCGTGCGAGGGGTCACGCTGTGGGGCTCAGGACTGGTGGGCGTCGGCGGGCTTGGCGACCTGGTAGATCGCCCCGGTGGAGACGTCTTCCTCGAGGTCTTCGAGGGAGCGGTTGCGGGTCTCTGGGACCTGGGTGGCCACGAAGATCAGGGCGAGGACGCCGATGCCGGCGAAGAGGAAGAACGTGCCCGAGATCCCGACCGCGGCCACGAGGGAGGGGAAGAACAGGGCCAGGAAACCGTTCATGGTCCAGCCGAAGAACACCGAGATGCCGATGCC